>JAQWMV010000104.1 GCA_029246605.1 Pseudomonadales bacterium | reverse complement strand
TGAATGACCACATCGCTCGAATGTAGACGGTTCCAGATGAGCACCCGAATATCACCACTACGTTCGCCCAGTTTTAGGAGTGGGATATCCTGGGTCTTGAGCTCGTATGCCGAAAAATCTAGCTGTCCGGTGGCAGACATGGCAGCGATCACTTCCTTGTTTTCGATTTGCCGGGAATCGACACGATCAATGTACGGTAACTGCTGACCGGACGGATCAACCTTAAAATAATATGGATTTCGTTCAAAGCGCACTAGCGTGGGTGTACGTTGCACAACTTTGTGTGCAGCCAGCGTCGGGGCATCCACGCTCTGCTCTATGAGTTGGCGTCGTAGCGCATCGTAGTATGCCATCCACGTCATATAACCCATGCTGCTGAGTTTGCGGTTTAATGTTTCACTATCGACGTAGCGCGGATGAAAGTTCCGATAATAATGCACCGGGTACACCATAAAATTGCCGTACTGGGCCAGAAAGTTGACCATCAACGGCCTTGATTCTTCAAACTCATAGTAGAAAATTCGATCGGTGACTTTTACCGCTTTGCCACCCTCAATGATTCGGTTCGTTACTGGCGCATACTCCTTGTTCAGCCAAACATCATTGAACACAAACAGAAAGTCATCGCTGGTCAGCGGTACACCGTCGGACCACTTGATACCTTTTCTGAGGGTTAAGGTAATACGCCTGCCATCGGGACTGACCTCCCATGACTCCGCCAGATTTGGCAGAATCGTGCGCATATCCGCCGAAATCGTTAGAACCGATTCCACGTTAGGAAAGGTCAGCCACTCGTTCGTTGTAATTCGTGCGGTGCCACCGTATTGGCCAATTTCCGCCAGCGGGACGATGACCATTGGATCATCAGGAAGACGTTCTTCTACTGGAGGTAAATTCTGTGAGTCCAACATCGGGCTTTGTGAGAATTTCGTGACACCCAATTCACTGGCTGTTTTCGCAGGTTCAAACCAGGCCCGCGGCCAGGTTTCTTCATCCGCCAACACATGACAGGAAAACACGGTCAACAAAAGCATCAGCAATAAGCCGCGACACCTGGCAATGTCGATTAACATCGCCTCACCTGACTCGTTGTTGGTTGGATCAGCATATATAGTAGAATTTGCAGATTGATTCAGAGCACGGACCCTAAAAAAAGGAAAAACCGATGGACAACAAACTAGTATAGATCATCATCGCTATCATCCTACCCCCAGTCGCTGCCTTCATCAAAGTCGGTGCAAGTAAACACCTGATTATCAATATTGTGCTCTGTCTGTTTGGCTATGTACCCGGGATTGTGCTCGCCCTTTGGTTGATTCTAAGAAAAAGCGGTTGATTCTTAAAAAACCTTAGGAACAGCTGCTAATCCTGAATAGTGATCTCTGCGGGCGCTCGCACTGTACGAATATGTGCTGCGGCTGATTCCACATCCTGCATTACCCGCAGAATATTTAGTCCCGCGACCTTTGCGATATCGCTGTCACTGTACCCACGCTTGAGCAGCTCGATCAAAAGCGCAGGATAGGTAGACACATCTTCCAGGCCAATCGGGCCCGGCGGCATGCCATCGTAGTCGCCCCCAAGACCGATGTGGTCGATACCGGCAACGCTGCGAATATGATCAATATGATCCGCTACCTGTGCCAGGGTTGGCCGCGGCACTGGATTGGCTTCCCGCCAGG
>JAQWMV010000081.1 GCA_029246605.1 Pseudomonadales bacterium | reverse complement strand
ATGGCGGCAGAAATGGTAGCGCAGGCCGCCTTCTTCAGTTGGGCGGCCAATCAAACGTTAACGCCATTGCTACTTGTGGGTAGTGTGGCGAAAATAATCTACACAATTTGGATTGTTGTCAGCCTGGCACACATGATGGGTAGGGCGGTACCTTTCAAACTTATGTTGGCTTGCGCGCTGTTATTTCTGGTCAACGCTGTTTACTCTCGAACCCTCGGTGAGGATCTCACGCTGCACTGGGTGCTTGGTGAAATAGGTCCGGTCATCCTCTTATGTACAGGAATTTACTATCTGATATTGAGTAAGGATAGATCGTTACCAAAATATTTTCTGTCCGGGGTGTTGGCACTACATGTGATATTGAAGCTGGTGATGCCCTTTATCGCTCCAGATGCAGGATTGTACGGTCTTAGCTACCACTTCATCTGTCTCTTGGTGATCTCCGTCGGTGTACTGCAATTGATGATTTCCTCTAATCAGATGATGAGCAGTTTTCAGGACAAGAACACCATGTTGGCCAATTTTCGGCACGAAAATAAGCGCCTCGAGTTGCAGTTCACATAGGCCCAGAAGTTGGAAAGTCTGTGAGTATTAGCAGGCGGCATTGCCCACGACTTCAATAACATGCTAACCAGCATATTAGGTTATGCAAGTCTCGCGATGAAGAAACTTCCGGCGAGCAGCGACGTGAGAAAAGATTTGTACATGGTCATATCGGGGGCCAGGCAAGCCGTGGACCTGACGTCGGAGATGTTGGTCTATGCAGGCAAGGGTGCGATAGAGTTTGAGTCGGTGGACATTGCCAGAGTAGTTGACAACATGTCTAGTATGATCAACTCCATTGTTCCTAGAAAAATTCGTCTTGTGCAGAAAGTAACCGGAGACTTACCTCGGTTGAAGGGTGACCAGGTGCAACTGGGTCAGGTATTGATGAATCTGGTTGCCAATGCCATCGATGCTCTTGATCAGGAAGCTGGCACCATACAGATTACAACCGGCCTGACTGAAGTCGATGCGGCTGGATTGAGACAAAGTTTTTTTGCCAGCGAAGCTGAAGTTGGTGCGTATCTTTATCTTTCCGTGAAAGATTCTGGATCGGGGATGGATGCTGTGCAGGTGAGCAAAATATTCGATCCCTTTTATTCAGAGAAAGGCGTTAGCAAAGGGCTGGGCTTGTCTTCCATCTCAGGGATTGTCCGACAACACGGTGGGTTCGCTCATGTTGAGTCGAGCCTGGGAGAAGGGTCTGAGTTTACGGTTTATTTCCCGGCGTTGTCTTATTCCGAGGTGTTGTCCAAACAGGGATCACAGTTCAGATCATCGAGCCAGAACAAAGGTAAGATTCTGCTCGCTGATGATGATCCTCGAATTCGTAGCCTCATTCATTCGATTCTGGAGAGCGCTCATTTTGAGCTGACGTCAACCGAAGATGGCAAAGAGGCCATGAAGATGGTGGCTGAGAACGGTCCGAACGATGTCCTGTTTCTACTGGACTGCACGACGCCCAAAATGTCCGGTACGGAAGTCTATCGACAAATTCGGGCACAGGGTCTGACAACACCAGTGATTCTAATTAGCGGCTATCATCAAGAGCAAGTGATCAGCAATATCAATAATGATCCCAATGCACATTTCATTAAGAAACCGTTTAATGTTGACGAGTTACTCGATCAGGTCGACAGAGCGCTAAGCGAGCAAATTTTAACCAGTTAACCTGCCACTTCCAGTGCAAGAGATAGGGTGTGGCCATCAACGTCAAATGACAGCAGCAATTCTGAGGAAGCTTCCTCCAGTTTTAATGCCAGTGTTTCATGCCGAATGTGGTCTTCATGGTTGGTGATCGCGGCTCGTAACTCAGGCGATGCTGTAAAAGTGATTTCGATTCTGTCGGAGACGTTAAATCCTGCATCTTTTCGTGAGCGCTGTATTCGATTGATTACTTCCCGTGCCAGGCCTTCTTCGATCAAGTCGGGTGTTAGCGTCGCATCAAGGTTGATGGATATAAAGCGGTTAGATAGCGCTTCTGTTCCTTCCTTGGGCTCTCGAAACACCAGAATGTCATCCAGGGAAAATACCTCTGTATCTATGGACAACTCTCCTGAATACTGCAGAAGCGCGATATCCGTAGCTGACAACTCTTCGATTTTTTGTTTGTACTGTTTGAACGTCTTGCCAAGGCGCTTGCCAAGTACTGGCGAGTTCGGCCTTGCGTAGAGATTGATGTACTTTTTCTCATCCGTCGAATAGCTCAATTCTTTGATATTGAGCTCCGATTTGACGTAGTTCTCGAGCTTTGCGATCTCATCGAGTAGCACCTGGTCCTCATGAACGATGGTGAGCTCACGAAGGGGGTATTTGATTTTGACCTTTTCCTGATTCCGCTTCTGCCGACCCAACAACACGATATGTTGCATTCGGGTGACGGCCTGCTCCAGCATAGGTTGTATCAGATCATCATCGGCTTCCGGATAACGACACAGGTGGACTGATTCTGGAGCGTTCGGCGCCAAAGGTAGTTCGCGGTAGATCGTTTCAGCGAGAAAAGGTGCAAAGGGTGCCATACTGATACTGAGTTCATGAATGGTCGTGAACAACGTATGGTAAGCGGCCGCTTTATCGAAACTATCCTCCTCGGACCAGAATCGAGATCTGTTTAGTCGTATATACCAATTGGTGAGATCGTCTATGAACTCAAATAATGCAGGTACTACGTTGTACAGTCGGTAGGCTTCCATTTCGGTTGAAATATTGTGCTTTAGAGACTGTAGGCGCGACAAAATCCAACGGTCCATGATGTTGTCGGATGCCTGAACTTCGGCACTCGGTTCCCAGCCGTCAATGGCTGCATAGATGTTGAAGAATTTGAATGCATTAAGCCAGGGTAGTAATGCGCGTCGTACCATGTCCTTAACACCGGTATCGGAAAAACGTTGCTCTTCGGCGCGAACCAGACCGGAATTAATGAGATAAAGACGTAACGCGTCGGCACCATAGGTTTCCATCAGGTCATCAGGTGGTGTGTAATTGCGTAGACGTTTGGACATTTTCTTACCGTCTTCGGCCATCACAATGCCGTTGACGATGACGTTTTTGAAGGGATGCTGACCGAATAGTGCGGTGCCTAATACGATCAGCGTATAGAACCAGCCCCGTGTTTGATCAAGTCCCTCTGCGATATACTCCGCTGGAAAGCCTTCTTCAAATACATCCTGATTTTCAAAAGGGTAATGTAGTTGCGCATATGGCATAGACCCAGATTCAAACCAGCAGTCCAGTACCTCTTCTATGCGTCCGTAGGTCCCGGGTTCACCAGTGATGGTGAACGTTAGTGGGTCTATATTTTCCCGATGTAGATCATCGACTTGAACACCAGAGTACTGCTGTAATTCCTCTCTAGATCCAATGCATAGCGTATTGCCGGTTTCGTCGTTAATCCAGATGGGTAACGGTGTACCCCAATAGCGATTTCTCGAGATCGCCCAATCCAGGGCGCCAGCTAGCCAATTGCCCATTCTGCCGGCTTTGATATGGCCAGGTACCCAACGTATAGCATCATTCGCTGCGATCAGTTGTTCCCGCATTTGCTCTACCCTGACGTACCAGGAGTCGATCGTGCGATAGATGATCGGTGTGTCGGATCTTGGACAGAATGGATAGCTATGGTTGATGACATCTTGTATGTATAGGCTAGAGCTATCCTTTAAATAACGGATAATTTGCTTGTCAGCTTCTTTGACATGCATGCCGACAAAATCCGAAACTTCCTCTGTGAATTTGCCAGACATGTCTACAGGGCAGACTGTCGCACTGATGCCATGAGCCTTTAATACACGAAAATCATCTTCACCGAAGGCAGGTGCCTGATGAACAATACCGGTGCCAGAGTCTGTAGACACATAGTCATCGGACAATATTTGGAAGGCGCCTTCATCTTTGAGCTCGGAAAAATACGGAAACAGTGGAGCATATTTTTGTCCGACGAGATCTTTGCCCATCACGGATTCAATGACCTCGAGTTGTTTGTCCTTGCCAATTTCCGTAAGCCTTTCTTTAGCCACGAAAAAATTGATATCTCTGTCGGGGTCATGCACCTTCACATAATGAATGTCATCAGCGACGCATAATGCAAGGTTGGAGGGTAGGGTCCAAGGCGTCGTCGTCCAGGCAGCCATGTAGGCATCTTCGTCGATGAGTTTGAACAAGACAGTGACTGCAGGATCTTGTACATCCTGGTAGTTTGAGGTGGCTTCAAAGTTAGACAGTATCGTCCCTAGGGCCGTTGAGAAGGGAACAACCTTTTCACCGCGATAGATAAGGTCCTTTTCCCACAGTTGTTTGACTACCCACCAGACTGACTCCATATACCAGGGATCCATGGTCTTGTAGTCGTTCTTAAAATCAACCCAGCGTCCAATTCTGGTAATCGTTTTTTCCCACTCGGAGGTATAGCGCTGGACGATCTTTCGACATTCGTCGTTGTAACCTTTGATGCCCAATTTATCGACGGCTTCAATTGAAGACATCCCTAAGGCTTTGTCGATTTCGTGCTCGATAGGCAGGCCATGGCAATCCCAGCCAAAACGCCTGCTCACATGATGGCCCTTCATGGTGAAGTATCTGGGTACCGCATCCTTAAGAATGGAACCAACCAAATGGCCATGGTGGGGAAGTCCTGTTGCGAAGGGTGGTCCGTCATAGAAAATGTAAGGTTTGGAATCTGCGCTTTGCTGCAATGATTTTTGAAAGGTACCGGATATCTTCCAGTATTCCAGAATTGCATGTTCGGCTTCGACAAAAGAAAAATTGTCGTCTTGTGGATTGGTTGATCCTGTCACGTCCATACCTTATTTTATTTGAGAAAATACGACTCTAAATAGCAAAAAACCCGCCGTTGGCGGGTTCTTTATGATTCACACAAAGGTTATCCCACCATCCCCCCTGGGATAATGTTAATAATTATTGTGTGAACGGCGTAAGTCATCCGGCAAATATAGGGATATGCGTCAGGATGTCAAGAACTAGATACCAGCAACACTGCCGCGTGAGTTTATTTTTTCGACGACCTGCGAAACAAGTGCCTCGATGTGAAAGCAGTGATACCAGTCTGGAGTGTTCTTATGCGAGACCGCGCTGGTACCAACTACTTTGAACTCCCATCCTGCGCTATCAGCCTCGTCCTTGACGGCCTGTAAACGTTCCCAGGCCGGATCAGAAAATACCGGGTGGACACAGGCTACGGTAATATTCATCGCGCCCCGTTGTTTTAGTTCTTCAATCGAGGCTTGAACCGAGCCGGCGGTATCAATGATGTCGTCAACCAGCAATATATTTTTTTTAGCGACGTCGCCGATTAGCGTTGAACGAAAGATTTGGTTTGGCTGGGAGTAGTCCCGTTCTTTGGACAGTGCAGCAAGGTCAGCCTTGAGTACTTCTGCATAGGCCCGAGCGCGCTCCAGGTAACCAAGGTCAGGTGACACGACGACATCAGCCGTCAGGTTGTTGTCCTGCAACCAGGAGACCATGTGCCTGGTTAGAAACACGTTTTCCAGGTGTGCCTGTGCGGGGTTAAACATCCCGGCGATAGCATCATTGTGTATTTCGACCGTCATTACGCGGTCGGCGCCTGCACTCTGCAGCATTCGGGCAAAAAGCCCGGCGCTGATACCCTCACGGGTCCTGCCTTTACGTTTGTCCTGGCGCGCGCCAGGATAGTAGGGCACGATCACTGTAATGTATTGGGCATCCGAGAGCGCCGCGGCCTCGACGGCGTGCAATAACATGACAAAACGGTCGTATATGCTGCGTGAGTCCTGTTTTCCGACAACCGTTTGGAAGATATACACATCGTGTCCACGGACATTTGCCTTTATCTCTGTCTTACCCTCTCCGCAGGCGAACCAGGTCTCGTAGCTGGGGATCAGATCATGGCCAAGTAGCGTGGCTACTCCTTCTGCGAATTCTCGTCCAGATTCACAGGTCATAAGGGCGATAGGGGCTCGGGGATTTCTCTCCTGGGATTGCATAGCTACTCCTGCTGGTTTGGCCATTGTTGGACTAGTTGATTCAGCGTTGCGATAAGGAACGGGTGCTCGTTTAGCAGAATTTTTTCTTCCAGTGTGGTTACCGTATCAGACTCAGAAACAGGAATTCGTACCTGTGCAATAATGTTACCGGTATCATACTCCTCATCAAGGTAGTGGATTGTAATTCCCGTTTCAGCATCCTTGTTCTGTAACACCGCCGCGTGGATCTTCTGTCCATACATACCCTTGCCGCCATATGCAGGAAGCAAAGAAGGATGAATGTTAACGACTCGGTTTTGATAGTGCGCCAGGGTTTTTTTACCGAGTTTTTTTAAGTATCCGACGGTGACAACTAGATCGACGTTGTGAGCCTTTAGCGCCTCAAGAATCGCAGCATCAAGTTGTTCCGGGTCTGGGTGGGTCTTTCCCGATAAATGTAAGGCAGGAATGTTGGCGTTTTTGGCGCGTGTTAGTGCAGTTGCATTACTGTTATTGCTGATGGCAACTGTCACGCTGGCGCTCAATTGATCCTGTCGACAGGCATTGATGATAGCTTGAAAATTAGTGCCACGATGTGAGGCAAGGATACCCAGGTTCATCAACGTAATCGCTTTAAGTCGCGTGGACATTCTAGCATGAGTTTGATCTTCTTCCGGGGCTAGGTAAACATTTCGCGGAGTTTATTTTTCTGGACTTTACCCATGGCATTTCGAGGCAGCTCATCGACGAAAAACACATGTTTGGTGGCCTTAAAGTTGGCAACTTTCTCCTTAACGTACGCCGTAATGTCTGCCGGTTGGAGGTTTTTTGTGCCATCGGTGACGATGATGGCTGAAACGGCCTCGCCAAAATCGGGATCGGGTAAGCCAATAACCGCGGATTCAGCAACTCCATCGAAATTATCGAGCAAGGTCTCTATCTCTTTTGGATAGACGTTAAGCCCGCCTGATATAATGAGGTCTTTGTTTCTGCCAACGATGGAGATGTAGCCATCCTCGTCCTCGCTGGCCAGGTCCCCGGTCTTGAAAAAGCCATCGGGAGAAAATTCCGCAGCAGTTTTCTCAGGCATGCGCCAATATCCGCTAAAGACATTTGGGCCTTTAAGTTCAAGGTGTCCAGTGTCATTTTTGGCCACAGGAATACCCTCATCATCAACGATCCTACAGATGATGCCGGCAAGGGGAGGTCCGACTGTGCCACCTTTCCTGTTTCCGTTAAGTGGATTACTGGTATTCATCCCTGTTTCTGACATACCGTAACGTTCGATAATGGTGTGTCCGGCCCGCTCATTAAAATCATTGAAAGTATGAGTCAAAAGTGGCGCAGATCCAGAGATAAAGAGCCGCATATTTTTACAGGACTCTCTACCGAGTTCTGGTTGTGCGAGCAGTCTCGTGTAGTTTGTCGGTACGCCCATATAGACCGTGCTCGTAGGCAGTAATTCTACTATTGCGGCGGCGTCGAATCGGTTTAGAAAAATAATAGGGCTGCCATTCATCACAGGCAGGTGTGATCCTACGAATAATCCATGCACATGATAAATAGGGAGTGCGTGCAGCATCACATCATTGCATTGCCATCCCCAGCTTGCTGAAAGGACTTTGCTGTTACTTTCAATATTGCCATGAGAGATCATCGCACCTTTTGGCCTACCAGTGGTGCCAGAGGTATAGATGATGACAGCAACGTCATCGGAAAGCCGGTCCGCTGTGTCGAAAGCTTGGTCATCAAGGTCGGCATTGATGTTGCCTTCGTTATCCAGCGTGTAGATATTGGCGTTGCTGAGTTTCCTGAACAGCGCTTCGCTTTTCGGGTCGCAAAGTATAAGTGTTGGCTCCGCATCGTTCACGAAATAGACGAGTTCGTCGACTTTATAGGCCGTATTGAGTGGCAGATAGATACAGCCAAATCGTAAGCAGGCGAAATAAAACAGCAGACTTTCAGGGGATTTCTCCACCTGTACCATGACTCGATCACCTGCCTTGACGCCTGATGAACGCAATAGGTTGGCGTATTGCGATGTCAAAGCGTCGAATTGATCGTAGGAGTAACGTGTATTGCCTTGGCCGTCCTGAATGAAGGAGGTGCCCTGTTTGGCCCCGGATGAGAAAAGGTTATATACGTTTGTCATGATGGTATTCTGCGGATTCCGGCGCCAAGTCTATGACATTGTAGACACTGGTCCAACCTACGTTTAGTTATTTTTCGAGATGTTATAATCAGTTTTTGGATGTCGAGATGTGAATGGTGAGATTCATACTATTAATGTTGCTGTGCTGTCAGAGCGCGTTTGCTGACGAAATTCATTTCGCGAACGCGTGGCTAAGAGCAACTCCGGGTGGGATGACATCTGCGGCGGTATACGGCTGCCTAATCAACAGTGGTGATGTTGATGAATTTGTTGTTTCAATCACCAGTGAACAGGCGGAATCAGCAATGTTGCACCGTTCTGTTAGTAACAATGGCATGACTCGCATGGTGCATGCCGATGAAATTCTGGTCAAAGCAGGAACACAGGTGGACTTTGAACCTGGTGGGTTACATGTCATGTTAATGGGTTTGCATAAACCTTTTATTCCCGGAGACACAGTTCCATTGCGCTTAAAATTAAAGTCAGGCGCTGAGTTGAATGCAACGGCGAAAGTCGGTGGTATTGCTCAACTTAGATACCCCCGTCAATGATGTCAGCGACGCTAGAAAAGCTTAAAGAGGCGATGAGCCTGCAGTATAGCTTCGATATGCACAAGCTTGCTCATTTTAATAATGACTACAATAGGTTGATGGAACATTGGGATGTCATGTTTCCTGGTAAGATTCAAACTATTCGCTATGAGAGTTTGCTTGAGGATCCAGAGCGTGAAACCAGGAGAATGCTGGATTTTTGCGGCCTGACATTTGAGGATGCATGTTTGAATTTTCATGAGACCGAACGAGTAGTAAAAACCGCGAGTTTTTTACAGGTTCGACCGCCCATCTATAAAACGTCTAGAAATCGATGGCGCAACTATGCAGCCCATCTGGGTGACGTGGCCAGAATACTTGGGGTTAGCATCGACCCAGTAGGTTCCCTCAATAACGGTAGTGCAACCTGATGAATAAGGAATACTTATGAGTCCTGTGTCTTGGCTGGCATTACGTGAAGCGGTTCCGGCGTTGGCCGAGTTTGGGAAAGAACGCCTGGACGGGAAGGTAGCGTACCTTGCGACGGTTCGAAATGATGGAAGGCCGCGAGCGCATCCCGTAACCCCGATCATCGATGAAGCCCATTGTTTTGTGTTTGTAGAACCTGATTCACAAAAGGTTAGGGATCTACAGAGCAACGGCTATTTTTGTCTGCATTGCGCGATGAACGACAGCTCTGGCAGTAGTGGAGAGTTTCAGATCACCGGTACGGCAATACAGGTGACTGATGAGCGCATTAGAGCGCTTGCAGAAGCGGTATCTAGTTACCGACCATTGGGTCGTTCCTTGTTATTTGAGCTACAGTTACTGGAAGTTCTGGCAACATCCTACCGTGGTGGTAGACCGAACCGAAAGCGGTGGGTTGCTTCGTGATTTTGGCGTTCCCGCAGGAAAAATTGGCGTTCAACGTTGTAGTTCTTTGCTCAACTGGTAGTTAAGGCTAGGGATTGATTGTGGTCCAGCAACTAACAAAAAATCCTGCATAGTTTGCGTAGACAGCTTGTGTTGAGCTGCTAATGCTTGAATCTGCATACGTCCGAGGGCAGGCAAGATCCATCGGCCGGGCTCAATAAATATCTCATCAATGTGTTGCCTGATTCTTGTCTCAGGTAATGCTGTATTCTCAAAAAGGTAGGTAAAGGCCTCGGATTCGGTCCATTTTTGGATATGAATGCCAGTATCGGTGACCAGAAGTGCAAATTCACCTGCCAGGTAAAGTAACTCCTCAATCTTTGAAGTGTCAGTAGCTCAGGCCAGGTAGATCGCGACGGCAATGAGCTGTTCGTTGGATGCTTTGTGTTCACGTCGGGCGGATCTAAAATGTAGTCCGGGTATGCTGTGAAAGCGTAACTGTGTCGGCATCTCATAGAGTGGTAATCGCTGCATATCATCGAGATTGATATGGACCGCCGAACCGAAATAGTGAAATAAAGGTGCATAATGTGCGCGGTAGGGGTCTACCCGTTTTACGACCAGTGGCGGTAGTGCGATGTCGTGCTGAGTTTGACCAATAATATCGTAGGCCTCGCTCAGGTATTGTTGCCTGCCGTCATGGCTATTAGGTTTGTAATTAGCTGGATACTGACGGGTCTTGTTAAGAAATACGTCTAACTCTAGAGCGCTGACCTGCGTAATTCGGCGATGAATTTCATCTATTTCGGTTTGACCTCGCTTGTGTATCTCCGTTGGCGTTGCATCAGCAATTAAAACCAGTCGCGCCGTGTAATAGTCAGTTCCATCTGGCATCTGATGAATTGCAGTGCGTTTGGGCCTCGCGGTAGTCAAGTTCTGCAATAGATCTTGTAGGAGGGGTACGATTTCAGACTGATATCATGAAGCAAACTCGACATTAATTTTTTTTGCCTGTTTGTCTGGTAGATTCAAAGATCGGATCCGATAACGAAAGTCTGCAGTGGCATCAGAAGCATTGAGTAAATTAT
>JAQWMV010000073.1 GCA_029246605.1 Pseudomonadales bacterium | reverse complement strand
GCACCCAGCTTTACGCCCTCGGTCAACAGACCGTTGATGAGCCTGATGATGGGAGCGTCATCTACCTGTTCCAGCAGATCAGAGGTCTCTGGTAGCGAATCCATGATGCTGCTCAGATCCATATCGTCACCCAGATCTTCAATCATCTGTGTGGCTTCGTCAGAGTCATTTTGATAACTCTGTGAAAGTTCCGAGTCGAAGGTGGATGCATCTACCTGTCGAAAGGCGACATGTTGCCCGACAAAACGCTGAACCTCAGCGAACACTAAGGGAGACAGACCTGTTTTATATAAAACGGCGCCGTCCTGCTGGTCCAGCAGCACACCGTTGCGTTGTGCGAATCCAAACGGAAGTCTGTCCAAAGGATCTCCTTAATCTCAAAGTGATTTCTAGTTACAAGCTGTATATTATTGTTTTACATATATATTTAATATAGGTAAATTGTTTTTGTTCACAGAACTACTAGTTAACGTCAGCACATATCACACGGGCTAATTTATTCTATTTCATTCGTTCGCAATTGTACCGTGAGGACCCTTTACCCGCTATGAGATCGTGCTGTAAATTGAACCGCTAATCACTGCCACCATTCACGTTAGTTAAGGTAAAAACACTATGGACTTTGTAGGTTCGCACATCCTCTCTGTGTCTCAGTTTGATAGAGCGGCGATAGAACGGGTATTTGAAGTGGCTGACGAAATGCAGCCTTTCGCCAATAGACAGAAAGTCACCCGCGTGCTGGAAGGCGCGATACTGGGCAACATGTTCTTTGAACCAAGCACCCGAACCAGAGTCAGTTTTGGTTGTGCCTGGAACCTGCTTGGTGGCGAAGTCAGAGAAACCACGGAAGTAAAGACTTCAGCCATTGCCAAAGGTGAATCTTTCTACGATACCGCCAGAGTCCTGAGCGGATATAGCGACATGATCGTCATGCGGCATCAAATAGAGGGCTCAGTTGATGAATTTGCCAGTGCCAGTCGCGTACCCGTCATCAATGGGGGTGATGGCTCTAACGAGCACCCGAGTCAGGCGCTGTTGGACCTCTATACCATCAAGAAAGAAATGGCCGGTCGAGGCAAAGGTGTGGATGGACTACGCATCGCGCTTATTGGTGATCTTCGCTATGGCCGCGCGGTACACTCCCTATGCCGCCTGCTCTCGCTATACGATAAAGTGCATTTCACGCTGATATCCCCTGAAGAACTGGGCCTTGGGGCAGAATATATCGATGAAATTCGCATGGCCGGTCACGAAGTTGTTCAGTCTACCGATATGGCTACTGGTATCAGCCATGCCGACATTCTTTATGTGACGAGAACTCAGGAAGAACGGTTTCCAACCCAGGAAGAAGCAGACCGATACAAGGGTCTTTTTCGCCTCAACCAAACCGTTTATACAGAAAACTGCGAGCCCAATACCGTCATCATGCATCCCCTGCCCCGCGATTCTCGCGGCGATGCCAACGAACTCGACAACGATCTCAATGAAAACCCCAATCTGGCAATTTTTAGACAGACTGATAATGGCGTGCACATCCGGATGGCATTATTTGCGCTGATTCTCGATGTCGCGGATCAGGTGAATCAAACCGCCCGTGACGTTAACTGGTACACTGCAAAACGTTTTTAATTCCCAAACTGATATGGAAAGCCAGCGATACATACTCGATTGTGATCCTGGGCACGACGATGCAGTGGCGTTGCTTTTCGCAGCCAAATTTTTATCGCTGGTCGGCATCACGACAGTATTTGGCAATTCAACAGTAGACAATACAACGCGTAATGCACTGGCCATTGTGGAATCAGCTGGGTTAACAATACCGGTTGCCAGGGGATTGAGTGCGCCTTTAACTGGCGAGATACACAGCGGTGAATCTGTGCATGGCAAAACCGGACTCGATGGTGCGAATCTTCCAGCGCCAAGCATGCCCCCCATAACCGGCAACGCGCCAGATTTCATCATCGACAGTGCGAGGAAACTGGATAATTTATCTATTATTGCCATAGGCCCGTTGACCAACATTGCTACTGCAATCACTGAAGCCCCGGATATCAAGGATCGTATCGGTGAGATATCGATTATGGGCGGCTCCACTACGTTCGGGAATGCAACGCCCGCCGCTGAATTTAATATCTACGCAGACCCCGAGGCAGCAAGTATTGTGTTCGCCAGTGGCATCCATATTCGAATGGCAGGACTCAATGTTACGACTACCTTCGGTATTGCCAGGTCCCAGGTAAAAAAGTTGCAGGATGCTGACAATTTACTGGCAAAAGAAATTGGTGGTGCTCTCAATTACTATTTGCAGCGTCAAACAAAGATTTATCAACGTGAATTTGCCCCAATTCACGATGTCTGCGCTGTGATTCCCTATACTCATAGAGACCTGATTCGCTATGCAGATATGCATGTCGATGTGGAATGTAACGGTACGCTGACTCGAGGACAGACTGTTTGTGATCAACGTGGTCTATTTGCTGGAGAAGGTTTAACAACACCACAACCCATCAATACTGCTGTTGCCATCGATGCTGATGGCAAAACAATAGTGCAGCATGTTATGGCAAGCTTACTGAGCTATCCTTAACGACAGACCTTTAGCAGACAACTCTAAACAGACAACAAGGAGACAATTTATGATCTATGAAAATGTTTTACAGACGATCGGCAATACACCCGTCGTGCGGATCAACAAATTAGGTCCTGCAAACCAGAACATTTATGCAAAACTTGAAGCTTTTAATCCCCTGGCTTCTGTTAAAGATCGATTGGCCATTGCCATTATTGAAGACGCAGAGAAAAGAGGCACCATAGATCCTGGTCAAACTGTTGTTGAAGCAACCTCAGGTAATACCGGTATTGCGCTAGCCATGGTATGCGCCGTCAAGGGCTATCCCTTTGTCGCTACGATGGCAGAATCCTTTTCGATCGAGCGCCGTAAGATCATGAAAGCACTGGGTGCAAGATTAGTCTTAACACCTGCCGCAGAACGCGGTTCCGGCATGGTAAAGAAAGCCGAAGAACTGGCGGAAAAACATGGCTGGTTTCTCGCTCGTCAATTTCAGAATGAAGCGAATCCTGCCTACCATCGCAATACCACCGGTCCTGAAATTCTGCAGGATTTCGCAGGCAGAGACCTCGATTATTTCGTCAGTGGCTGGGGCACAGGCGGCACTGTCACGGGTTCTGGGCAGGTCCTCAAACTGGCACGACCAGACATCAAAATTGTTAGTGCTGAACCTGAAAATGCCATGCTGCTATCCGGTAAAGAATGGGCACCGCATAAGATTCAAGGCTGGAGCCCGGATTTCGTGCCCGAAGTATTAAACAAAGACGTGATTGACGAGATCGTCGCCATCGGCGATGCGGATGCGATCGCTACGGCCCAACGACTAGCGTCTGAGGAAGGGATCTTTTGTGGTATATCTTCCGGCGCCACCATGTTTGCTGCGCTATCAATGGCAAAGGAAGCGCCTGAAGGAAGTACCTTTTGTGTGATGCTGCCGGACACTGGTGAACGTTATCTATCGACGCCTTTGTTTGAAAACATCTCCCCCGACTCCGATGAGATCGACTAAAACAAAAAAGGAGCCAATCGGCTCCTTTTTATTTTATGGCTTAGATTACTCTGACAATAACGCGTCGAACTCTGGCACGGCCTTAAATAGATCAGCCACTAAACCGTAGTCAGCCACCTGGAATATCGGTGCATCTTCGTCTTTGTTGATGGCAACAATGACTTTACTGTCTTTCATGCCAGCAAGATGCTGGATTGCACCACTGATACCAACGGCGATATACAAATCCGGGGCAACGATCTTACCGGTCTGTCCAACTTGCATATCATTCGGTACAAACCCTGCGTCAACCGCGGCACGGGACGCACCCATAGCGGCCCCAAGTTTGTCCGCTACACTTTCCAGAAGTGAGAAATTCTCTCCATTTTGCATACCACGGCCACCGGAAATAATAATGCTGGCGGCGGTTAGCTCCGGACGTTCAAGTTTAACGATTTCGTCAAGATCCCAGGTCGACAAACCGGCATCCGAAACGACATCTAGCGCTTCGATGGTGGCACTACCACCCTCGGTCGCGACACCATCGAAAGCGGTACCCCTCACGGTGATAACTTTAATGGCATCGGAAGTCTGCACTGTGGCAATCGCATTACCAGCGTAAATGGGCCGCTCAAAGGTGTCTTCGCTAACAACACCACTAATATCGGAAATTTGCGCTACATCCAGTAGCGCCGCAACCCGTGGCATAAAGTTCTTACCCGATGTCGTGGTTGGCGTCAGGATATGGCTATAGCCTTTGCCAATTTCCACTACAAGCGCTGCTATATTTTCAGCAAGTTGGTGACCGTAGACATCATTATCGGCAACGCGTACCTTACTGACCCCTGCAATGTTCGATGCGGCTTCACCGGCCGCAGCACAATTTGAGCCCGCTACCAACACTTCAATATCACCGCCAATTTTCTCAGCGGCAGCAATGGCAACCAGCGTCGGTGCTTTTATAGTTTCGTTATCATGTTCTGCTACAACTAAAATGCTCATGAGATCACCTTCGCTTCATTTCTTAACT
This sequence comes from Pseudomonadales bacterium, assembly GCA_029246605.1. GTDB lineage: Bacteria > Pseudomonadota > Gammaproteobacteria > Pseudomonadales > Azotimanducaceae > UBA7455. The sequence goes on along the minus strand of JAQWMV010000073.1, from coordinate 3,042 downwards.
TATCAACCAATTCATCTACCGTCTCAACGATGATGCCTGCCTGTCGTTCTGCTGGCGGCTCTACTTTAAGCGTCGTGACCCGTGGTGTTGGGTCAACACCCAGATCTTCAGGTGTATAAGTATCAATCGGCTTTTTCTTGGCCTTCATGATATTGGGTAAAGAGGCGTAACGAGGTTCATTTAATCGCAAATCTGTGGTCACTACTGCAGGCAGTTTCACCGTGATTTTTTCAAGCCCGCCATCGATCTCACGAGTCACCGTCGCAGTATCCTCACCAAGCTCGATTTCAGAGGCAAAAGTCGCCTGTGACAGGCCTGCAAGCGCAGCAAGCATCTGTCCAGTTTGACTGTTATCACCATCGATAGCCTGCTTGCCCAATATAATTAGGCCGGGCTCTTCTTTCTCAACAATGGCATGCATCATTTTGGCAATGGCCAAGGGCTGCACGTCCACGTCTGTTTCAACATGGATTCCGCGATCAGCACCGAGTGCGAGCGCTGTTCTAATTTGCTCCTGACAGGCACTGACACCGATAGAAATTACAACGACCTCATCTGCCTTACCGGCTTCTCTGAGGCGGACCCCTTCTTCAATGGCGATTTCGTCAAATGGATTTACCGACATTTTTACGTTGTTCAGATCTACGCCCGTATTGTCGCTAAGAACGCGAATATTAACGTTGTAGTCAACAACACGCTTGGCTGTTACAAGAACTTTCATGGTTTCCTCTGATTGTTGCGGGTATGAATGAAGGGTATTTTAAGGGCCAGCGGGCCAGAACCCAGCTCTGCAAAAAGCGCGTATTCTGACGTTTTATAGGGTGATAATCAATAGGACGGCACGCCCACACCAACGCCTTTACAGACCATATTGATTTCCTTTGACGCTGTAGTTTCATACAATAGCGGCCGTTTTGAGTTCATAGTGGAGTTTAGGTAAATGGAACGGGAGTCCATGGAATTTGACCTGGTTGTTGTTGGTGGCGGGCCATCGGGCCTCGCGACGGCAATCAAATTCGCCCAGTTAGCCGCCGACACCGGTGACGAGTTCACGGTTTGTCTGGTGGAAAAAGGCTCCGAAATCGGCGCCCATATACTATCTGGCGCTCTGGTCGAACCCAGAGCTCTGAATGAACTCTTTCCAGATTGGCAGAAAATGGGAGCCCCGTTACACAATCCAGTCACCAACGATGATTTTTACTATCTGGTCGATGATCACCAGGGTATGCGTCTGCCCTCTTTCCTCGTTCCTGGCGACCTGCATAACAATGGTAACTATGCGACCAGCCTTGGTAATTTATGTCGCTGGTTGGGTGAGCAGGCTGAAGCATTAGGTGTCAATATCTTTCCTGGTTTCGCGGCCAGTGAAGTTTTGTATCACGAAGACGGCGCTATTAAAGGTGTCGCTACTGGTGATATGGGCATCGGGGCGAACGGTGAACAGAAGCCCTCCTTCGAACCCGGTTATGAGTTGCATGCAAAATACACCGTGTTTGCTGAAGGCTGTCGCGGTCATCTCGGTAAACAGCTCATCGAAAAATTCAACCTGCAGTCAGATTCAGACACGCAACACTATGGCATCGGCTTCAAGGAAGTCTGGGACATCGACCCACTTAAACATGTTCCTGGCAAAGTCATGCACACGGTAGGCTGGCCATTAGGTCACTTCCCCGGCGAAACAGGTGGAGGTTCTTATCTTTACCATCTGGAAAACAATCAGGTCACCGTCGGCTTGATCATCGATCTTGGTTACAAGAACCCACATCTCAGCACATTCGATGAATTCCAACGCTTCAAGCAACACCCCATTATTCGCCAGATGCTTGAAGGCGGCACTCGTGTGTCCTATGGCGCAAGAGCGGTAGTCAAAGGTGGCTACCAGTCACTACCAAAATTGACCATGCCGGGAGGATTACTCGTCGGTGACGACGCAGGGTTTTTGAACAATCTCAAACAGAAAGGCTCACACACGGCCATGAAGTCAGGCTTGCTTGCCGCGGAGACTGTTTTCGAGGCTATCAAGAAGGGTTCTGAGGGTAGAGAATCGCTCGACGGATACAGTGAGCGATATAAAAAATCCTGGATACACGACGAGCTTTTCAAAGCGCGTAACACCATGCCAATGATGCACAAGCTTGGTCTATTTCTCGGCAGCGCCCTTGTTTGGATCGATCAAAAAGTATTCCAGGGCCACTTACCATTTACACTGACCGACCCGAAACCAGATCACGAACAGCTCAAGCTAGCCAGCAAAGCTGAAAAACCCGACTATCCGAAACCCGATGGCGTCATCAGTTTTGACAAACTATCATCGGTATTTATTACCAATACTTCACACGAAGAAGACCAACCCTGTCATCTACAGCTCAAAGATTCCGATATTCCAATCAACACCAACCTGCCACTCTATGACGAGCCAGCGCAACGATACTGCCCTGCTGGGGTCTATGAAGTGTTAGAAGAGGAAGATGGTAGCAAACGTTTTCAAATAAACGCACAGAACTGCATTCACTGCAAAACCTGCGATATCAAAGATCCTGCGCAGAATATTAACTGGGTGGTACCGGAAGGTGCCGGCGGGCCTAACTACGGCAATATGTAGTCACTCAGTCGATTTACGACGACTGCAGGTATTCGGATAACCGATAAAACGTACTGGCGAGAACATCACTACCCCCTCGCCTCTCTGCATCGTCGATCTTGGCACAAAAATATTCGTCAAAAATCTCTGGGTGTTGTTTGCAGGCCACTGACAGTGAATTACCAAGGCAGACTTCATCTCTAAGGTATAAAACTAGCGCTTTTACGGTCTACTTGGTGACCTCAAACGCAACGATTTCAAGAACGTTTATGTCCAGGCGACCCTGGGAACACATTTCCGCTGCGATACTATTACAAAGTTGCGCTAGATTCTCGGGTCCAATCGGTGTTTCAATCATCGTTGCTTTATTTTTCAAATCGATGCCTGCTCATTGCGTTGTAATTTGAATGTTCTAAATTTTATTACTTAGCATCATTTGATAAAAGCTCAAAAGTCCTCTG
>JAQWMV010000052.1 GCA_029246605.1 Pseudomonadales bacterium | reverse complement strand
ATTATCGGTTTTAATATCAGTGATATGCATAGCATGCTGCCTAGTTTAGTTGTCAGGAAAGGCAGGCAGCATAGGGAAGGTCACCGAACCTGTCAAAACATCGTCAAGCGATTGATGCGAACAATATAATCACGTACATTCAGATGTGTTGATTGGAGAATGACTGATGAAAGCAGCTGTGCTTAGAGAGCAACAAACACCACTTGAGATTGAAGAAGTTCAGATTTCCAAGCCGGGTCCGAGAGAAGTCCTCGTTCGTCCTGTGGCTGCCGGTGTCTGTCATAGTGACCTGCATTTCGTGACCGGTGACTATCCGGTTCTACTGCCGACTATTCTGGGACATGAGAGTGCCGGTATTGTAGAAGAAGTCGGCGCTGACGTGACCTATGTGAAAAAGGGTGATCATGTAATCACCTGCTTGTCGGTTTTCTGTGGTCATTGCACCAACTGTTTAACAGGACACATGGTGTTGTGCGACAGGGAAGGATTAAATCGTGATGCGGAGGAGCAGTCACGACTGTTTCAGCATGATCGGCCGATCCACCAGTTTTTGAATCTCTCTTCTTTTGCTGAGTTGATGCTTATTCACGAGCATGCATTGGTGAAAGTACGTGAAGACATGCCATTGGACCGTGCTGCGCTGATTGGTTGTGCTACAACGACCGGAGTCGGTGCAGTGTTTAATACCGCCGGAGTAAAGCCTGGATCGACAGTGGCAGTGGTTGGGTGTGGCGGAGTCGGTCTGGCGGCGATCAATGGTGCGGTAATCGCTGGCGCTGGTCGGATCATCGCAATTGACATGGTGGATTCCAAACTGGAGTTAGCTAAAACGGTGGGAGCGACAGATGTTATTAATGGAGGCTCCGTCGATGTCGTCAAAGCAGTGCGAGAACTGACCCAGGGTGGTTGTGACTATTCGTTCGAGGCTATTGGTCTTAAACAGACTGCAGAGCAGTGCTTCCGTATGCTGGCGCCAGGCGGTACAGCGACGGTTATTGGCATGATACCTGTCGGGACGATGGTTGAACTGCACGGCCCTGATTTTCTTCAGGAGAAAAAAATACAGGGGTCCAACATGGGTTCAAACCGGTTTCGAATTGATATGCCCCGGTTTATTGACTTTTATTTGAACGGCAAACTTCATCTCGATGAAATGATTTCAAAACACATCAAATTGAGTGACGTTAATGCGGCGCTTGATGCATTGAAGACAGGAGAAGATGCGCGTCACGTGATCATTTTCGACTGATCTTTAACCTATCGTCAGGCAATAAAAAAAGCGGGCATAAAGCCCGCTTTTTTATATCAGATAATTATTATTTCTTAAACAACATCAGGAATAATAATAATGCAATCAGACCAACAAGTCCTTGCTCCGAAAACTGCCCAACGATTACGCCGATGTTCTCGACCACGGGGGTAGTGCCAGGAAAGAGGACATCGATTACCACGAAAGCTAGTATTAATGCGATACCCACCTCTGAGAGGCTGCGCAACCATCCTATTATCGTAGCTATTGCTTCTTTAATGGAGTTCATGATTAGTTTCTCCTAGATTTTTGAGAATCTAGCTGTTATCGGCTATTGCGACAACAACTATCAAAGCTGCAAGGCCAACAAGTCCTTGGCCTACGAAACTGTTAATCAAGCCAGCTAAATTGCTCACAATGTTCATGGTCCCCGGGGCAAATATGTCTATAACCAGTGCTAGTAATACTAAACTTAAGCCTAACCCGACAAGACTTCTAATGACGGATGAGATCGAACCTGCTATTTCGCTAATATTCATCTTTCAGTGCTCCTAGTTTATAATTATTATGACGCGATCAAACTATGACATATACGTCAGGGCGATGCTAGTATGACAGGACAATTTTTTTAATATCAGCAATGCGTCAACTGTGTGGGTTCGTTATCGCTGTTTGGCGCAGTAGATTCAGATATCCCCTTGAGAAGGTGACCCCTTTGTAGAACCCTTTACTCAGCAACAATTCATGTAGGCGGCGAAGATTGTAGATGGGCACCGAGGCCATCAGATGGTGTTCCAGGTGAAAGCTGGTCTGATGCGGCGCGATCAGCAAACGCTCCAGTGGTGAAATATAGATCGTGCGAGTATTGAAACGTACATCAATATTGAAGTGATCAGGCACGGCAGCATGTTCGGCGATTTGACGAATACGTGTGACCAGCATGTCGCTAGTCATGAACGCCGTGACCCAGAGCAGGAAAAGCCAAGGAACGCCGAGCGCGGACATCACCAATAGCATAGTCAGGTTGAGTGCGAGTGATCGGATTACGGTTTGTCGAATATTGGGTTTCAGTCGCGGCAAGCGTGCAATGGATCGGGCGATGGACGACATGCGACGCCAGCCAACCTGACCCGTGAGGTCCCGAGTGATCTTGCGCTTTAGACTGAGAGTGGAAAGTGGATAGTCGTTGTAATTTGGTAGATCCGGATCGTCTGGCGTACCGGCGAACTGGTGGTGTTTTAGATGATTCTGCA
>JAQWMV010000049.1 GCA_029246605.1 Pseudomonadales bacterium | reverse complement strand
GGCTCCACAATATTTCCTCACCGTCGCGCCCAAATCCGGGGTGGCTCTGCCACGAAAATTCCGCCCAATAGGACATCATTGTCGCGAACAACAAATCATACTCATCCTGCAAGGAAGGCGTGAAAAGCAGACGGCCTAGATTCGGAAAATTGCCAAAGACGAAGGTTAATTCCACGCCATGCGCGGCACCTAGCAGGTCTTTCAAATCGACAAACCCAAGATTGCGCCAATCGTAAGCATCAAAACGATACATCCAAACGTTCGGCCCTCCGCATCGCGCAGCACCCCCCCAGTTCATCAACCGCCCTTGTGCGAAACATACCGCTATCAAATCGACTATACCGTTCATATTGTTCTGAATCCTTAATACTAACGGGAACACTGAATTTCGTTTCCACCAGTAGCGGATTAAAACTGGTGAATAGTTTAATCTCATCATGGTTCCCACCAACGATGATGGGAACCGCGTGAATGTTGAGATGGTCCTCACGGCTTGCGAACTCATCCGCCAATTGTTGGCAACCATCCAGCGTTGCTACATCTGAGAGAAACGCGACGCATTCGCCATATTGCGACAATGTCGCCACAGTCTCTTCACAGGCCGCAACCGTACGCGACGACACATAGACTCTGGCGCCTGCCTTCACCAGGCCCTCTGCGATCATTAAGCCAATGCCCGGGTGCCGCCCGTCACCAAAGCAACCTTGCCGCGTACCCCAAAAATTTCCTCGTAAAATGATTCGCTCATCTCGTTTTCCGACAAATTTCAGGACGTCAACATACTACGAACGCAGCTGACCTGTCATGCAGAAGCATCCACGTCTGCGACTGTCGTGACGGTGTGATAGATTGACTGGTCTGATATTTAGGAGAACACGATGGATTACCCACTCGCCGGGCTCAAGGTGCTCGATTTTTCACGCGTGCTAGCCGGCCCCTTTGCCGGTCGCATGTTGTGCGATTTAGGCGCTGATGTTGTCAAAATTGAACCGCCGGAAGGTGATGTATCACGCAACTGGGGCAAAGTCACCGGTGGACTGTCCGGTTACTTCAATCAATGGAACGGCGGTAAACGAAGTGTCTGCATCGATATGCAGGCAGCTGGCGCTGTTGCGTTGATCGAAGAACTGGTGAAGCATGCCGATATTGTGATCGAGAATTTTCGTCCTGACGTGATGGAACGCCTCGGGATTAACTACGAATCCCTCAGCAAAATAAACCCGGCACTCATCATGCTGTCCATATCCGGTTTCGGCCATGGCGGATCTGAATCTCACCGGCCGGCCTATGCACCAGTGATTCATGCTGAAGGCGGTCTTATTGAGCGACATACATTCCGTACCGACGCCCCATTATCTGACCTCCCGGTTTCTCTCGCTGACACCAATGCCGCTCTTCATGGATTGGTCGGTCTGCTAGCGGCTCTGCATATGCGATCAAGCACGGGTAAAGGCCAGCACATTGATATTGCGATGATGGACGCAACCGTTGCGACAGACGATCAGTTGAACTTCGAGCTTGAAGATTCACACGCCACGAGTCCATT
>JAQWMV010000283.1 GCA_029246605.1 Pseudomonadales bacterium | reverse complement strand
AACGCGTTTTTCGACAAGCCACCTCTACTTCTGGCACAGGCCCTCCTAGGAAAGGTGTTGAGGCATCCGATTGACGGCGATATTTGGTTATCCGCCAGGATCATCGAAACCGAGACCTACGAGAAGAACGAGAAAGGTAGCCACGCTTCGCTTGGGTTTACTCAAAAACGTGCGGCGCTCTTTATGTCACCGGGTACCATCTATATGTACTATGCGCGTGGTAACGATTCACTCCCCTTTTCCGCGCAGGGCAAGGGCAATGGTGTTCTCATCAAATCCGCCTACCCACAGATTGATAAGGTGAGCGGCGAACACGCACTCTCAGCCATGCAGACTCTTAACCCTGGGAGTGATGAACACCTGCCTCGATCACAAAGACGCAGCGCGTTGTACCAGCAACCCATTGACTAAACGCCAATGGCGAGAGGATGTTGACTACCGAATTCTGGAACCTTAACGATTACTAGCTGCTTAGCTGCCCTTGCATTTCAGCGACTACCTTACCCAGTTCTTTTAATCGTGCCAGTGGGTTTCTCAGCTCTAACAATAGTTGCTTGGTTTCATCCGCGCAGGGGAGTAATTCAGTCAACCTCGCACCGACTTCAACCGCCGAGTTGAAGTCCACGGTGTAGCCTAAACTGACCACATCCTGGTGTTCCACAAACGATTGCAGAATTCTCACTAGATGTTCGAATTCGTCCGGCACTTCATGAGGTTCTTCTGTCTCCAGAAATTCCACATCCGCCATCATTAATCGATCCGGCTGTTCATACTGATCTCGAATGACAAACTTCGTCTGACCCTCAATCATAATTCCCAGCATACCGGTCGGCAGTTGGTCAAAATTAATGATTTTGCAGTAAACACCCTGATGACTCACACTCGGCAGTGACCGCTCACTGTTTTCAAGTACCTGGCGTCCTTCTTCAATCATGACAACACCAAAACCTGAATCGCCTCGCATACAACGCATCACCATATCCAGATAACGGGTTTCAAAAATCTGTAGAGACAAGCGCCCGCCGGGAAAAAGCACAAGAGGGAGTGGGAATAAAGGTATTTCAGCCATGTTGGGAGTTTACAGTACTCCCTTTCCAATTCCAGAGGTGACCTTTAAACTCAGAAATTATTTTTCGGTTGCGTATCTTGGAATTTCTGCACACTTTAACGCTCGCTCTAATTCAGGGCATTACTGAATTTCTTCCCATATCAAGTTCCGCTCACCTACTGCTACCGCATCATATTCTAGGTTGGTCGGATCAGGGCTTAGCATTCGACACGGCAATCCACCTGGGTTCACTGATCGCGGTCATCGCTTATTTTCGAGAGGATATCCTTAAGCTGACCAGGGCCTTACTTATCGCTGCAAAGGATCGCCGGCACTGTCCTGATAGCAGGTTCGCCGTAAATCTAGTTGTGGCAAGTTTACCGGTCCTGGTACTTGGATTTTCCTCACGATACTGGATAGAACTCAATCTACGGGGTTTAGAAGTCATCATCACCGCCACGGTCGTTTTTGCAGTGGTGCTGCTTGTTGCTGATGTATTTGGTAAACGACAACGACATCAAACGGACCTGGGTCCCGGCGGTGCATTGTTGATCGGTCTTAGTCAGTGTCTTGCATTGATCCCTGGCGCATCCCGATCGGGTGTCACGATGACTATGGCGCTACTGTTGGGTTTTACGAGGCAGGCTGCATCCCGGATTTCTTTTCTGATCGCCATTCCCGCTATTGCCGGTGCCAGCCTGTTAAAGGCCATCGACCTTGTCACGTCCAATGCATCTGTGGATTGGTTCGCTATGGGCATGGGGAGCGCCATCGCATGTGTCAGTGCCTTCCTATGCATCAAACTGTTCCTCAATCTGATTGATAGTATTGGCTTTCTACCCTTTATCCTCTATCGGCTAGTGCTCGGCGCCGTACTATTCCTGACTATTCTGTACTAAAACGGAATATCATCATCGAAATCATCTGCCGGTGGTGGCCCGAAGTTATCTGAACCACCCGGACCGGAAGGTGCAGCTGCTGCACCCCTGGCTGCAGCACCGGCACTTTCACCAACGCCATCGCCGCGGCTATCGAGCATCTGCATCTCATTAGCCACAACTTCTGTCGTGTAATGCTTTTGACCTTCTCTTTCCCATTCTCTGGTGCGCAATTCACCTTCAATATAGACCTTGGAACCTTTCTTCAGGTATTCGTTAGCAATTTCTGCCAAGCGATTAAAAAATACAATACGATGCCACTCTGTCCTGTCTTTTTGCTCACCGGTTTCACGATCTTTCCAACTCTTCGATGTGGCGACCGATACATTAGTTACCGGGCTTCCGCTTGGCATATATCGCGTCTCCGGGTCACGACCCAGATTACCCACTAGAATCACTTTGTTAATGCCACGTGCCATGTTTATCTCCTGTCTTTGCTTGCTACCGGGTAAATTGTTCTACATCTGCATCCTTAAAGGTTGTACTGTCAATCTTGAGATAGGCAATTCGCTCCTGCTCAAGAATTACTACATCGAGCACACCAGGGACAGATAATAAACCTTCCAATACTTTATTGTCAGGTGATCCCACACTCGATTGTAGGGGAATGGTTCTACTTTCTATATCGTTCAGGCTATGAAGACTGAACGAAAGACCAAACCATACGATACCAATGGCGACATTGACGTACATGACTGTGGAAATATCCCCATAGGCCAATAGCGTGCCACCTACTATGCCACCAAACAAAGTGCCCAAATACTGAAAAGAAGAATATACGCCCATGCCAGTGCCTCTGGTACCAGCGGGTACGACACGGCTCATATGCGCTGGCAGCGTCGTTTCAAGTAGATTGAAAGCAATAAAAAACACGACCATTGATGCTACGACCAATACTTTGTCCTCTACAACCGCCAGACCAAACATCCCTAAGGATAAGGTAAAAATCATTCCCTGCATGACTATTCGGGACTTTCCTTTTCTGTCTGCCAACCAGACAAGGGGCACCATCAGGAAAATCGAACAAATGAGAATCCCAAGGTAATACATTGAGTGCGACTGCTCATCAATTCCCAATGCCCTGAACATCAGCGGAAATACCAGGAAGCTTGAGGTCAAAAAATAGTGCAGGAAAAATACACCCAGATTGATAGGAAGAAGCGAGCTATTGAGCAATGTGTTTTTAAGTTTGTCGGCGACGACGCCAGTGTCAAGATTGGTACTCATGGATACTGGTGTCGGCACAATAGTCCACAACAAGGTAATGCCAATGCCACCCAAGAACGCTGAAACAGCAAAAATTCCACTTAGGCCAAAGAAGGATGCGATCAGCGGCCCAATGACAATCGCTACCCCAAAGGACAGGCCAATGCCTGCGCCAATGATCGCCATTGCTTTGGAACGATGCTCTATTCGCGTGACATCGGACACCAGAGCAAACAAAGTGCTCGCGATGGCACCACAACCTTGCAGGAATCTGGCAAGAATAATCCATGCCATGTCGTCAGCGAACATACCTACTACACTACCTAGAATGAAAACACTGAGACCCAGGGTAATCACCAACTTTCGTGAGTATCTATCAGAAGCAAGTCCCATCGGAATCTGCAGCAGGGCCTGCGACAGACCATAGATGCCAATAGCAACACCGATCAACAACGGTGTACCCATCTCATCTGCCAATAACGGTAAAACGGGCAATATCATGAACAGCCCAAGCATCCGCACCAGGAACAAAACCGCGATTGCGATCGCGGTGCGAATTTCATGTCTATTCATGTAATGGACTTCTTCAGAACTTTGCCTGGGAGAAAACAAACTTATATGATGCGTCCTCCTAAAAGTCAGTAGGCTTGTAGGAAGATATCAATTAATCAGCAGGTATCCATCATAGCAAATCCAACACAATCGCACAGGCACCTTAGCCGAATTCGTTCAATAATAAAGGCGATCGTCTGTCCTGCACTTTCACACCTGACCGGTATTATCGTTGGCCATTGTCCTTATGAATAGCATCTCAATCAAAGGCGCTCGAACTCACAACCTCAAAAACATTGATCTGGAGATTCCGAGAGACAAACTTGTGGTAGTCACTGGCCTGTCGGGGTCCGGTAAATCTTCCCTTGCGTTCGACACCCTGTATGCCGAAGGTCAGCGCCGCTATGTGGAATCGCTGTCGGCCTATGCACGGCAGTTTCTATCACTCATGGAGAAACCGGATGTGGATCACATTGAGGGTCTGTCACCAGCAATTTCAATCGAGCAAAAATCAACAAGTCACAATCCACGCTCCACTGTTGGGACAATCACAGAGATCCACGACTATTTACGACTGCTGTTTGCACGCGTTGGGGAGCCGCACTGCCCTGACCACGGCAACAAACTTGAAGCACAAACAGTCAGTCAAATGGTTGACCACGTGCTATCGCTGGATGAAGGTGAAAACCTTATGTTACTCGCCCCCATCGTCCGAGCGCGTAAAGGCGAGCACCTGCACTTATTTAGCGAGTTAAAAGCAAAAGGTTTTGTTCGGGTTCGTGTGGATGGCATCAGCACTGATCTCGACGACGTACCGACACTCGACAAAAACAAACAGCACAATATCGACATCATCGTTGATCGTTTTCGGGTGCGCGATGACATTCGAGTGCGCCTCGCCGACTCCTTCGAAACTGCAGTTTCCGCATCAGATGGCACTGCAGCTATCGCCTTTAGTGATGATCAGGACGGCAAGAAATGCGATGACCTTTTGTTTTCAGCACGCTTTGCCTGTCCCATCTGTCAGCGCTCCATCGAAGAATTGGAGCCAAGATTTTTTTCCTTTAACAATCCCGCGGGGGCCTGCAAAGTTTGTGATGGGTTGGGTTCAAAGCAGTTTTTTGATCCCGACAGCATCGTTCACGACACTGAGCTAAGCCTTGCTGAAGGGGCAATACACGGTTGGGATAGACGAAATGTCTATTACTTTCAAATGCTTACCAGTCTATCAAAGCACTATGGGTTTTCACTGACCAGCGCTTTTGAAGAACTTAGCGTCGACTTTCAGCAAACCGTTCTGTTTGGCAGCGGTGACGAGAAAATCAGTTTTCGCTATGTCAACGACAAAGGCGACGAATACACTCGGGCGCATTCATTCGAAGGCATTATTCCGAATATGTCCCGTCGCTATCATGAAACGGATTCACAAACAGTTCGCGAAAATCTCGCCAAGTATCTTTCCACTCAATCCTGCCCAGAATGCAAAGGCAACAGACTGAACCGCGACGCATGCGCAGTCACTATTAGTAAAAAATCACTTCCAGAGATTGCTAACCTATCCATCCGTGATGTATATGATTACTTCAACGGTCTCAAGCTCAGTGGTCAAAGGGGAAAAATTGCTGAGAAAATACAAACAGAAATTAGTGCACGGCTCAGTTTCCTGATGGACGTCGGACTGAACTACCTGACACTCTCTCGTAGTGCCGACACGTTATCCGGTGGTGAAGCTCAACGAATCCGTCTCGCCAGCCAAATCGGCGCTGGGCTGGTCGGTGTTCTCTACATCCTGGACGAGCCTTCAATTGGCCTGCACCAACGGGACAATGCACGACTACTTAATACACTCAGGCGATTACGTGATCTCGGCAATACTGTGATTATCGTAGAACATGACGAAGAGGCTATCTGCACCGCAGACTATATTGTTGATATCGGTCCTGGCGCCGGTACCCGTGGTGGACAAATTATCGCCACTGGATCGGTTGAAGATATCTGTGCCAGTGAGCTATCGATTACAGGTCAGTTTCTCTCCCACAAGCGACAAATTGAGATTCCTGCGCACCGGCATGTTTATAACGAGGATGAAGTACTGCATCTGGTTGGCGTCACTGGTAACAACCTAAAAAATATTGACCTCGCCATACCCCTTGGTTTGATGACGTGCATAACAGGCGTATCTGGTTCGGGAAAATCTACATTGATCAATCAGACTCTCTACCCCATCGCTGCACGAGCCCTTAACGGAGCTACGACACTGACCGTTGGTCCCTATGAAAAGACGATTGGCCTCGAGAAACTCGACAAAGTCGTCGAAATCAACCAAAGCCCAATCGGACGAACGCCGCGTTCCAATCCGGCGACTTACACAAATATTTTTACGCCCATACGTGAGTTGTTTGCCGCTACTTCTGAAGCAAGGTCTCGTGGATATAAACCTGGTCGGTTTAGTTTCAATGTTAAAGGTGGTCGTTGCGAGGCCTGTCAGGGTGACGGCCTTATTAAAGTAGAAATGCATTTTCTGGCAGACATATATGTCACTTGTGACGAATGTAGAGGTAAACGTTACAACCGTGAAACACTAGAAGTGCGCTACAAAGGCATGTCAATTAATGAAGTATTGGATATGACTGTCGAAGAGGCTTTTGAGTTCCTCTCTGCTGTGCCGATGATTGCGAGAAGATTGCAAACGTTACTAGATGTCGGACTCGGTTATGTAAAATTGGGCCAAAGCGCGACCACATTATCAGGTGGTGAAGCGCAGCGCGTTAAATTATCCAGAGAACTCTCTAAAAGAGATACTGGCAGCACCCTCTATATTCTTGATGAGCCAACCACTGGATTACACTTTCATGATATTGATCAATTGCTGGAAGTAATTCATCGATTACGCGACAACGGCAACACCATCGTCGTGATCGAACACAACATGGATGTCATCAAGACCGCAGACTGGATTGTTGATTTGGGTCCGGAGGGGGGAGATGGGGGTGGAGAAATAATCGCATTGGGAACACCCGAGCAGATTAGTCAATGCGCTCACTCGTTCACGGGCCAATTCTTACGACCCGTATTACAGTGTGAGATCAGCGAGTAGTGAAACTACTCGTTGTCCTCTTCATCATCAAGGTCATCATCGTTCTCAGGTAAAGGACGATCGATCAGTTCCACAAACGCCATGGGCGCTGCGTCACCAGCACGGAAACCACACTTAAGAATTCTCGTATAGCCTCCTGGTCTTTCCTGATACCTCGGCCCTAACTCTGAAAACAACTTGCCTACAACGGCCTTACTCCCTGTGCGGGAAAAGGCTAGTCGTCGATTAGCAACTGAGTCGTTCTTTGCCAGTGTAATCAATGGTTCTGCAACGCGTTTTAACTCTTTCGCTTTTGGCACAGTGGTCTTAATGACCTCGTGCTCCAAAAGAGAACAAGCCATGTTGCGAAACATTGCTTTTCTATGAGAACTGTCTCTATTGAGATGTCTACCACTTTTTCGATGGCGCATGGCAAATATTCCTAATCGCTAAATCTTTAAGTCTAACCGAGTACTCGGTCATCACCTCGTAAACTAGCCGGAGGCCAGTTCTCCAATCGCATACCGAGAGATAGTCCCCTCAATGCGAGTACATCTTTAATCTCTGTCAGAGACTTCTTGCCAAGATTCGGTGTTTTCAGAAGCTCAACTTCTGTACGTCGGATAAGGTCTCCGATGTAGTAGATGTTCTCTGCTTTCAAACAATTAGCCGAGCGCACTGTAAGTTCCAAATCGTCAACAGGTCTAAGGAGAATTGGATCTATTTCATCTTCCTGTTCTTCCACGACCGGCTCTTTTTCTAGTTTCAGATCAACAAAGAATGACACTTGCTCCTGCAAAATAGTTGCGGCTCGCCGAATCGCTTCTTCTGGGTCTAATGTACCGTTACTTTCCAGATCGATAATCAATTTGTCGAGATCCGTACGCTGCTCGACCCGAGCGCTGTCAACATTGTAAGACACTCGACGAATAGGACTAAAAGAAGCATCAAGTAACAGGCTGCCAATGATGCGACCTTCTTCTTCGTCTGACTTTCGGAGATCCGCAGGTTCATAGCCACGACCCCTGCCGACTTTTGCGCGAATTTTTAGACTGCCATTCTCGTTGAGATTTGCAATCACATGATCAGGATTGGCGATCTCAATATCATGACCCAACTGAAAGTCACCTGCGGTAACAACGCCTGATCCGGTTTTCTCCAGAGTCAGTTCAGCTTCATCCGCTGTATTTAGTTTAATAGCTACGCCCTTCAGGTTTAGGAGGATTTCGATAACATCCTCTTGAACGCCTTCCAGAGTGCTGTACTCATGGAGCACACCGTCTATCTCCACTTCGACAATTGCACAACCTGGCATCGAAGAAAGCAAAATGCGTCGTAATGCATTACCTAATGTATGACCGAAGCCTCTTTCCAGAGGTTCGAGAATAACCGTCGCCCGGGTATCGCTTACCTGTTCAACCTGGATATGCTTCGGCGTTAAAAACTCTAATGACGAATGGGGCATAAATACACCTTCCAATAAAAGAAATAAATTCTCTTGGTTTAATTTTGCTTACTTGGAATACAACTCAACGATCAAATTCTCGTTTATCTCTTTCGGCAACTCATCTCTCTCAGGGTAGGTCTTATACAGACCTTCCAGTTTATCGGTATCAACATCTACCCACTCAACTGGTGCACGTTGTCCTGATAATGCCAGTGCGCCCTGAATTCGCAGCTGACTTTTGGACTTTTCTTTAATCGAAATCATATCGCCTGCTTCCACCTGATAGGAGGGAATATTGACAATCGATCCGTTTACTAGAATAGATTTGTGGGATACCAACTGCCGTGATTCTGCACGCGTGGAACCGAAACCCATACGATAAACAACATTGTCTAACCGTCGCTCCAATATACGAAGCAAATTCTCACCGGTTGCACCTTTTTGTCTATCCGCTTTCTTGTAGTAATTGCGAAACTGTTTCTCTAGAACGCCATACAGTCGGCGAACCTTTTGTTTCTCGCGCAACTGAAGCGCATAGTCAGAAAGTCGTCCTCTCTTCTGACCGTGTTGTCCTGGCACACTATCCGCCCGGCACTTGGACTCAAATGGTCTTACACCACTTTTAAGAAATAAGTCCGTACCTTCTCTACGGGATAACTTTAATTTTGGACCGAGATATCTAGCCATCTATTGTCTCCTCCCTACACCCGTCGTTTCTTTGGTGGTCTACAGCCGTTATGTGGTATCGGCGTTACATCGGTAATATTGGTAATTCGATAACCAACAGAATTCAATGCCCTAACTGCTGCCTCCCGGCCGGGGCCAGGTCCATTTACAAATACTTCCAAATTCTGCAAACCATATTCCTGTGCCGCGGTACCCGCTCTTTCTGCAGCAACCTGTGCTGCAAACGGTGTACTCTTTCTTGCACCGCGAAATCCAGAACCACCCGCTGTGGCCCAAGCCAGCGCCCCACCTTGTCGGTCCGTAATGGTGACGATAGTGTTGTTAAAAGAAGCATGGATATGTGCAAGCCCATCTGCAATCTGCCGCTTTCCTTTACGCCGCGCTGAAGCACCCGCTTCCGGGGTTGATTCTGCAGTTTCTGTAGCTTCTACAGTTGATGGAGTTTCTGCCTCTCCTACAGTTTCTGTAGCTTCTGCTGTATCTTGCTCTGACATTGCTTACTTCCTAATGGGTCGCTTTGGACCCTTACGTGTTCTGGCATTCGTTTTAGTTCTTTGGCCATGCACCGGTAGATTTCGTCGATGACGAAAACCTCGGTAACAACCCAAATCTAACAGGCGCTTGATATTCAATTGCTCCGCGCGGCGAAGGTCACCCTCAACGGTTAGTTTGGAAATTTCACCACGCAACATATCCAAATCGGCTTCAGATAGATCCTGAACCTTGGCTGTTGGATCAACACCACTGGCTGAGCATAGATCCTTCGCTACTTTACGACCAATGCCGTAAATATAGGTGAGAGAGATCCCTGTATGTTTATTATCTGGGATATTAATCCCTGCTAAACGGGCCATATAAACTCCTAAATTTAACCCTGTCTCTGCTTATGACGAGGCTCTGAACAAATCACTCGAACAGATCCCTTGCGCCGTATAACTCGGCAATTCCTACACATTTTTTTTACTGAAGCTCTAACTTTCATTTCTTCGCTCCTAACCCCTGCCGAAATTCTGCAGGTTTGACTTTTTCATCAACGAGTCGTACTGATGAGACATGAGATGCGTCTGCACCTGAGCCATAAAATCCATCACTACAACAACCACGATGAGTAATGCTGTACCTCCTAACTGGAAGGTCACGTTGAACTGGACCACCAAAAACTGTGGAAGAAGACAAACCAACGTCATGTATAGCGACCCGAACAGAGTTAGTCGCATTAAAATAGTGTCTATATATCGGGCGGTTTGTTCGCCGGGACGATATCCAGGAATAAAAGCGCCAGATCTCTTGAGGTTATCTGCCACCTCTTTCGAGTTGAACATTATCGCGGTATACCAAAAGCAGAAGAAAATAATACCTGCAGAAAACAAAATAATATTGAGTGGCTGTCCAGGTGCAATCTGTAAGCTCAGCTCCTGTAACCATTCCATCCCTTCGGACTGGCCAAACCACTGGCCTAGAGACGCCGGAAACAACAACAAACTACTCGCAAAAATTGCAGGTATCACCCCTGCCATATTTACCTTGAGCGGTAACATGCTCGACTGTGCCGCATACTGTTGCCTACCCTGCTGGCGCCGTGCGTAGTTCACTGTAATACGTCGCTGACCTCGTTCTACAAACACAACAAATGCGATCACCCCAACTGCGACAGCTGCAATAATTAACAAACCGAAGGCAGAAATCTCGCCCTGACGCGCCTGTTCAAAAGACTGCCCCAGCGCACTTGGTAACCCCGCTACAATACCGGCGAAGATCAATATTGAAATACCGTTACCAACACCTCTTTCCGTCACCTGCTCACCAAGCCACATCATGAACATTGCACCAGTAACCAGCGTAGTGATGGCCACAAAATGAAACGAAAAGGAGGTTTCATATGACAATCCCTGTGACGCGAGCCCACTGCTAAACGCAAATCCCTGAACTGTTGCAAGCAATAACGTGCCGTAGCGCTTGTACTGATTGATCTTTCGCTTGCCGGACTCTCCTTCTTTACGAAGTTGCTGTAGTGAAGGCGTGGTTGCTACAAGCAACTCACCAATGATCGACGCAGAAATATAAGGCATGATACCGAGTGCTAGGATACTCATTCGCTCCAGCGCACCACCGGAGAACATATTGAAGAGATCTAAAATGCCACCCTGATTTTGTGCAAACAATGCGGCCAAACGTTCAGGATTAATCCCAGGCACCGGGATATGGCTGCCAATTCTGTATACAACAATTGCCAGTAGCACATAGGTCAGCCGCTGTCTTAACTCAGTAAGACCGCCTCCACCTTGACCTTGATTCATTGTGCTACTCATTATCTAACCTATCTTCAAATGCAATCTACAATACTATTTACAAAAACGACTCAAGCGTCTTCGACTTTTCCACCAGCTGCTTCAATTGCTGCACGGGCACCAGCAGACACACCTATACCCTTTATCGTAACTGCTTTTGTAACATCTCCTGACAACATAACTCTAGCGCGTGACATCCTGTTAGGAATAATGTCCGCATCTTTCAACGCTTGCAGATCAATAACATCTGCCTCTACTTTATCGAGCTCAGACAAACGAACTTCTGCAGTAACACGAGCCATCGCCGAGTTAAATCCGAATTTCGGCAAGCGCATCTGAATAGGCTGTTGTCCACCTTCAAACCCTGCTCTTACAGTTCCACCAGTGCGAGACTTCTGACCTTTATGACCACGTCCTGCTGTTTTACCAAGACCGCTACTAATTCCACGTCCGGCACGTTTTCTGGCAGTCTTGCTACCTGGGGAACCACTTATCGTATTCAATCGCATAATCGCTACTCTTCAACGCTTAGCATGTAAGACACTTTGTTAATCATTCCGCGATTTGCAGGCGTGTCTATTACTTCAACACTGTGATTAACCCTACGCAGGCCCAAACCCGCTACACAATCTTTATGGCGCTTTAATCTGCCAATAGTGCTTTTCACCAAAGTCACTTTAATTTTTTTATCCGCCATTTGACTATCCTGTTATCTGCTCAAGCATCAGGCCGCGCTTTTCTGCAATGCTTTCGGGAGACCGCATTTCCTGGAGCCCCTTGAAGGTTGCACGCAAAACATTAATCGGGCTTGTCGAGCCATAGCACTTGGCAAGCACGTTATGGACACCTGCCACCTCGAGTACCGCACGCATCGTCTTACCTGCGATAACCCCGGTTCCTTCCGATGCTGGCTGCATATATATCTTCGACGCGCCATGCCTTGCTGTAATCGGGTACTGAATTGTCGTGCCATTAAGATCCACTTGAATCATGTTCCGACGCGCAGCCTCTAGCGCTTTTTGTATCGCTAACGGCACTTCGCGTGCTTTGCCCCGACCATAACCTACGCGTCCATTACCATCGCCCACGACATACAAAGCCGTGAAACCGAATATTCTGCCTCCCTTGACTACCTTGGCAACTCGGTTGATGTGCACCTGTTTCTCAATGATGCCTTCTTCGTTGTCCTGGTCGTTATACGCCATGTCTATTCCTCGAAATCTACTAGAACTGCAGTCCGCCTTCACGAGCTGCGTCCGCTAATGCTTTGACGCGACCGTGGTATTTATACCCGGATCGATCAAACGCTACTTTTTCAATGCCTTGCGTCTTAGCACGCTCAGCTATCAGCGCACCGACTTTTGATGCGCCTTCAACGTTACCGGTGTTGTCTCCTCTGAGGGTTGACTCAACCGTTGACGCTGATGCCTCGATCCGGTCTCCGGATGCGGAAACTACCTGCGCATATATATGTCGTGGAGACCTATGCACGCACAATCTTGGCACTTCTAACTTACCGATGTGTTTCCTACCCTTTAGGGCTCTTCTCATTCGAGACTGTTTTTTCTTATTCATAAACTTGCTTCACTTAAAATTTACGCCGACTATTTCTTCTTGGCTTCTTTACGTTTCACATATTCATTAAGGTAAGTTAGAAGTGCCAAGATTGTGCGTGCATAGGTCTCCACGACATATATATGCGCAGGTAGTTTCCGCATCCG
>JAQWMV010000047.1 GCA_029246605.1 Pseudomonadales bacterium | reverse complement strand
GCATGAAATATTTCTCGTTGATAGGCACGAGAACACCACCTGCCCCTTCTATGATGAGGAAATCTTCTTCAGGTATGACGGGTAGTGAAAAAGCGTCTAGTGAGATTTCAATGTTGTCGAATACAGCCGCAGCGTGGGGTGATAAGGGTTGCTGCAAAGCGTAGGTTTCTTTGTGGATATGACTTTGGGGTATGTCTGTGTGTTTCTGTATCCAATCCGTATCTGTGCCATCAATCAGTCCGGACTGAATGGGCTTCCAGTAATTGGCCCGCAATCCAGCGACCAGTACAGCGCTCACAACCGTTTTTCCGATATCCGTATTGGTGCCTGTGACAAAAAGACTATTCTGTAGCGTCATGGTCTGAATACATCGATGAGTGTGTCGATTTGTTCACGTGAATGTGCGGCAGAAAGCGCCAAGCGAATTCGTGACTCTCCCTCTGGGACCGTCGGTGGTCGGATAGGAGTAGCAATAATACCGGCTTGCTCGAGTTTGGTGGACATGGCAAGCGTTGAAGATTCATCACCGAGTACAACAGGAATAATCTGTGTGGTTGAATTCCCAGTATTGTAGCCAAGTTGTTGCAGCATGTTGCGCAGATAACTGGCGTTGTCCAATAGCGTTCGTCTTTCGTCATCCATGTTTGGTATCAATTCCAGCGCAGCGTCAATTGCCCCTAAAATGGCCGGCGGTAACGCGGTGGTGTATACGAAGCCGCTACAGCAATTAATAAGATAGTCGCGAATTTTTTCGGAGCTGGCGATGTAGGCGCCAAAGGAACCGAAGGCTTTGCCAAAGGTGCCCACAGTAATATCAACCTGCTTGCCAGCGGTAAGTCCCATCCCGTGATGCCCGAGAACGCCGGTGGCGTGTGCTTCATCGACCATCAGTATGGCATTGAATTCTTGTGCGATTGCAACGAGACGGTCTATATCCGTTTGGTCACCATCCATACTGAACACAGACTCGGTAACAATCAGCTTCCGTTCTCGATGATTGTTTGCTTCTAGAGACTTAGCCAGATGATCGAGATCGTTATGGTCGTATATGATCTTGTCGCAACCGGAGAGGGAGATACCCTGAATAATGCTGTTGTGGTTCAGACTGTCAGACAGAATTAGCGTGTCGCTATTCGTTAAAGCCGGGATGATGGATACATTAGCTTGAAAACCGGAGTTAAAAATCAGGATGCTTTCCACCTGTTTCAACGCTGCGAGTTTATTCTCAATGTCGGAGAAACAATCCAGCGAGCCGCAAATTAAACGGGACGCCGTGGATCCACTGCCGTATTGTGATGAAAAGTTTGCGGCACCCGTTTGAAGTTTTGAGTGTTGCGACAGGCCCAGATAATCATTTGAGCTAAAGTTAATCATTTGTCGTCCATCGACCTCGCAACAGGCATTCGCGAGCGGTGTTACGTTCCTTAGCCGGCGATGCTGATTTGCCGTATCCCGACGTGCCAGCTCGGTGTCGATAAAATCATATTTGTTCATTGAGCGAGCACATCGCAAATGGTGGTAGTCAGGTGGCTAAGGTCGTTATTGGAAATGATATAGGGTGGCATTATATAGACTAGTTTACCGAAAGGTCGGACCCAAACACCCCGTTTTACAAAGTCCTTCTGTATTTGACCCACATCGACATCTTCTTTGCACTCGACTACCCCTATCGCGCCCAGTACTCGAACGTCCTGCACCCCGGCTAAAGACCGGCAAGGTTCCAACTGTGCCTTAAGTTGCTGCTCGATACGGGCGATATTTTCCTGCCAGTTACTGTTGGTAAGTAACTCAAGGCTTTCAAGTGCCACGGCGCAGGCCAGCGGATTAGCCATGAAGGTGGGGCCATGCATAAAGACACCGCTACCACCTGAGGAAATACCGTCGCTCACCCGCTGGTTGGTCATGGTGGCTGCCAGTGTCATATAACCTGCCGTCAATGCCTTGCCAACACACATGATGTCGGGTTTGATACCGGCGTGTTCACAGGCAAACATTTTACCGGTACGTCCAAACGCCGTTGCTATCTCATCGGCGATCAACAGTACATCGTATTGATCGCACAGGTCTCTGACACGCGCCAAAAAATCAGGAGAGTAGATTCGCATACCCCCGGCACCCTGAACGACTGGCTCAAGAATGACTGCCGCTATTTCGTGACTATGGGAAGCTAGGGTTTCTGCTATCGGTATGACATCGCTTTCTTGTAAGTTTTCGTCGAAACGACTCTCTGGTGCAGGCACAAAAAAGTGCTGCGGTAATACACCGGTGAAAATTTCATGCATACCGGTTACTGGGTCACAGACGGACATGGCACCAAATGTGTCGCCATGATATCCGGAGCGAATGGTCAGCAATTTTGATTTCTGTGGTTTGTCGATCGCGTGCCAATACTGAATCGCCATCTTGATAGCGACCTCTACGGCAACAGACCCCGAGTCTGAGAAAAATATTTTCTTCAGTGATGGGGGTGCCAGAGCAAGAAGTTTTTGTGCTAATAGAATCGCTGGTTCGTGTGTTAAGCCCCCAAACATGACGTGCGACATCTTATCCAGTTGACGTTTAGCTGCATTATTGAGTGCAGTGTTGTTATAGCCGTGTATAGCGGCCCACCAGGAGGACATTCCGTCAATGAGTTCGCTGTCATCGGCCAGGGTCAGACGAACGCCGCTTGCACTTACCACAGGGTACACAGGTAAGGGGTCTCGCATCGATGTATAGGGATGCCAGATTCTTTCGCGATCAAAAGTTAGCAAGTTTTCGTCGAATTGGCCCTGCATGGGTACTCCGTTTATGACACTAGATAGAAAGCTATCATCAAAGCAGAGGTGCTTTGAAGACCTTTGATGCTTTTGGGACCTGTTTGTGGCAGCAAATGTTCTGTAAGCTACCAACAAATGGCGCCGATGGACAATACTTTAGCGTGGACTCGGGGCATCTTCAGTAACAGAAGCATAGGGGTATGCGATTAAACTATCTGATTGGTTACCGATCGTCGACTGGATCGGCCACTATCAACGGGACGACTTTCGTGCTGACTTGATTGCGGGGATTGTTGTTCTCTTTATTACGGTGCCGCAGGTGATCGCGTACGCATTCCTGGCCGGTTTACCGCCGGAAGCGGGGTTGTATGCAGCACTGTTGGCATTAGTCTGTTACGCCGCTTTTGGCAGTTCACGCACTCTGGCTGTCGGCCCCACCGCAATTATTGCGATGATGACACTGGAAGTGGCATCAACCTTTGCGGCGCCCGGTTCTGCTGACTACATCGTGGTCACCATTAAGCTTGGTTTTGTCACCGGTATTGTTCTGCTGGTGCTGCGCTTGGTAAATTTCGGCAATGTGATCAGTTTTTTAAGTCACGCAGTGGTCACAGGGTTTATCACAGCGGCGGCAATACTGATTATTATTAATCAGCTACCGACAGCTGTTGGCCTCCCGTCGTCAGGGGATACCAGTCTTTTCGGTGTGGCTGGATACCTGCTGGGAAATCAAGTCAATATCATCGCGCTTGCCATTACCACCGGTGCCTTTTTGTTGCTGGTTTTTTGTCGTCTGCAGTTGGAAGGCATCCTCATGTCGAAGGGTTTTTCAGAGGTGGTCGCCTCATCAATCAGCAGATCTGCACCGATGTATGTGGTCGTCATTGGGATCCTAGTAACCAGCACCATGGGCCTGAATGACACGCAAAACTTACCCGTTGTGGGGACGATTCCAGCGCAATTGCCAAGCATCACACTGGTCAGTATTTCGCTTGCAGAACTTCAGGCTATGCTGCCATCAGCCTTGCTAATCGCGATGGTGATCTTTATGGAAAGCATTTCTATTGGTTCCGCTATGGCCAGTAAAAACAGGCAAAAAATACTACCAAATCAAGAGCTTGTTGGGTTAAGTTTATCCAATATAGGAGCTTCTCTTGTCGGTGGTTTTCCAGTCGCAGGGAGTTTTTCGCGTACCCTGGTTAATTTTACATCGGGCGCACGCACGCAGGTTGCCTCACTGATCACCGCGCTGTTGCTGTTGGTGACATTGATCGGCTTTGCTCCTGTGTTTTATTACCTGCCGAAGGCCGTGTTATCGGCTATTATTATCATTTCTGCGCTGCAGCTGATCGATATATCAGGCATTCGAAAGTCCTTCGCGTTTAGTTCTTCAGATGCGGTAACTTTCTCATTCACTTTTCTCGCTGTACTGACACTCGGCGTGGAGTCCGGCGTGATCATGGGCATTGTGATCTCTTTTGTGCTGCTTATTCGCAGCAGCAGCCGACCGCATGTTGCTGTTGTGGGTCGTGTCGGTGAATCCGAGCATTTCCGAAATATTATGCGGCACGAAGTAAAGACCGATCCCTCATTGCTCGCCGTGCGAATCGACGAAAGTTTATACTTTGTTAATGCTCGTTATATCGAAACTTTTCTGTTCAACGAGGTGGCGGATAAACCGAAGGTCAAGAATGTGTTGATGATCTGTACGGCAACGAACTTTATTGATACCAGTGGTCTTGAAATGCTCGAAGCGCTTTGTGAAAACTTGGAAGAGGTCGGTGTCACCCTTCACCTCGCAGAAGTTAAGGGGCCTGTTATGGACCGATTGAAGGAAACCGAGTTTTACGCACGGATGAAAGGCGAGGTCTTTTTTACCACGGATATCGCTTTCAAAGAGTTGGCGAATATTTAGTTTTAAAAATTGTCCTTGCGTCTCCGAGTCTCTGCGAATACGTCGACCAGATCTGCGCCGGTAAGTCCTAGATTTACCTGTAAGGCATCGCTGTCTGGCCGTAGGAACGGGTTGGTGTCTTTCTCCTCGCCTATTGTCGATGGCACTGTTGGTAATCCCTTAGCCCGTAATGTTTTGATGTGTTGCGCCCGATTCTGGAGCTCCATATTTTCTGGCTCTACCGTGAGCGCGAAGGCAGCATTTGCCTGGGTGTATTCGTGTGCACAGTACACGCGTGTGGGATCGGGAAGGGCAATCAGTTTCTGTAAGCTGCCCCACATCTGTGTTGGTGTTCCCTCAAACAGTCGTCCGCAACCGAGCGCAAAAAGCGCATCTCCACAAAAGAGTGCGTTGTCCTCGTGAAAATGGAAAGCGATATGACCGATGGTATGTCCGGATACATCGAAAACATGGGCAGTATGTTCGCCAAAAGTGAACGTGTCCCCATCGCCAACCTCTATATCAATGCCGGGTATGCGTTCTGCATCGCGTTTTGAGCCGACGATCGTACACTGCCATTTTTGTT
>JAQWMV010000035.1 GCA_029246605.1 Pseudomonadales bacterium | reverse complement strand
CGCTAAACGTGCGCTCTTTGGATTAAGTTGAAACAGAAATAACGATTCGGATTGCTTTTTGGGTTAAACCATAAATACGAGATCTTGAAAATTGGTCGGGACGGCAGGATTTGAACCTGCGACCACTACACCCCCAGTGTTATGATATTCGTTTCCTTATAAATCAATGACTTACGAAACTTTCTGCCCAGAAGTTGTTTCGCAAGTGCATTACACTGAGGTGATATTTATCAGCAATCAAGCGATACTATAAACTCGGCTTCAACATAGCTAAATGAGCCTCGATATCTTCTGCAGACGTCCTAGTCGCATCTTCCGCAACCACACCGTTAATTAGCGTATCGCCCTCTAAGCCGAACAAATAGCGAAGAATGATTAGTCCATCAGTAAGAGCGTCTATATCGCCATTACCATCGACATCAGCAAGATCAACAAGATTAGCTATGCGAGATTCAACATCAACTGATTCTGTATAAGCCGCATCAGACGCTATCGTGCCCGTTACCAATGCACTGCCGTCTAATCCAAACATTCCCCTAAGTAACAACAGACCGTCCGTTAGAGCGTCATACTGGCCATTTCCGTCGATATCTAGCGACCCGGACGGGATTGTCCCCGCCAAGAACTCATCTAAGGCCGAAACGCCATCATTGTCTTGATCACTTGTAGCGTCAGATGGGTCATTTGGATTAAGTCCGTACTGGGTTTCCCAGGAGTCAGGCATACCATCACTATCTGAGTCTTGTGAGTACAGCGCATTCTCTGGGAAGGAATCTATTTCATCTATAACCCCATCAAAGTCACAATCACTTTTTGGTAAGATATTGATTCCAGGAATATCTCCATTTGGAGATTTAACTCTTATCCGCTCACCGGGCCACCCATCCTGAGGAGACTCACAGTAGAAAATAGAACTTAATTCTGGGTTATTTAGAAATGCACCATAACTCATTGAGCCTTTAAGCATAGGATCACCTAAGGAATCACCAGTCCCGCCAGGCCTATTTCCAAGGAAAGTGACTAAAGTTAGGTTATTGTCTGCGAACGCTCCATCGGCTATTTCAGTCACATTAGACGGGATAGTGAATTTTATGAGTGAATTTTTTTGGAATACATATTCTTCAATCCATGCATCCGCAGTCCCTCCATCAGTCCAAGATAACTCGGTAATATTATTGTCATAAAAAGCATACCAATGTAGCCGCTTGATAGAGGACGGAAGCGTTAATTTTTGTATCGTGTTTTTTTCGAAAGCAGCCATTTTGATCGTGGTTACGCCTTCACCAATATCTACTTCAATCAGTTCATTATCGAAAAAAGCATAGTCGGCTATGGAGCTCAAACTTCCTGGTACTTCTAGATAACTTAATTTATTTCCGGAAAATGCACCCTGGCCAATACTTTGTATCTGGCTTGGCAGTTGGAGACTAGTTAGGGCATTATTATTAAAGCTATACCGAGCGATAGATAAGACACTCTCGGGAATTGTCAACTCGGCAAGGCCTTTAGAACTAAATGCACCTTCTGAGATGCTGATAACTGACTTTCCATTAATCTGACTCGGAATCCCCAGCTTTGCGGGGCAGTTTTGCGAGCATCCATTCAAAGAAAGATTTAAACCATCGTGCGCGTACAGCCATTCAGCATTAGCAGTATCCGCGACCATAGAGGTTCCTTCGCACACGCCGTTATCACAATCATCTGGAATACCATCACCGTCGCTATCGGGTAGTTCTTCAAGGCTCTCAAGTGGGTAAAAATCACTGGTATCAGCAACTCCATCACCATCGTCATCACTGTCCGTATTATTGCCTATACCGTCGAGGTCAGTATCAAGCCATTCAGATGAATCTTCTGGGAAGGGGTCGCCATTATCGCCCGTGCCATCTCCATCGGTATCTATCGTCTCTGTTGAGTCAAGCGGAAAGGCATCCTGATCATCTAAAACACCATCCCCATCATCATCATCATCGGTATTATTGCCAATACCATCAGAGTCTGTATCTAAAGATTCATTAGCGTCGTTGGGGAACGGGTCGCCATTATCACCGACGCCATCGCTATCACTATCTTGGCTTTCACTGGAGTCATTGGGGAATACATCCGCGTTATTACCAACCCCATCGCTATCGGTATCTAGACTCTCCGTTTCATCAAGAGGAAAGACATCATCACTATCTGCAACACAATCACAATCATCGTCTGTCTCAGTATTGTTACCGACGCCATCACCATCAGTATCTACAGATTCATTGCTGTCTAAAGGAAATGCATCTAGCGAGTCACTGATACCATCATTATCATCATCAGTATCAGCATTGTTGCCTATGCCATCTGAATCAGTATCTAAATGCTCAGAAGCATCTAGAGGAAAGACATCACGCCAATCATCATGAGCATCGCCGTCATCATTTATATCACGATTATTCCCTATGCCATCCCCATCGGTATCTATTGACTCAGAAAAGTCAAATGGAAACGCATCTGACGCATCATTCACTTCGTCGCCATCTGCATCAAGGTCAGCATTATTACCTGTTCCATCGCCATCAACATCTGCCCACTCACTTGAGTCAGACGGAAAAGCATCGGCACAATCAACAACGCCATCACCATCCGCATCCATGGCACTGTCTATGCCGCTAGCATAGGCACAATATTTGCCAGAGGCTGCGTTGCCGCCCCAGTCAATAATTGACCCCTGCCCTAATTTAATTGAATAATTCTTTTCACCGTTCATGACACTTGTGATAACTAAGTTCTTACCTGAGATCTCTGCTAAAGCCGTACCACCACAACCATCCCAGCCATCATTGTTATTAGGATGACGATTTAACGAAATTGAAAAGCCCTGTCCACAATAGTAGTCGTCTTCAAAAATAGTTATTTTGCCCTTACCTAAAGCAATATTTTCTGAAAAGGTTACTGTTATCTGATCTTTTGTACCTTCCGCTTCAGTCGAGACATTATTTTCAACAGTAACTGACTCAACAGTTGGGCGACTTAGATCAGTGACATCCATAATAGGCTCAAAGATTACTCCACTCTGAAAGTATGATTTGCCATCCCTGATGAAGGTGCCCCGATTTTGCATCAAGGCTCCCTTGTGAAGCTCCTGATAGCGATTACATCGTATAGGGTTACGCCATTCATCTTCGCAGTCAAAGTCATTTTCTTCTGATAGACGAAGGAGATACTTGCCAGAGGTATCTGTGGCATCATGATAATCCAAGAGATTATCACGATTTGTAGTAATATTTTGCTCAGAAAGCCACTTCGTAATATAAATTCTGTTCCAGACTGGGTAAGAGTCTATATCTCCGTAGCCGCTTTTATGCAGAACGGAGTATGGAAACCAGCTCTCTACAGAATCACTATCATGGCCGCCTTGACCAAATCCGTGAATTAGTTCATGAACGATAGTTTTTCTGGCCCTTACAACATCTGTATAATTCAACAGATCTACGAACTCGCAAATTGTTTTAACTCCGCCGACAGGTAACTCTGGCAGGGCATTCCCATCCGAATCAACCAAGCCCCATCCAACGCAACTACCTTGGAAGGCTCCACCCCAAACTCCTGCGTCACTTGAAGTACTGAATAAATAAATTACATTTTTAAACTGTTCGTAATTTTCCGGAAGTTGCCGATCAAGCAACATGGCTTCAGTTACGCCAAATCCCCTATTTTCCGCAATTGACACAAAATCTGTCTTGGTCCGAGTATCTATTCCACCATCGAAAATCTCATAAGTGATATTGGATAAGGACAAATATGAAAGAGCTTTTTTTACCTTGTCCGCCTCCAATTTAAAGCTGTCAACAGAGGAGATAGAAGTAGTACCGTTATAACCTACCAATACAAATGCTATATCTGCTGAATATATATGCTCAGGAACGGGAGTACGATCACCCTCACAATCTGCAGACGGAGTTACACCTGATATAGCGCTTCCTGGCCAGCCTGCGCGACCTTCACAGTAGGTAACTCTTTTTAAATAGTACTGATATGAATCAGTTCCAAAGGCATCAACTGGCATTTCGGGTCGATCGCCAAAAAAATGTATTGATGGAACCTCTAACCCACCGCCGTTGTAGGTAAAAGCGTTCCCTCCGATACTGGTTACATTTTTTGGAATTATGATCCTCTCCCAAGGTCCATTACTTCTAAATGCAGATGCACCAATCTTTGTCACAGTCTCTGGGATCGTTATGCTGGTCAGCTTGTTTGCAGTAAAAACTTCACCTTCAATTTCGGCTAATCCCATTGGAAGGGTTAGAGAAGTAATTTGGTTGCCAACAAAGGCACCTTGTGTAAGTTTAGTAATGCTATCTGGGAGCACTAAACTGGTTAATTCATTCAAATAAAACGCATACTGTCCAATGCTCACAACGCTGTCAGGTATAGTGAGAGACGATATCGCATTGCTGGCAAATGAGTTTGCCTTAATATGAGTTAAAGTATTCGGAAGTGTTAATGTATTTATCCCAGCGGATTCAAATGCATAGGCCCCTATGCTTTTAACAGAGTAGCCACCTATTTCTTCTGGTACCACCATTTCATGAGGACAGCTATTGATTCGACCTGTAATTTCGGCATAGCCATCAACTAGATCATAAGTCCAAAATCCATCATCAAGTGCTTGGATAGTTGGTGATAAGCAAGATATGAATAGAACAAGTGCTGGATAGTAACTTGAATACAAAAGCTTATTGGACGCAGTCATGCGGGATACCTCTAAGACAGAAATACAATTTTACATAATCAGCCTACTCATTTAAAGATAAACTTGGGGTACAACAATACGTTTTATATATCCAACAAAATTGCCGCTATATCGAGGTTGCCACTAGATCGAGATTACAACGCAGGCATCAATATCTTCAGGCGAGCCTCAATGTCTACCGCGGTTGCTCTAGTTGCATCAGATGCAACTACTCCAGCAATCAAGGTGTCCCCTTGACCGCGCAAGAGAGTTATCTCTAATCAATAAACGATGTCCCTTTGTCATTAGCCATACCCCAGAAAAAAGGGTCTGGAATGAAAATAAAGAACATTTCTGCCAAGTGACTAACGATAGGTTGTCAAGAATGTTTCACGAATGTAGGGGCGATTCTGGTACTACCTTCCACGAAGTAAGGGGATTGACTGCAACATTATTAAAGAATGCAGGGAATACAAATAAACAAATCAAAGAGATTTTGGCTCACGAATCTATTAACACTACACTGTATTACATGAACCCCGATGATCTACCTTTTGAAACCGTTACTATTCATATCTGATTTTTTTCCAGTTAGTAACTACTATCAATGAAAACCTCGTGGTTGGTCGGGACGGCAGGATTTGAACCTGCGACCACTACACCCCCAGTATAGCGTTATGATTCCACAAGTGATTGAAATATATAAGGAAAGTGCTTTTTAGTTTTGTG
>JAQWMV010000032.1 GCA_029246605.1 Pseudomonadales bacterium | reverse complement strand
CCCGATAAGCCTGCGGCGACCACGCCACCAATGGTGGCGGCACCATCAAAATCCGGTGGTTCAAAACCCAGCATCTGGCCCTCGGCAGCGAGAACTGCGTTGACTTCAGCCAGCGGCGTTCCGCCGCGTACATGAATCATAAGTTCTTCAGGCACATATTTGATAATGCCGCTATGACAACTGGTATCTAACTCATGACAATCACTTGGACATGGGTTTCCATAAAACGCTTTACTGTTACCACCCCGCACCCACAATGGTGAATTTGTTTCGCAGGCCTTAAGTACAGTCGCCGTCAATTGTTCTGTTGTCTCAGTCGTCATCTAAAAACGTTCCAATGCCGGATGTTTCTCATCTCCAACATGAACATGCATCGCGCCGAATTCAGCACAACGACTCAAGGTGGGTATGGCCTTGCCTGGGTTTAGAATCCCTTGAGAATCAAAACTCGATTTCACACCGTGAAACATCGTGAGCTCTTCAGGCGTGAACTGAATACACATCTGGTCGATCTTCTCTACACCCACCCCATGTTCACCAGTGATTGTTCCGCCCTTGGCAATACACAACTCCAGAATCTTGCCACCAAACGCTTCTGCCCTATCCAACTGATCACCATCATTGGCGTCATAGAGAATCAATGGATGCAAATTGCCATCACCGGCATGAAAAACATTGGCAACTGGCAACGCATACTGTTTCGATAGGTCAGCAATGGCTGTCAACACATCTGCTAACTCGCGCCGGGGAATAGTGCCATCCATACAATAATAATCAGGTGCGAGGCGCCCTACCGCAGGAAACGCTGCTTTTCTTCCCTGCCAGAGGCGCGCTCGATCTTCCGCATCCCAAGCCGTCGATATTTCTCCAGCACCACATTTCTGCATCATCGACATCAGATCCTTATGTTGTTGTGCTACCTCTGCCTCGGTGCCATCCAGTTCAGCGAGCAGCAAAGCAGCGGCTTCTGTCGGGTATCCTGCATGAACAAAGGCTTCTGCAGCCCGGGCTGCCATTTGGTCCATCATTTCAAGCCCTGCGGGCAGGATGCCGTTCCCAATAATTTCGGCGACACAGCGCCCCGCGGCTTCGGCACTATCGAATGCACCCAATACCACACAGACACAGGGTGGTTTCTCCAGCAATTTAACCGTCACTTCAACGACAATGCCCAGCATTCCTTCAGAACCATGCATCAGCGCCATTAAATCCAGGCCAGCAGAATCCAATGCATCACTGCCAAGCTCGTAAAGTTCACCCGCGGGTGACACTATCCTCAACTTCATGACGTTATGAACGGTCAGACCATATTTGAGACAGTGCACGCCACCGGAGTTTTCCGCAACGTTGCCACCAATGCTGCAGGCAATTTGTGATGAAGGATCAGGAGCATAATACAAACCAAGATGATCCACAGCCTGGGAAATCCCAAGGTTAGTCACACCAGGTTCAACCCTCGCATAGCGAGCGTCCGCATTGATTTCGAGTACGCGATTAAACTTTGCCAGACTCAACAGCACCCCTTGATCGTGCGGCATGGCACCACCGGATAGTCCAGTTCCCGCACCTCTAGCGACAATTGGCACGCTATGCTCTGCGCACAAAGCAACAATTATCTGCACCTGCTCAATATTTGACGGCAGTACAACAATCCAGGGCAACCGCTTTTTCGCTGTGAGCCCATCGGTCTCGTAAACCTTGAGACGAGCCATATCGGTAATCATGTCTTCGCCACATATTTCCTTGAGGGCGTTGATAAACTTGGGTTTGCTGGCAACCATTCTTGCTCTCGACATTTAATCGCGATGAATTATACGCGATGCAGGGCACGACCCAACTATATCGCCTATAATTATACTTTCAAAAAGTATCGATAAGGCTGTTCAGTGGCAATTAACTCAATTGAGGAAATCCTGGAAGACTTCCGTCAGGGCAAGATGGTACTCATCATGGACGACGAAGATCGCGAGAATGAAGGCGACCTGATTATTGCTGCAGATGTCGTCACGCCCCAGCATATTACTTTTTTCGCCCGTCATGCCTGTGGCCTTATCTGCCTCACCGTTACTGAAGAACGAGCACGTCAGTTAAACCTGCCCTTAATGGTAGAACACAACAATTCGTTACATGAAACCAATTTTACCGTCTCTATTGAAGCGGCTGATGGCATCACCACCGGCATCTCCGCCGCCGATCGGACGAAAACCGTGCGAACGGCGGTAGCAAAGAATGCACAACCATCAGACCTGGTCATGCCCGGGCACATATTTCCATTAATCGCTAAGCAGGGCGGCGTGCTAACAAGAGCAGGTCATACCGAGGCAGGCTGTGATCTCGCTAGAATGGCTGGCTATGAACCTGCAGCGGCAATCGTTGAGGTCATGAATGAAGATGGCACCATGGCACAACGACCTGAACTAGAGGCATTTGCTGAAAAGTATGGCATCAAAATCGGGACCATCGCAGACCTTATTCAATACAGGACGCTGTACGACAAGACCATCGAACTCAAAGACACCCGCAATATTCCGACCGCCGTTGGTGAGTTTTCCCTGCGTACTTATACCGATAAGGTCTCTAACTGCGTGCACTATGCACTCATCAAGGGAGATATCACCGAAGAAGAACCCTGCCTTGTACGAGTTCAGGTGTTAAATACCCTGCGCGACATACTGCTAACGGAACGCCCGGAACACAAACACTCATGGTCATTACATGATTCGATGGCACACATCGCAAAAGAAGGAAAAGGCGTAGTAGTCATCGTTGGCCAGGAATCTTCACAGGAAGAGTCTTTAGAGCAGGTCAAACACTTTCCAGACGTACCACCGGTACAACGCCATAATAACGAAGCGGGTGTTTATCGTGTTGTCGGGACCGGAAGTCAAATTTTACGCGATGTCGGCGTCAGCAAAATGCGCCTGTTGAGCTCCCCGACCAAGTTTAATGCTATTTCTGGGTTCAATCTGGAAGTTACTGAATTTATTGAATTTAAATAGTCTTAAGATCTTGCTAATCAAAAAATTACCACTACTGCCTACGCTCCTGCTGGTCTTCGGTTGTGAGAGTACCTATTACGATGCCATGGAAAAAATTGGCGTTCACAAACGGGATATCCTCATAGACCGTATCGAAGATGGACAAACAGCTCAGGAGGAAGGTAAAGAATAGTTCAAGGATGCGCTGACGCAGTTTCGGGTAGTCGTCAACTTTGATGGTGGTGAGCTTGAAGACTACTACGATGAATTGAACGATGAGTATGAAGACAGCGTTTCAGCAGCCCAGACAATTAAAGACCGGGTCGGTGCAGTGGAATCCGTCGCGGAGGCGCTGTTCGATGAGTGGCAGGAAGAACTCTAACAATTCACCAGCAACAACCTGCTTCGAGACAGCGAACGTCAGTTACGTGATACCCGGCGCGGCGCTATTCTCGCTTAATATCGTCAATGCGTCGCGCTGAAAGTGCCATTGAGCCGGTACTTGCCACGCTCAAAGACAACGTGCTTTACCTCAAACATAACCTCAATACACGGGCTATTGCCTCCCTCCGAGGCGAACTCGGACACGTCAATGCAGATGTAGATAAGTTGATTGAAGCAATGCAGAAGGCGATTGATGAATCTAACGCCTTTATCGCGGATATGCGCCCGTAATCGTTACTGCACCACCCGCGAATAGGTAAAATCCGGGTCTTGACCGATAACTCGACGGATAACCCCTTTGAGTTTGGGGTGCTGAATGTAGGTCGAGCCTGTTTCTGCGGTCGGTAACACCGGAACATCTTCCAAAAGAATGTCCTGCAACCTGGCAGCAGCATCCATGCGTATTTTAGGCTCAGTTGCTTCCTGAAGCACACGCAACCAGCCATCATAGTCATCATTCATATACTTTCCTCTATTGTTGGCATTCCAGGATGCCTGCAAGTCTGCATAAGTCATAATGTCATCGTAGTCCGGATACCAGCTTGAGATCGCGATATCGAACTGCGCTTTCCGCGATTTATCCAGATACAGCTTGAAGGTTTGCTGATCCACTCGAACATCTAGATCGAGTGTCTCCTTAAGCAATCCCTGCAGGTATTCAGCTACCTTGCTACCCGTGGGTGACGCCACTGTTAACAGCGTAATAGGCGCTGTTATTTTGGAACGCATGGATGACACCAGAGCAAGCCCACGATTAACATCAGTTTTTCGTGGTGCAACCGGATACTCATCGGTGAAACGCCCCTCGACTCCTCTTAACCACCGGGGGAAAAAAGTATAGGCAGGTCGATATCCAGGGATTGCTATCACCTTATTGACGAAAACAGCAGGATCAAAAATAGCCTGAACTGCCTGACGTAATGCCTTGTGTTGCATAACGCTTGATTCAGAGACATTGAACCGTAAATAGGCAAGACCACCAGTGGAAAAAGTACTCAAACGCAGTCCCTGAGACGATGCATCCTTAATGGTTTCACCACCAAGTTTAACCAGCGCTATTTTTTGGTCGACAAACAAGTTCAGTCGGGTTCTATTATCTTCAGTGATATAGCCGATATTGATCTGCTGTAGCGTAATCGAATCCTCGTCCCAATAACTCGCATTCTTGCTTAATGTTAGTGACGCACCATGGGTCCAGGAAGTTAGCTCGAAGGGTCCATTAGCCAACAATTTGGCTGGTTCGGAGCCATAAAGATCACCCGCAGCTTCATAGAACGCACGCTTCACTGGGAAAAAACTGCCATGCGGCATCAAAGACAGGCAGTGGCCGCATGGGTTCTCGAGTAAAACAACCAGCGTATGATCATCGATCGCAGACACCCCCAGAGAATCTATCGGAAGTTCTCCCTTTTGAATCCGTTCAGCATTCTTTATGGGGTACATTATTGCGGCAAAGGGCGCAGCTTCTGCCGGGTCATTGATCCTCTGCCAGGCAAACACAAAGTCATCCGCAATAATGCTTGAACCATCTGACCAGTGTGCATCCGACCGCAAACGAAATTCCAGGCGGTCGGGGTAGACTTTCCAGGATTCGGCGACCCCTGGGACCAAACGTCCTCTGCTGTCATAACGCAGCAACCCTTCATTGGTATGACCCAGTATAAAAAAACTCACCAAATCAGTAGACCGAATACTATTCAACATCGGTGGTTCTTGGGTAAGCGCTACGGTGATGGTTTGCCGTTCAAAATCCACGGCCTGGCCATACACTGAAATGGGCACGATCAGCATTAGAAATTGTAACAACCGAAACACAACTTTCTCTTTGTAGAAAAGAGGCTGCATTCTCCTTTGCCAAAGGCAACGACACAAGCTTGAGCCTGAAACGCGAGCACCCTTAGAGATAATCAGAGATCTGAATATCGTCGATCTGGGAATCAAGCAAATAGGTTTCTGCATACTCATTATAAACACCGGCTTCTAGAAAAAGCTTGAATAGCTCAGCATCCAAATGCTGATCTTTGACCATGAACGACATGATTTTTGATACTGGCACTCAGGCTTTTCGGGGATTTGTAAGGCCGGTCTGCTGCAGTAAGCGCTTCAAACACATCCGCTATTGCCATTATCCTGGCAGGAATGGACATTTGGGAGCCATCCAGCTTCTTAGGGTAACCATTGCCGTTCATCATTTCATGATGGCCACCAGCAATTTCGGGTACTCGTTCCAGGTGTTTCGGAAAAGGTAAGTTCTCCAACATCACGATGGTCTGTACGATATGGTCATTAATCTTAAATCGCTCTTCATCGCTGAGCGTTCCCCGTTGAATACAAAGGTTGTACACCTCACCTTTATTAAATTTTTTATCTGGAGCATCCATACGAAAACCGTAGGGATTTTCTGGATCGGCTGCATAGGGGATTACGTCATGTTCAAAAATATGATCAGCACGGTCTGCAAGCAGATTTTCCTCGACAGGCAGTTCAGTGATTGGTTGACGTTCGAGACGTTTCAGCTCATCATCAGAGACACCTGCTCGATTGTCTAACGTCCGCGTCCATCTGGTACCCGCTATCTTATGAATTCGTTCAATTTTCTCATCAGTAAAAAACTCCGCACCGCGATTGCACTCAGCAACAAAATAAAAATCTTCATCTATTTCAGCTAATCGCTGCTCCATCTCAGCCTGCGCTGTGGCAACATCTTCTCCTGCAGCTACTCTCTCATGATACTTAATAATCACATCGCGCTTCACGACTTCAAATCGCACCCGAACTTCATGAATTCGATCGGTAATAGTCTCAAGCTTAGTCGCCTTGTCGACAACATATTCCGGCGTTGTCACTTTTCCACAGTCATGCAGCCATGCACCAATGTGCAGTTCGTACCATTCATCTTCCGATAAATCGAAATCAGCAAATGGGCTTTCGTTGGAAGCACAGGCTGCTCGAGTAAGCATTTCCGTTAACTCCGGCACCCGCTGACAGTGCCCTCCTGTGTATGGAGACTTGGCATCTACTGCGCTTGCCATCAGCTCAATAAATGAGTCGAGTAATTTTTTCTGAGATTCGATCAGTATTGCATTATCCAGCGCAACAGCGGCCTGCGATGCCAGGGCTTCTATCAAGGGTGAAATGTAACCGGAAAATGCCACCACCTCACCGGTTTCTAGATCCAGGGAGTTCAGCAACTGCAATACACCAATAACTTCACCGAGGTTATTTTTAAGGGGAACATTCAGGAAGGATTTCGACCGAAGTCCTGTCATCTCATCGAATTTTTTCGTACCAGAAAAATCAAATTCCTCAGAGCTATAGGCATCTTCAATGTTTACCGATTTCCCGGTTATTGCGCAGTAACTAACAACGTTTTTTTCATTGGGATTACCATCATCACTGACCATTTTTACCGGTGGAATGGTCACAGCCTCACCCGTCGTTCCACCCTGGGCAATTCCAAGAGAGTCTGTTCTGACTATTTCGAATTTCAGCTCATTACCATTGCGAATATAAAGCGTACCACCATCCGCCTTACCAATACTTTTTGCTTCGAGCAGAATTTTTTCCATTAGCTTATCGGTGTTTTTTTCTGCCGATAGCGCTATTCCAATATCAATAAGTCTCTTGAACGGATCCTGTTCAGACACCATGCATGTCACCTTTCTTACTGGAATCGTACCATACTCATATTACTAGCTGGGCATCATCCGATAAAAAAATGCATATTAGAAGCTTTGAGGCACCCGTCATAACTGTCCGTACCATTCTATTCTGCTATGCTTCTTTCGTAAGAAAGAGCACCTCAAAACAGAGAATTCCTATGGCAGAGAAAATCCCTTTTACTTACGAATTTGACTATGAGTACGGCAAACTAAAACAGCTAACCCCTCTAATTCGACGAGTAATCGCAAAGAACCCCAGCGGTTTCACTTTCCGAGGAACTGGTACCTACGTCATCGGTAAAGGTAACGTCGCTATCATTGATCCTGGACCGTTACTTGAAGAACATATCGACGCACTCAAAGAATCACTTGCATGTGAATCTGTATCCCATATTTTCATTACTCATACACACATGGATCATTCCCCTGCCGCAAAACTCTTAAAAGAATTTTGGCAGGCCGATACCTATGGATTTGGACCTCATGGGGCTGGAAAAATAGAGCAAGGCATACTCGTTGAAGAAGGTGGCGATATGGAGTTCGTGCCCGATGTAACAATTCGTCATGGCGATGTTATTACCGGTGACGGCTGGACCCTTGAGGCAGTTTACACACCAGGCCACACCTCGAATCATTTGTGCTATGCACTGCGCGAAGAAAAAGCGCTGCTAACCGGAGATCATGTCATGGGATGGTCAACAAGCGTTATCGCGCCACCTGATGGCGATATGACGCAGTATATGCAGAGTCTGCAATTATTGTTAGAACGTGATGACGAAATTTACTGGCCAACCCATGGCACGTGTATCAAAGACGTAAAGCATTTTGTTCAGTGCTTTATTGATCATCGCCTTGAACGAGAACGACAGATCATTGACTGCCTGAAGGAAGGATATACCGACATCACCATGATGGTACCCGTGATGTATGTGGGTACCGACAAAAGCCTCTACGGCGCTGCAGCTCGCTCGGTATTATCAGCAATGATTCGCCTGGTCGACACAGGCGTTGTCCTCTGTGATGACGAGCCTGTACTTGAGTCAACTTTCACGCTTGGGAACCAGCAATAGACAGCAAGCATCAGGAATTTTTTGGTTCATTAAGACAATACATACCAACATCATCCCTAAGGGGAAAATCAACGGCATCCAATCCACCACCAACAGTGTTTTACTTTACCCCCAATAAAAGACCACTTGTCATCTCGCGTGTGAAGCAGTTCACATCTCCGAGGTTCGACTACAGTCAAAGGTTTTCTGAGCTGCAATCATTAAGAAAACAACGACAGTGGCGTTTCTATGATGCACATCATTCGGACAGTCATAGTTTTCATTTTGCTATCGGTAACGATGTTCATCAATCAGGAAGACAACTTATTCGCACGGCTTGGTATGCAGGGAAACTATGTTGCATTGATCGCGTTGATATTTTTATTCGCTTTACTGCTTTCGAATAGAAGTTTTCACATAGTTGCTATGGCTGCTCTACTTAGCCTAGCCGCAAACATGCCCGCTGAGTTCAGTCTAAATTTTGGCCTGGACAGAGACTTATTTAGCGGTTTCATGGTCGCGCCATTTATTGAGTATCACGAAGACACACTGAGCAAGCTAGGATAACAAACCGTATCCTCCCTACCCGATGACATCTGGATCATGTCAAAAGAAAGCACCTTCACGTTTGGATTCACAGATGCCACGATGTGGTTTCGCTTTGAACTGCACAACCAGACCGACACAGTGAAAGAACTTATTCTTCAAATGTCGAATGCCCAGTTTGACAGCATCGGAATATATCTGCAGCAGAATAATAAGGTGCAGTCATTCAAAAGCGGCAAAGACCACCCCTTCGATTCAAGAGTCATCGCTCTCGCTGAAAAGCATAAACCACATCTCATCCTTATGGACTATGGATTACCTGACATGACCGGCATCGAAGCATACAAACAGATTCAGGGGGTGCCGGTTATCTTCCTTTCAGGCTACGGCCTTGAGAAAGTCAGTCAAGAAATTAACGCTTATTGGACAGCATCAGTCATGCAAAAACTTTTCCTCATTGAGGACCTACAACGCGCAGTGCTTGAGGAACTGACTACCGATCCAAAAACATTAAACTTACTTCAGGCACGTAAGTAATCACCACTAACGCCACCAGTAACACCAGCATAAATGGAATTGTGGAGCGATATAGTTCTGTAATTGAGCGCTTGAATCGGTAGCTTGCAATAAACAGATTCATACCGATGGGGGGTGTGAAGTAACCGATTTGCATATTCGCCAGGAACATAATCCCCAAGTGCACCGGATCAATTCCAAAACCTATCGCTATAGGTACTATCAAAGGCACCATAATGACGAGCGCAGAAAAGATATCAAGTATTGCACCCAAAAACAGCAATACGATGTTCAACAAGATAAGGAATGTAAACTTACTGCTGATATAAGTCCTAATGAGGTCAAACATCTGCTGCGGAATTTCTGCATCAATCAGGTAGTTGGTGAAAGCCAGGGAAACACCAAGTATTAGTAGTATCCCGCCAACCATAACCATGGCATCGATAATAATGCCGGATAGTCGTGCAAACCGTATTTCTTTTAGAATTAACACCTCAACGATCAATACGTACATCGTAGTCACTGCAGCCGCTTCAGAAACAGCAAAAAAACCTGTGTATATACCGCCGAGGACGATTACAGGTAATGGCAATTCCCATTTCATATCCCAAACCGCTTGCTTCGCTTCCTGACGCGTAAACTGAACCCGGGAGAGCGGAATCGAACGGGTTGTCCACACACTATAAATCGTCAATAACACGATCATCAATAATGCCGGGAGTACGCCAGCTATAAACAAATCCTGAAGTGTAAAAGGATTCTCCAGATCCATCTGTTGCACAATCACACCATAGAGAATCAGTGGCAGCGAGGGGGCAAGCAGCAACCCCAGGCTTCCGGATGTAGTCACAAGACCCAACGAGAAACGCTCCGGATACCCTGCCTGTACAAGTGCAGGGAACAATAGTGCGCCTACCGCCACAATAGTGACGCCAGAGGCACCGGTGAATGCTGTGAAAAATGCACAGGTTACGAAGGCAACCACAGCCAGACCACCGGGCATCCATCCGAGAAAAACCTGTGTCAGTCGTACTAGCCTTGAGGATAACGCACTCTCAGAGAGGATATATCCAGAGAACGTAAACAGGGGCAACGCCAAAAGCATCGGCGTGTCCACCAATCGGTATATTTCGATTGTGATTACGGTCAAAGGAATATCCGCGTAGAAAAACCCGGTCATGGCGGCAGCAAGTATGACCACAAACAAAGGCGCACCTATCGCAGCTAACAAAAAGATGCCGATGACGGCCAGCACCCACATCAGTCAAACAGCCCTGTGACACTGGTAATCAAGAAACGTAGGCTCATACCGGTAAAGCCAATCGGCAGGATTGATTGACATAACCACGTAGGAACATTTGCAAATACAACGGTCTGGTCCTGGTACTCATAGCTCACAAACTCAAAGGCATACCAGGCAACAACACCACAGATAACACTGGCCGCTAGATTGCTAACCAGTAGAATTATTTTTCGTCCGGCTAGAAACCGCGTCAAGGCGTCAATGGTGATATGGTTATTTTCCCGGGTGGCAACCAGAGCACCCAACATGGCGACCCAAAGCACCAGGATTCGAAGGAATGATTCCGCCCAAAGGAAGCCACCATCAAAAAAGTTACGTAGTAGAATTTGCATTATCGCGATCAGCAACATGGATATCAG
>JAQWMV010000016.1 GCA_029246605.1 Pseudomonadales bacterium | reverse complement strand
ACTGGCCGCCCCGATTTTCGGTCGATACATCCATATGGCTGACTGCTTGTCAGCAGCCTGCTAGGACATCAAGCGGTGCCATTGCTGGTCTAACTGTTCCAGCAATTCTTCCTCAGAATGATTATTGCTAATAACTAAATCCGCTTTGCTACTGCGCTGTTCATTAGTGATTTGCGCATCAAGGCGGCTCTCGACAGACTCCCGGTCAAAACCATCTCTTGCGATGGTGCGTGCAATGGCAATCTCGCGGTCCACGACTACGACCCAGACTTCGTCACCGATATCTTCCCAACCAGCTTCAAACAGCACAGCAGCTTCAAGTACCACAATGCTATCCGGATCCGATGCTTTGATTTCAGCTTCCGCCAGCCGTCGAATCTCTGGCCAGACAATATCTGTGAGCTTCTTAAGTTCTCCCGGCTGACCAAACACTTTGCTACCCAGTACTTTCCTGTCGATAGATTTATCAGTGGAAACAACATCATCACCAAAGGTGGTAATTACTTCCCGATGGGCTTGTGTGCCTAGCTCGTAAGCACGATGTCCCAGCTTGTCGGCATCGATAACATCGGCGCCTTGTTCGCTAAGATAACGTGCAGCGGTCGATTTGCCCGAAGCCATACCGCCGGTAAGAGAGATTACTTTCATAGGGAACCGCTGCCCTTCATACTAACGGCCTCAAATTCTCCACTCTCTAATGCAGCAACCAAATCATCCATATTAGAAATCGGTGCAGCAAACCGTGTAGCACACCGTCCTACGTGACTGACGATATGCGAATCACTACCCCCAATGCCCTGATAGCTGAGTTTCTCAGCATTATCGATTGCGATCTGATCCTCGTTTTCCCGGCTGCCGCCATTGTAAATTTCCACAATGCGAACACCTTTTGGAGTGCCGTATTCCTCAGTATGGGCAAACATACCGACGCGGGGTCTGCCGGGATGACAGGGTGCGGCAATGGCACCGTGCTGTTCACTTTTTTCGATGACCGTTCTCAGGGATAGGTTAATGCTGGTGAAATCAAATTCCTGGGTGAGCGCCTCTGTGACGCCGAATACCAATACATGTCCATACTCCGTTTCAACTTCGGCGCCTTTGAGAATAAGCAGATCGAATTTATCGGCCAGTGCCGAGTAGTCGGACTCAAAATCAAACTGACGATGTTCCGTTAGCACGAATCCATCGATAGGCACGTTTTTGGAACGTATCCATTGACAATAGTTTTCCACCTTGGCCCGGCCATCATCTGATTTTATGGAGTGGGTATGAAGATCTAGTAACACAATGCATCCTTAATTCGGTAAACACGGCAGGCAGGCAACCCTGACACAGCTTTGCCCATTGAGCAACCATGCACCTGCCGCTGCGTTAAGACCGAAACGCATGAATGTCAGGGATTGGTAAAAGTCAGGAAGAATAGCGGAGTTTAATTGACAATATCCAGCTATTGGCGGATAAAAAGGTTGAGTAGCCGTTTTGCATATAAGGGAGGGGTCTATGGGCAAACCAAAACTGACAACGGCAGATTATGATCCTGCGGTGTTGACCGCGTTTAACGATGTTGTGCGCGGTGGTATAGATCGTCGAGCTTTTCTGAAACTTGTGATGGCGGTCACCGTATCCGCTTTCGCTGCAAGTAACATTATTGAATCCCTGTTGCCTAACTATGCCCAGACCCAGTATGTCAGTCTTGCTGCCCCCTTGATTAATGTTGAATACCTGATTTATCCGTCGCCTGACAACTGGCAGGGTTATGTAGTCAGCCCATCTTCCGAGGGTAAACACCCGGTTGTTGTGGTTATACCTGAAAACATGGGGCGCAACCCCTATGTCGTGGACGTGGCAAGACGCCTCGTGAAGGCTGGTTTTCTGACATTGTCGCCAGACGCACTCACTTCTTTTGGTGGCTGGACGAGCGACGATGAAGGTCGTACCCATCAACGAACCCTGGATGGTGAGGCGATGATGGATAACTGGATCGCCGGCATTGACTACTTAAATTCACATCCGAAAAGCACCGGTGCCGTTGGGGCAGTGGGGTTCTGCTACGGGGGTGGCGTGGTTAGCGCGCTGGCGACGCGCTTACGGGATTTAAAAGTAGGCGTAGCTTATTACCGCCGTCAGGCTAGTCTTGAGAATGTGCCTAAAATCAAAGCCGCCCTGTGTATTCAAAAAGGCGAGCTTGACACCTGGGCCATGAAAGGGGCCGCACCTTATGATGCGGCATTGCAGACAGCTAGCGTCGAGTTTGAATCCTATGTTTACCCCGGTGCACAACATGGCTTCCACAATAATTCCACACCGCGCTTCGATGAGGCGTCGGCGAATCTGTCGTGGCAGCGTACGATTACATTTTTTAATAAGCATTTACGAGACAATCAACCTTCCTGATTACCGTGATTGATATAAGGAGCAGATTATGAAGAATCCAATTAATCGTCGAACGTTTTTGCGAGTGGGCGCGATGACTGGTCTCGCGTCAGGCATCCCCATCAATGCCCTGGCCGATAACGATATGGCCAAAGCTGCTAAAGAAGAGGGTGTAAAACGCTACGTTACGCTGGGTCGTACTGGCTTGAAGATATCAGATATTTCCTTCGGATCCAGTCGATTGCGCAACGGCCAGGAACATCTAGTGCGTCACGCGCTGGATAGAGGGGTGAATTACTACGATACCGCAGAGAGTTACACGCGAGGTGTTTCAGAAGTAGTTGTAGGTAACGCGCTAAAAGGTGATCGTGATCGCGTACATATCGCGACAAAGAGTCATGTGGGTCCAGACGATAGTGCAGATCAAATCATGGAACGACTGGAAACCAGCCTTGGTAAACTACAAACAGACTACGTTGATATTTTCTTCAACCACGCTGTTAACGAAGTTGAACGATTGAAAAATGGCGCCTGGTTCGAGTTCATTGAA
The DNA here is from genome assembly GCA_029246605.1 of Pseudomonadales bacterium. Classification (GTDB taxonomy): domain Bacteria; phylum Pseudomonadota; class Gammaproteobacteria; order Pseudomonadales; family Azotimanducaceae; genus UBA7455. Next base: position 20,747 of record JAQWMV010000016.1, on the reverse strand, counting down.
AAGGCAAAGCGCCAGGGCAAGATTCGCTTCAGTGGATTCTCAGGGCATGCCGGTCGATTAACCGATTGTATCGACTACGCGGTAGAGCAGGATATGGTCGATGCGTTGTTGGTTGCAACCAACTTTGGAGAAGATCCTTCGTTTTACGAAGAGGTGTATGAACGTTTAACCAAGGGCTTCGACTTTGTGGCCAAACAACAGGCCTTACCAGACTCCCTTGCGCGAGCAAAAGCTAAGAACGTCGGCATCGTGGCGATGAAGGTACTTCGCGGTGCCAAATTAAATGACATGCGGCCTTACGAAGCTGCTGGAGCTACTTATGCGCAAGCTGCATTTAAGTGGGTACTGAAAAACCCCAATGTGGATGCTGCAATTATTTCCATGACCTCGACTGATGATATTGATGAATATCTCGGTGGCTCTGGTGGTCAGGCGGTTAGCGAAACCGATATGGAGCTTCTGCATCAGTATGCTCAGATGACCGATATGACATACTGTCGACACGTTTGTAACGATTGTGAGGGGGCGTGTCCGTACAATGTGTCAATCGGAGAAGTGCTGAGAACCCGTATGTATGCCACTGACTATGGTGATTTTGGTTTTGCTAAAGCTGAGTATCAGCAACTGGAGCATAATGCCACTCCCTGCCTGTCTTGTGATGGCGCACCCTGTCGTGATGCCTGTACACACAACATTAAGATTGCAGATCTCTGTGGTCTAACGCATCAGTTGTTGAGTTAGTCTCGACAGCATCGAACTAGGGAAGCATAATGCATATCCATCTCGATCTGGTTGGCGGACTATCCGGCGACATGTTTATAAGTGTATTACTGGATTGTTTTCCGGAACAGGGATCATTGCTGTCTAATGTGATGAGGGATGCAGGTTTTGCCGATCTGGTTCGCCTTGAATCGCAACCTGCCGATGATAGTACGCTGACTGGTACGGCTTTTAGAGTGCTTACTGATAAAGATGCCGAAGGCCACGCGCATCGACACTATTCTGAAATCAAACGTATCTTGACGGAGTCGAGCCTTGATCATGCCACTTTGCAGGTAGCGCTAGGTATTTTTGAAATTATTGCTGTTGCGGAAGCCGGCATTCATGGCAAGGAAGTGGATGCGGTAGCATTCCATGAGTTGGGTGCCTGGGACTCTATTGCAGACATCGTGTGCGCATCGCACCTGATTGCGCAGTGTGGCGTGACCAGTTGGAGCGTATCGAAACTACCGATTGGCCGCGGACAGATCAAAACTGCCCATGGCATGTTACCTATACCCGCACCAGCGACGAGTTTGATTCTGCAGGGCTTCGAATTTTTTGATGATGCACTGGAAGGCGAGCGCATTACGCCAACCGGTGCAGCGATCTTAAAATATCTTTCTCCAGCACGTGGCATTCCACCAGAGGTGAGCCTGTCGAAAACCGGCACAGGCTTTGGTACGAAAAAATTCCCCGGTATATCCAACGTCGTACGCGCACTGATATTTGAGCAGTCGAATGCTGCGGCCTGGGATATTGACCAGGTGTTGCAACTGGAATTTGAGATAGATGATCAGTCACCCGAGGCACTGGCGGTCGCGATCGACGAGATCCGTAACACTAAGGGCGTATTGGATGTGCTGCAGATGGCCTACACGGGTAAGAAGGGTCGTCAGGGTGCGGGTGTCCGAGTGTTACTCGACCCAAAAGCAGAACTCCCGGTGATGGAGAGCTGTTTTCAGCACACCACTACACTCGGTATTCGTAAACAGCTGCTGAGCCGTGCGACCCTGCGCCGGGAGGCTGTTACGGTCGCCCATGATGGGCAGCAATACCGCGTCAAAACAGCTGACCGACCCGGTGGCAAAACGGCAAAAGTTGAGATGGACGATCTACAAACTGTTAATATTGTGGATCGCGAAAATGTTCGCAGACAAATCGAAGATCGGGCACTGGATCAGGAAGATGGGTAAGCTAGAAGCGCTTCAGCAATTTCTCACCGAGCATGGTCCATTTGCCGTGGCCGTCAGTGGTGGCGTCGATAGTATGACGTTGGCGGTAGTGGCTCACCGCGCCAATTCTGAGACGCAAATATTCCATGCAATATCACCTGCGGTGCCCGAACAGGCAACGAAACGGGTAAAACTCTATGCAGAGCAGGAAGGATGGAATCTTAATATTGTAGAAGCAGGCGAAATAGAAGATCCGCAATATGTCGCAAATCCAGCGAACCGCTGTTACTACTGCAAGACGCATCTTTATGACACGCTGTCAGCTGAAACGGCATTGACCATTGCATCTGGTACCAATACCGATGATCTCGGCGATTACCGCCCGGGTTTAGTTGCGGCTGAAGAGCACAGCGTGGTGCATCCTTATGTTGAGGTTGCAATGAGTAAAGATCAGCTACGCGATGTCGCCAGAACGTTATCGCTGTTTGATCTGCAAGACTTGCCTGCCGCACCTTGTTTATCCAGTCGGGTAACAACGGGTATTGCTATTGATGCCGATATTCTGCCGGTGATCAATGAGGCGGAGGAAGCATTGTGGGAAAGCCTGCAATTGTATCTACCATTAAAGGCTGTGCGCTGTCGAATTAAACCGGATGCGATATCAGTGCAAATTGATACCCCTACTACCCTCGATCCAGAGGGTGATTACAATACCGAGGCGAGGGATGTTGTTAGCAGGATTTTTTCGGCCTATGGCTTTGAGAATTATTTAAAATCGGTGTCGATTGAACCGTACAAGAAAGGCAGTGCATTTCTGATTGAAACGTTGGCTGTCGAGTAGATTGGCGAGCCCGGTGCGCCATCTAGTAAATTTGATTCAATACTCGAATCGCTGCACAGGCTGCACCGTAGCCATTATCGATATTAACGACGGTGATTCCGGGCGCACAGCTCACCAATAGAGATCGTAGTGCAGTTTCGCCTCCTTTGACCATGCCGTAGCCAACAGAAGTAGGGACCGCGATGAGTACACCTGGGACCAGACCGCCGAGTACCGTAGGTAGTGCTGCATCCATTCCAGCGATACAGATAATAACTTTTTTCTTGCGCAGTTCTTCCAGGCGGTTTGTGATTCGCCAAAGACCGGCGACGCCGACGTCATCTATTTCCAGCGTGCGATGACCGTAGTAGCTCAGGGTTCTTGCGGCTTCACGGGCGACCGGGACATCAGTACTGCCACCGGTGACCACCGCAACAATTTCTTCTGGCTGTAGTTCAGCGGGTTTGTGCACGGCAGTTTGTGAAATGGGATCAAAGTCCAGCATGCCTGGGAATGCCGCCTCGATGTTCTTGAACTGTTCGTCAGAAAGCTTTGTGAACAGCATAGCTTTGTCTGCTTCGCGAACGCGCTCGGCGATGCTTTGCATTTGTGACGGGCTCTTACCGAGGCAATAAATCGCTTCTGCCAAACCGGTGCGATTTTCGCGATCGAAATCAAGGTTAACTTCGTTGTCTGTCATAACATTCCTTTCCGTGTTCTCGATACTTTACTATTTCGATGAGTGTTTTGCTCAAGCTTCAGGTATATGCGACATGAACAGAATGAATCGTTCTACACACCAGTCGACACGATGTGGTGCGGTAATATCGCCGACGAAGACGTGCTCAACCTGATCACCATCCAGGGTGACCGGAATCAATTGTTTATAGCTGGCACCCCAGGCTTCGTGGGTGAGAACTGCCGCTGTGGGATCGATCGTTGGGTCGTTTTGCATATACATGGTCGCCAGAGGAATGTTGAATCTGGAAACATCGATGCCGCGTACCCAATCCACAGTTTTCTGCATTTCGATCAGTGCGTGGATCGGATATCGGGTAGTCCAGAAGAGCCGTTCGCGTTCGTTTTTGGGTTCCCATTCATAGTGTTTTCCTGCCACATGATGAATCCAGCGGTGCGACCAGGGCCAGGTTAACAGGCCCGCAATGGAGCTGCGTACTTTGAAGTTGGGTGACATAAAGAGCACGGCATGAATCCTGTCTTCAGCAACCTGTTGGCTGGCAAGCCAGACTGATAGCGGTGCGCCGGTTGATGTCGCGACAATGATGACTTTCTCGCCAATTTGCTGCGCGATATCCCAGGCATCCACGACACTTTGTAGCCAGTCTTCGGCTGTTGCCATCATCCCTGGTTTGACGCCGTGGCCATCCAGACGGGCGTGCATGGTATTGGCTCCCAGGTGTGAGGCAATTTGCTCGGTTACGGGCTTTGTTTCCTGGGGGGTTGCTGAGAATCCGTGGAGATAGAGGCAGCACAAGCGTGTGCGCTGTGAATTTTTCGGGTCTGCCCAGCTGATAGCTGCCTCAGCCCCTGGGGTTAGTTCCGGCACGGCAGCTTCACGCTCATCGAGCCAGTCTTTGAGTGCTGACAATGAGAGCCCTTTCGGCACTCGCGAAGCAGGTATATCGGCATTAAGTTTAGCGCGGGGTGCCCACAGAATTAAGCTGGCGATAATGGCAATAATGACAATGGAAATGACGAGACTTAGCATAGGGAGTAAGTTTTAGAATTTATGTGTGATTTCTGCATTTATATCTTATGTAAGTGTCAAATTTATACTAGAATATTCCCCTTCACGCCGGTCAGCCGGTGGTATGCTGTGGAGTAACAAAAAACGATGCGGTTGCAGGCAATTAAGCTCGCAGGTTTCAAATCCTTTGTAGATCCTACAACAGTCCCGTTCCCCAGTAATCTTTGTGCCGTCGTTGGTCCCAACGGTTGCGGCAAGTCCAATATCATCGATGCAGTGCGCTGGGTGATGGGCGAATCTTCTGCTAAAACCCTGCGCGGCGAATCGATGGCAGATGTCATATTTAATGGCTCGGTATCCCGGAAACCCATTGGTCAGGCTACTATTGAGCTCCTTTTTGACAATGTTGAAGGTCGACTTACCGGAGAATATGCTGCCTACAGTGAAATATCCATTAAACGGCAGGTCACCCGGGATGGTCAGTCCAGCTATTTCCTGAATGGCGTAAAGTGTCGACGTAAGGACATTACAGATATTTTTCTCGGTACGGGGCTAGGGCCACGTAGTTACTCGATCATAGAGCAGGGCATGATCAGTCAGTTGATCGAGGCGAAACCGGAAGACTTACGGTCGTATCTGGAGGAGGCCGCAGGCATCTCCAAGTACAAAGAAAGGCGACGTGAAACAGAACGTCGCATTCGCCATACCAAGGACAACCTCAATCGCCTGAGCGATCTGCGCGACGAATTAGAACGCAATCTGCATCATTTAGAGCGACAAGCGAAAGCGGCTGAACGGTACAAAGAATATCGCAAGGAAGAGCGCGGCGTGAAAGCGGAGCTGCAGGCTTTGCGCTGGCAGGCGATTACTGGCGAAGCCAAGGCCAAAGAAGAGAATATTCAGCGCCTGACCAATGAACAGGAAGCGCGGGTCGCCGATCAACGACATGTCGATGCGGAAATCGAGCAACAGCGTGATGGGTTATCCGATCTTTCTGAACAACTCAATGATGTCCAGCGTCAGTATTATGATTTTGGCACTGAGATCGCGCGCATCGAAGATGGAATTCAGTATCAAAATGAGCGAGTCGGGCAACTCCTGAAAGATCTTGAGGAACTTGAAGCGAGTCGGGCGAAAGTGAAGACCGATCTGGCCAGTGACACGCAGCTTATTGCCCGTCTAACGGCGGAGCTCGCGCAGACAGAATTCGAACAACGCCGCTTCCAGGAACTGGAAGAATCCTCTGGCAATTCGCTGCTCACCGTTGAACAGTCGATGCAGAAATGGCAGCATACCTGGGACGAATTCAATCAAGTGGCGGCGGAGTCCAGACAACAGAGTGAGGTACAACAGTCCCGAATAAAGCATCTTGAGCAAGCTATAGAACGGCAAAATAACCGTTTACGGTCGCTAACTGCTGATATTGAGCGACTGCAGGGCCTCACAGATGAACAGGAGATTGCACCTCTGGAAGCGATGCAATCTACCCAGCAGGAGCAGCTCTCTCGTATTGAGGTGGAACTGGCCACATTAACCGAAACTATTGAACAGCAGCGGGAAGAAAACACACGAGTGAGCGAACTGCTCAATAGCAAACGCGGCAATTTACAGTTGGTGCTGGGTCGCCAGGCTTCTCTTGAGGCGCTTCAGCAGGCGGCGCTCGGGCAACAGGATGACGCAGAAGTCGCATGGCTAACAACCCATGACATGGCAGACAATCCACGCCTGGCAGAGCAGCTTAAAGTCGAAGATGACTGGGTGCTCGCGGTTGAAACTGTGCTCGGTGACAGCCTGCAGGCGGTGTGTGTTTCCGGACTTGATGCCGTCGGCGAATTGCTGGGTGATTTGGCTAGTGGATCAATCAAATTCATCACCACGGGTACGTCAGTCGCAGCAACCGCAGACCGATTGGCCTCTAAAGTCACTGGGGATGTTGACGTTACCGGGCTGTTACATGGTGTCTATACCGCAGACTCACTCTCTGCTGCGCTTGCGATGCGCAGTAATCTCAAAGAAGGTGAATCGGTTGTTACCAGTGATGGTATCTGGATGGGCGCCAACTGGTTGCGCGTTAGCAAGAGCACCGACAGTGAAGCAAGTGTCATTCGTCGGCAGACGGAACTCGATGCTCTAAGTGAGCAGATCGAGAACTTGCAGCAGGAGGTTGCACAGTATTCCTCCGAGCTAGAGTCAAATGTTGCCGCGTTGTCACAGGCAGACTCTGATAGAGATCAGCAGCAGAGTCGTATGGCGGAACAACAACGGGCATTTTCTGAGACCAGAGCGCAACTGGGTGCAAAACGTGTTCAGGCTGAGCAGGTAAAGGCAGACATTGCGCGAGCATCTGAAGAAGTGCAGGCCTGTAACGATGAGTTGGCGCAGGATCGAACATTATTAAGCGACGCCCGGCATGAATTGCAGCGCGCCATGGATAGCATGGAGCAGGATACCATTAGAAGAACGGCGCTAACCCAGGAACGCGATTCCATTCAGTCGCAGCTAGATGAGGCGCGTAGCACAGCTAAGGTCAATCGTGAGTCCGCCCATGCGCTCGCATTGAAGATTCAATCCCTGCAGGCACAAATCAACTCAGCAGAGCATGCCAGCACGCGATTAAAAGAACAAGAGCAGAGTCTCGAAGAACGTCGTGTATCGATAGAACAAGCCATTAAAGAGAGTCAGGGACCGCAGGATAATCTGAAGAAGGAACTCGAAGAATTCCTGGCAAAACGCCTGAAGGTGGAAGGTGAGCTGGCGCAAGTACGACAAAATTCTGAAGCCCTAGAATTCAAAATTCGTGAACTTGAGCAACAACGTAGTGATCTGGACGAGCAAATAGAGACCGTACGGACCAGCCTTGAAGAGGTTCGGCTTGACTATCAATCCCTGGACGTTCGGCGCGCTACCATTCAGGAGCAGATGGCTGAAGACAAGGCTGACCTGGGTGAGGTCATTGCAGCGCTATCTGAAGAAGCCAATGAAGAAGAATGGGAAGACAAGTTACGCCGGGTTGGTAATCGTATTCAACGGCTTGGCAATCCAAATCTTGCGGCCATTGATGACTTTAAAGTGCAGTCTGAACGAAAAGAGTACCTTGATGCGCAGAATGAAGATCTCGAGAAAGCATTAACGACACTGGAAAATGCGATTCGCAAAATCGATGTTGAGACTCGTACCCGATTCAAGGAAACATTCGATGCTGTTAACAGCAAGTTGCAAACGCTATTTCCAAAACTCTTCGGTGGTGGTCATGCCTACTTGGAGATGACCGGAGAAGATCTCCTTGATACGGGTGTTGGTTTGATGGCACGACCGCCCGGCAAGAGAAATTCAAGTATCCATTTATTGTCAGGTGGCGAGAAAGCACTGACAGCGATTGCGCTGGTGTTTTCGATATTTTCTCTGAATCCGGCACCTTTCTGCCTACTCGATGAGGTTGATGCACCGCTTGATGACACCAACGTCGGTCGTTATTCCGATCTTGTTAAAGAAATGTCCCGTACCGTGCAATTTATTTACATCACCCATAATAAGATCGCCATGGAGATGGGTGAGCAGTTGATGGGTGTCACCATGCATGAGCCTGGTGTATCCCGCTTAGTTTCTGTTGATGTGGAGGAGGCCGTCGCGATGGCGGCGGTGTGACTGGAGGTGTTTATGGAATTCGACTTGCGAGAGTTGTTACTCATATTCGGGCCTTTGTTTATCGCTGCGATTTTGATGCATGGCTACTGGCGCATGCGAAACAATCGCAACACGCTCAAAATGGCACTGGATAAAACCTATTTGTCGAGACCGGGTGAAGACACGGGCACAGATGATCTCAGCATGTTTAAGGCGGAATTACCCAACGGGGGTGCACGAGTCATTCGCGTAGAGCCGGCTATTCCGGAAGGTAAGGATGTGCCCGTATTGATGGAACCCGTCGATCTGAAGGTGGACGAAGAGCGCCGTGAGGTCGCGACGGAAGAAGCTCTACAGGACGCGCTGGAAGAAGCATCTGAAGAGGCGTTGCAGGAAATCTCTGAGCCAGTGCTCGATGATGTATCCGAGGTAGAAAAAGCACCGCCAGCTCCTATGCTTGATCAACCCGAGTTATTTATTGTCATTAATGTCATGGCCGATGATGAATATTTCGATGGCCAGGGATTACTGGAGACACTAGTGGAAACAAACATGAACCACGGGGACATGAATATTTTCCATCGTCTAGATGACAATGGTTTTTCTGAGTTTTCTCTCACCAATGCGGTCGAGCCAGGTACATTTGATTTAGATGACATCAACAGTATGCAAACACCAGGGGTAACGATGTTCATGCGAGTTCATGAACTGGCAGATCCCTGTCATGTGTACGAAGAGTTGCTGAACGTTGCCACTGTCATCGCCGAAGAATTAGGTGGTTCGATACAGGACCAAACCAGAAGCGTGATGACGTCGCAGACGATCGAGCACTGCCGTCAGGAAATTCGCGATTTTCAGTTTCGCCATTCCGCATAGCAATGGTCGAGAAGGCTGATATCGTTGCTGAGATCGAGCGGCTCAGAAACGCCATTAATCATCACAATTCCCTGTATCATTCTCAGGACACACCGGAAATATCCGATGCCGAATTTGATCTGTTGTTTCGTGCGCTCAAAGAACTGGAAACAGAGTATCCCGAGCTTATATCCGAAGATTCACCTACTCAGCGCGTGGGTGCAACACCGCTTACGGCACACACCCAGGTTGCCCACGAGCTTCCCATGTTGTCACTGGACAATGCCTTTAACGAAGATGATGTTGTAGATTTTGAACGTCGGATCAGAGCAAGGTTACAGACGGATGATCCCATAGAGTTTGCCTGCGAACCGAAAATAGACGGCGTAGCTGTCAGCTTATTGTATGAAGATGGCAAGCTGGTGCGCGGTGCAACCCGTGGTGATGGCACAACAGGCGAGGATATCACTCAGAACGTGCGTACTATCGAGTCTATTCCATTGCGGCTTTCGGGCACGGACTACCCCCGACGATTAGAGGTCCGCGGTGAAGTATATTTCCCCCGGTCAGCATTCAAACGCATGAATGAATTGGCATTGGCCAAGGGCGACCGTACCTTTGCCAATCCCAGAAACGCCGGGGCGGGAAGCCTCAGACAGCTGGATGCCAGAATGACGGCTGAACGCAAGTTGTCGATGTTTTGCTATAGCGTTGGGCTGGTGTCCGACGGCGACTTACCGGCACGGCATAGCGAAATCCTGGCACGATTCAAGTCATGGGGTTTGAAGATAAACCCACTGGTTGCCGTTGCGACTGGTGCAGCAGGCTGTGTTGGTTTCTTTGCTAATATTCTGACGCAACGTGAAGGTCTCGATTACGATATTGATGGCGTGGTATTCAAGGTCGATCGTATGGATTTACAGCAGACCCTGGGTGTGTTGACGAGAACACCACGCTGGGCCATTGCTCACAAATTCCCACCCGAAGAAGGCATCACAGTTTTAAAGAACGTCGAGTTCCAGGTGGGTCGAACGGGCGCCATTACCCCGGTCGCGCGGGTGGAACCGGTGCAAGTTGGCGGGGTTACCATCAGTAATGTCACATTGCACAATATGGATGAAGTGGAACGATTGAACCTGATGATTGGTGATTCAGTGGTGATCCATCGAGCGGGTGACGTGATCCCTAAAGTTGTTTCGGTGCTGGTGCAAAAGCGTCCCGATGACGCGCGTGAGATTAGTTTGCCGACGGCGTGTCCTGCCTGTGGGTCGGAGATAGTCAGAGTTGGTGATGAAGTCATTTCAAAGTGTGTCGCGGGTAAGGATTGCCCGGGGCAACGTAAGGAACGTATTCGTCACTTTGCGTCCCGATTGGCACTGGATATCGATGGGCTCGGAGAGAAATTGGTCGAGCAACTGGTTGAAGCTGATTTGATTGAAAACTCGGCAGACCTTTTCCAGTTATCCAAAGTAGAATTGATTACGCTCGATCGTATGGGAGAGAAATCAGCCATAAACCTCCTTGCTGCATTGATCAAAAGTAAACAGACGACTTTCAGCAAATTCATCTATGCGCTAGGTATCGAAGAGGTGGGAGAGTCAACTGCACGGGCACTGGCGCTACACTTTGGTGACCTGTCGCCGTTGTGGGCCGCTACCCCGGAAGAATTACAATCGATCCCCGATATTGGGCCGATCGTTGCACAAAAAATTCATAGTTTCCTGGAAGAGGATAGCAACCGGAAATTGATAGAGGCACTTGTGGCGAGTGGCATTAGGTGGGAGATATTTGAGTCGAAGAACATAGTGCAGGTGCTTGCGGAACAAATCTGGGTAATTACCGGTACGCTATCTAGTCTGACACGCAATGACGCAAAAGCGAGACTGCAGTCCCTGGGTGCCAAAGTATCCGGTTCAGTCTCTCAAAAAACATCCTGTGTCGTAGCGGGTGATGCAGCAGGATCGAAACTGACCAAAGCGCAATCACTGGGTATACCTGTGATGGGCGAGGGCGAGCTATTGGCCTTTCTAGAGCAACATAATGCATAAGATATTAATCGTATTGTTTTTGTTTACGTTGCTGGGATGTGCAGGCACCCCGCCAAAGAACCAGGACGACCTGTGCGAGATTTTTTATGAGAAAGGCAGCTGGTATAAGAAAGCGCGCAAGGCATCTAAACGATGGGGCACATCCATCCCTGTCATGATGGCTTTTGCGCATCAGGAATCCAGTTTTCGAAGTAATGCTAAGCCACCAAGAAAGAAAATTTTATGGATATTTCCCGGCCCAAGACCTGCCAGCGCTTTCGGTTTTGCGCAGGCGACTGATGCGACCTGGAAAGCCTATAAGCGATCGACTGGTAGGCGGGGAGCCGATCGAAATGATTTTGCTGATGCCATGGATTTTATTGGTTGGTATAACGATCAGAGTCAGCGAATTAACAACGTAAAGAAAACCGATGCGTACCATCTCTATCTGGCTTATCACGAGGGTCAGGGTGGGTTTAAGAAGCGTTCATTTGCCAAAAAGCAGTGGCTCAAAGATGTCGCCCGAAAAGTGTCAGGACGATCCGATACCTATGGCCAGCAGCTCGCGACTTGCGAGAAAAAGCTAAGGGGCGGTTTTTTCCGTAGGCTATTTGGTTAAGCCTGTATTTAGGCTCTTCGTAAACCCTTGCGTCGAGAATCGCCTCTTCTTGATTCCAGTCGCCGTTCAACTTCAGTCACCACTTCATTGACTCTTCTGTCATTGTGCCGACGATCTGAATCAGGCCGGTCATCGCCGGAATTCCTGCGTTCATCACTCATGTTTGCACTCATGCTAGTAAGACTCTGGATTGATGTTCACATAATGATTGTCAACATGGATGTTTACAACACGCATTTTGTAATCAAGTTGTAAGGAATCCTAGTACAGGCTCATGGCACCATGATCTGTTAAACTGATGCACTCTTTGTCAGTTCTCCAGAGTACCTCCAGTTCATGCTAACCGAGCAATTAAAAGGCGACATCCAGGGCGCCTACAGCCGATTGCTTGAGGCGCAGGGTTTTAAGGCTCGCAGCTGCCAGAAACAGATGATTGCCGAGATTGCGCGTACTCTCGGCAATATTGAGGTGAACGCTGATGGCGAGCGAATACCGGGGCCTAATACCTGTGTAGTGGAAGCGGGTACCGGTACTGGTAAGACCATCGCCTACACTATGGCGGCATTGCCTATAGCCAAAGCGCTGGGTAAAAAGTTGGTAATTTCGACCGCCACCGTGGCACTTCAGGAGCAGATTAGCTATCAGGATCTCCCGGACATTCGTAAACATGCCAATCTTGATGTGACCTTTGCCCTGGCAAAAGGACGTCGCCGGTATCTGTGTCTGGCGAGGTTTGATATGGCATTGCAGGCCAGTGGAGAGCAGTCCCTGCAGCTGTTTGATGATGATGTACCGGGGGAAGTTGATCGTCAGTTATATCAGGAAATGCTCGACAAGCTTGGTGAGGGCAAATGGAATGGTGATCGTGACGACTGGACAGATGAAATACCCCACCAGTCCTGGTCGCCTATCTCAACCGACCATACGCGATGCACGGGCCGGCAGTGTTCACATTTTGAGAACTGCATTTTTTATCGCGCACGAGAGAACATCCACCGTGTAGATTGCATCGTCACCAATCATGACCTGGTATTGGCGGATCTGATGATGGGTGGCGGTACAGTTCTGCCTGCGCCAGAAGACACAATCTATGTGTTCGATGAGGGCCATCATTTGCCAGACAAGGCAAGCAACCACTTTTCCAGTTTTCTACAATTAAACAGCACGACGGAATGGCTGATTCAGCTACCCCAGTCGGTGCAACAGTGCAGCATTGATATGCCGGATCTTGTGACACAGTCTTCACAATCGGTTGTTGAACAACAGGCAACAGTGCTGATTGATCGATTACAGGAAATGTCTGACCTTGTGCTGCCGTTTGCGGATCAGGCCAGTGGAGGAGGGGATCGGCGACACTTTCGTTTCCCCATGGGCGTTGTACCGAAAGAATTACAGCAGCAGGCAGGTGAACTCATGCGACAGTTTGCGAGTCTGCATCGGATATTTGCGGCGCTAAACGACAATCTGCAGGATGCCCTTGATGAATCATCAAATGAGACTGATGAATATTGGTTAGCCACGTTGGCGGGAATTACGGTGCGGCTCGACGCGGCTGTGCGATTATGGATGCTGTTCAACCAGTCGGACCCGGCTGGCAAGGCTCCCTATGCAAGATGGTTAGTGTTTGAAGAGGAAGGAGAACTGCAACTTCATGCCAGCCCCATCTCGGTCAGTGGTGCGCTGCAGGACCTTCTCTGGCAACGATCTTTTGGTGTAGTCGTCACGTCCGCGACCTTGTCCATGGCGGGTGATTTCAGTCGCTTTAAGGATCGATCTGGCATTCTGCCAGACAATCAGTATCTGACCCTGCCCAGTCCATTTAACTTTCTAGAACAGGGTGTTTTGCGGGTGCCTGCCATGACAGTGGATCCCAGCGACCCGGACGCACATACCCTGCAAATCGCTGAAATGATTCCACGACTAGTATTGCAGGAGAAATCATCGCTCGTGCTGTTTACCAGTTGGCGACAACTGCTTGGTGCGATGCGTGTGTTGGATTCGGAATTTGCGGAACGGGTACTACGACAGGGCGATTTAACCAGATCAGAAATTGTCAGGACCCACAAAGCGAATATTGATGCTGGAGAACCTAGTTGTATATTTGGATTGGCGAGTTTTGCAGAGGGTATTGATCTACCAGGTGAATACTGTGACCACGTGGTGATCTGCAAGATTCCGTTTGCCGTGCCAGATGATCCCGTAGGCGCTACCCTGGCCGAGTGGATCGAGAACCGTGGTGGTAATGCATTTGAAGAGGTCATGTTGCCGGATGCTGCACTCCGTATGGTTCAGGCCTGCGGTCGATTGTTGCGTACGGAAACTGATCGGGGCACGATCACTATTTTGGATCGACGGCTGGTGACCAAGGGCTACGGCAGTCGGCTGCAACGAGCCTTGCCACCTTTTAGAAGAGTGATTGAGAATCAATGACGCAAAAATCAGCGTATTTGCCAGTTTTTATAGAACTTGTCACAGGCATTCCCGACGCGTTTGTCCCGAAATACTACGATGCAGTTTTTACTATTGCTGAGGTGGTCGCAAAACAATATCAAGGGTCTATGTTGACGGTCGGTGTGGGTGGTGCCCAGGGTAGCGGTAAGTCCACGATGGCTCGCATGATTCAGCAGGTGATACAGGATATGTTCTCGATATCCGCAGAAGTGCTCTCCATTGATGATTTTTACCTGACCCACGAAGAACGGGTGCATCTGGGTAGGAATATCCATCCTATGCTGGCAGTACGTGGGGTCCCTGGCACCCATGACATGCAGCAACTGGGCCAGACGATCGATGCGTTACGCGCAGGATCGGCTTGCGAGGTGCCAGTATTTAGCAAAGGTGAAGACGATAGATTGCCTGAAGGCCGTAAGGTGAAGCCGCCCCAGGTTCTCATATTGGAAGGTTGGTGCTGGGGTGCCAGTGCCTGTGATGACGAAGCGCTACAGGCAGCGCTAAACACACTTGAAGCCGAGCAGGACCCGCAGTTGATCTGGCGACGATATGTCAATGAGGCGTTGGCCTCTGATGTCTATCAGAAATGTTTTAACAATGATGTGAACGTCTTTCTCGCTGTGCCGGATATGGAAGCAGTGTTCAGGTGGCGCTTGCAGCAGGAGCAGGAAATTGTCTCCGGCAAACGGGTAATGAACAGCGACGAGGTGCGTACGTTCATCATGTATTACCAGCGTATCACCGAGCAGTTGCTGTCCAAGTGTACCGCCGACATTGATATTCAGTTACGTCCGGACCATAGCATAGACGAGGTAACCGTTAACGGGTAACCGGTTCAGCTTGCATTCAGTCTCCACTGGCTAGGATTCGCGGTGAACTACTGTTAAAGGGCAGCCAAAATGAAAATCGTCGCACTAGCTAGTCTACTAATGCTTAGTCATTCTGTATTCGCTGATACATTAAGCAGCGTCAACTACGAATACGGCACCGTACTCAACAGTGACCCTGTGTACCGAACTGTTCGCGTTTCCGTACCCCGCGAGGAATGTTGGGAAACACAACGCCATTCGAGTTATGACGGTGCGGGTTCCTATAATGACCAGCAAGGTGTGGGTACTACGCCCGCTATAGTCGGTGGTGTCGTGGGTGGTGCTATCGGTAACGCGGTTGGTCATTCTAAAAAGAACAAACAGGTGGGTGCGCTGTTCGGTGCAGTCCTTGGCGCAACACTCGGTCACACGATCGCTGAGAATAAACGTCATAGGGATGCGCCGACCACTTCCGGTTACAGCACGCGGGAGCATTGCGAGATCGTCCGCGAGAGGCATGAGGAAGAGCGGGTAGTAGGTTATCGCGTGCGTTACGAATACAATGACCGCACCTATGAGACTCGCACAGAGACCGAGCCGGGTGATACTATTCGTCTGTGAGTCTCGGTATCACCGGTGATTTAGTAGCGGAGAAACTGATGCGTTGGATATTGATAGCTGTGCTTTTTTTCGTCTCGCCACACCTCGTGGCGCAGTCGCGCTATCACCATAAGATATATGCAGCGGCCGCGAACCCTGAGCCTGCTAAACCCTTCGTACAAAAACAGCAACGTTCCGGCATGAGTAATCGACAGGTCGCGACAATGGTCAAACGTAGTTACTCCGATAGCCGGATCCTCAGTATCGAGCTAAAGGAACGCAAAGGTACGCGTATCTATAAGGTCAAAACCCTGTCCGAGTCCGGCGTCATGAAATATGTGTTTGTAGATGCTGGTACTGGGGACATATTCGAATAGGTGCCGTATGGGAAAACATCTGCTACTTATTGAAGATGAAGACAAACTGCGCGAACAGTTAGTCGAACTCCTAGAAGAACATCACTATACCGTTGATGCCAGTGCCGATGGTTTGGAAGGTCTTTATATCGGCAAAAAGTTTCACTATGACATAGCAGTGATTGATCTTGGCTTACCGCGAATATCCGGGTCCGAAGTTATTGAACAGCTTCGTGAGGACGGTAAGGACTATCCGATTCTAATACTAACCGCGCGTAGTGACTGGCAGGATAAAGTTGATGGCCTCGCGATCGGTGCGGATGATTATCTGGTGAAGCCCTTCCATACGCAGGAATTCCTGGCGCGACTTGAAGCGCTGATTCGCAGAGCTCAAGGCCGCTTCAAACCAGAGATTGAATATGGCCCGCTACGATTGGATAGTAAAGGTAAACGGGTTCAGGTAGAGGGTCGCAAAGTAGACCTCACGGCATATGAATTCAATCTATTGGAGTACCTGATGCTCCATCCGGGTGACGTTGTGTCCAAAACGGACTTAACAGAACATCTTTACGATCAGGATTTTGATCGAGATAGCAATGTTATCGAAGTGTTCGTTGGGCGGCTGCGTAAAAAAATTGACCCAAGAAATCAGATCAAGCCCATCGAAACAGTGCGTGGACAAGGATATCGCTTCTCCCTGGAGGCTTAACCAAAAGTGAAAAAAACCTATAGTCTCCGAGGTCGGATGTTGCTGTCCGCAACCCTGGTGCTATTGGTGTTTCTAGGTCTGATGGGTGTGGTTCTGGACCGAGCGTTCCATCGCAGCGCTGAACAGGCCGTACAGGACCGCTTACTACTACACATTTATGGGCTTCTCTCCGTTAGTGATGTCAGTGATGGCGAGCTAATGTTGGCGGAAGAACTACAGGAGCCTCGGTTCAATCGCCTGGGATCTGGCCTGCATGCGGTTGTTGTGGATAGCGACGGTAGAGAATTATGGAGAAGTCCTTCTGCCGTGGATTTACAGATCAAGGGAAGGGATATAACCCAGGTGTCATCGCCAATGTCTTCCGGAACGCCGCAGTTCGGAGAACTGTTCGATACCGAGCAACAACCTTTTTTCTTTCTCGCTTACCAGGTGCTGTGGCAAACATCAGAGCAAGTCCAGACTGCCTATACGTACTTTGTGTTTGAAGAAACTACCCCCTTTGAGAGTGAGATCAGCACATTTCGTAATAATCTTTGGGGTTGGCTGGTGGGAGTGGTGATCGCACTGGTAATGGTGCAGACCGCCATTATGCAATGGGGGTTGCGACCCCTGCAGCAACTGGCAGATGATCTAAAGGCCATAGAGGATGGTGATCAAGAACATCTCGAAGGTGACTATCCTACGGAAATTGATGGTGTTACCCGGAATTTGAACATTCTACTGGGCAATGAACGCGAGCAACGCGAAAAATATCGGACTACGATGGCGGACCTCGCACACAGCCTGAAAACGCCAATGGCAATTTTGAAGGGTGCTGCTGCTGATTTGCCCGAGGACGAACGTCAATCACTTGATGACCAGATCAAGCGTATGGAAGAGATTATCAGCTATCAATTGGAACGCGCCGTTACCCGGTCGTCAAAACTCGTGCAAAAGGCGATCAATGTCCGGCCATTGGTAGAGCGTTTGGTTGCAGCACTGAATAAAGTTTATACGGATAAACCTGTCACCATAGCAACTGCCGTCGACGATCTGACGTTTTTTGGCGATGAGCGAGACCTGATGGAATTGTTGGGAAACCTGTTGGATAATGCTTGCAAATATGGTCAAAGCACAGCGGTCCTGACTGTCGCGCAAGAAGATCAGTCATTGAAATTTATCATTGAGGACGATGGGGCAGGTATTGCAGATACACAGTCCGTCCTGAAGCGAGGCGCTCGTCTGGATTCCGCCGAGTCAGGTCAGGGCATAGGGCTTGCCATCGTTGCGGAAATTGTGGCGCGTTACAATGGCAAGATAGCCATCGACACTTCCCCACTAGGAGGTGCCAGGGTTAGTGTTGTTTTTCCCTGACTCCGGATGTGTTTTTCGTGAATACATCTTCGGCGGTTCGGAAGCGCTCGATGTAGGCAGGTAAGGCTGGTAAACAATAGAATTTCATTTGTAGATCTCGAAATTGTTGTTTCCTGGTTCTTTCCTCTTTGATCCCTTCTCCCAGACCTTTTTGCAATAGCTCAACTTGAATTTGCATGCGTATAGCTGCCGAATCCGGCGTTTCGATGCCAACCAGCATTTCCAACTTGACGCATAGTTTTTCGACTTCATCGGCGTTAACGGGTTTATTTTCCAGGTGGTTCAACAGTAGTTGCTCAATCTCTTTTGGTAGATCTACGCTACCAGGCCAGGCCGCCTGTGCCTGACTGATGTCGTAGGTTTTATCTTCAACCAAGCGGCAGAGAGCAGCTTTGCGCTTTATATCCTCAATCAACAGCGCTTCATGTTGATCGGCAAGCCTCAGCTTCGCGCGTTGCATTAAAGACTCGAACTCCTTGGTGTTGGGTGGTCGCTCCAGGGCCAAGAATTCTGAGCGTAGTGCCTGCAGGCGATTCTTGTCGATAGCTTCAGCTGAGAGTTCTTTGCAGATCGCGCGTGCTTTCTGCGCGTCGATTTTCGCATTCTGTCGTTTTTCTTCGGCTTCTTGTTCTCTTCGGGCGAAGGCTGCATCACACAGTTTGCGGAAGATGCGCCAGAGCTTCTGGTCCTTGCCTCTATGAGTAATGCCGACACTTTTCCATTCCTGCTGCAACCGCTTCGCTAATGCAGTAACGGTGGCGGCATCGGCTTCACTATCGAGACATGTTTGCAGTTGTTCGATAATGTTCTTTTTGTGTTCTAAATTTCGGTTCAGCTCTTCATCCATCTTTTGCTTTATGGGATCGAGCGCTGCATGAAATCGCTCATTTAGTATACGATGCTGCTTTTGGGGGATATCCCGATACCGTCGCCAATCATCATGGCTCTTGTTCATTAAGCTTAAGACGCTGGGGTAGTCCATAGCTGACCAGTTTGCGTCTTCGGTAAATTTCTCCAGCTTGGCACAAATCTGTTCGCGTTCTGCCTGATTGTGTAGACGAAGGCTGTCACGCTCTTTGAAGTATTCAGCACAGGTTGCGTAAACTTTATCGCCATCAGCTTTGAATTTGTTCCACAATCTATGGGCCTGGCGTGTATTGGCAGGGCCGAGCTGTCGCCAATCCGTATGTAGCTGTTTGAGTTCTTTGATCTTTTGATCGGGATGATCTTCAGCGGCAATTAGTGCCTTCATACGTTCGCACAAGGCCTGGCGCTTGGGTGAAGTCGCAAATACCTGCCAGTCTTCCAGTTCTTTGAGTTGGAAACTAAGTTTCCGAAAATCTTCGCGGAGATTTCGCGGGAGCTTGGTCGTCTGGGAAGATTTGTGAAATTGTGAATGGAATTTCTGAGCCTGCTTCAGATGGCCTTCCTGAAGGGCTTGTTCCAACTTCAACAACTGTTCACGAAGGTGTGCTTCACCTGATGGTGCAGGACTGTTTGACTCGATAGCTGATTTTTCCATAGATGAGACTAGACGTTACCGGACAACCTGTGTGTTCCTTGCTGGATGAAAGAGGTTCTACAGGTCGTTATGGGTACCGTCGCAGAGGGGTTGGCCCTTAGTGTTCTTGCAGCCACAAAAATACAGTGTTTTTGATTCTTCGGCGTCGAATTTAACAGGGAGAAACTCAGTATCCTGGTGGGAGCCATCACAAAAAGGCTGGTTCGCACTTTTCCCGCAGGCGCACCAGAAGTACGATTTACCTCCCTCGACATCCACAGCGAAAGGTGACTGTTGGGCGATTGTTGGTTCCGACATGCTTGGTGACTCGTGATTCGTCATTGATTCTAAGCATAGGCGATGTGTAGTGGCGTGGTCAATTGTTGAAATTGCCCGGTACCTTAGGAACAATGGATCATCCCTATGAATGAGGCTGCATTGATGTCGGAGATACCAGATTGGTTTTGGAAGGCGGTGGAAACAGAATCAAAGACAGGTTCTGTAGAGGTCGACGACGTCGATATTTGCTACCGGAGTTGGAGTGAGCCCGGTAGCCCTGGTTTGCTGTTCGTTCATGGCCACAATGCACATTCCCGCTGGTGGGACTTCATCGCACCGAAATACCGGGAAGATTACCAGGTCGTGGCACTTGATCTGTCAGGCATGGGTGATAGCGATCACCGTGACAATTACAGCAGCGATCTCTTTGCTGCGGAAATCGTCGCCGTCGCCGATGCTAACCAGATGCCCGAGGATACCATTGTCGTGGCACATAGCTTTGGTGGCGTGATGTCGATGCGTACCTTTGCTTCGCATCCGTCACGCTTCAAGGGCTTGATCCTGGTCGACTCTGGGGTCAAACATGCCGATGACGAAAAACCACAAGACGTCGAACGGTGGAGTAAACCCAAGGTGTATCCGAGCCCCGAGGTCGCGAGATCTCGATTCCGTCTGCAACCCCCACAGCAATGCGAGAACGAATATCTGGTGCAATACATTGCACGCCATTCTGTTGATGCCATTGCTTATGGGTTTGTCTGGAAGTTTGATGAAGAACTTGATTCCAGGATGCAATACACCGGCGATAGATTTGAAGACCTGAAGTCACTCACCGGCAATTGTGCTCTCATCTACGGCCAGGACAGTAAGTCCTTTGGCCCCAAAAGTGTTGCTTATATGCAAGAATTGCAACCAGCGCTCGAAGTCTACGGAATCAAAGACGCCCAGCATCATTTATTTTTGGATCAGCCTATTGCCTTTATGAACCAGCTTTCAGCGATATTGGATAGATGGTAGATATTGAAAAAAGAGGCAAAAAAAAGGGGCTGATCAGCCCCTTTTTTGTACGCGGTAGAGATTAGCAGGCTTCGAAAAGACCAGC
>JAQWMV010000008.1 GCA_029246605.1 Pseudomonadales bacterium | reverse complement strand
ACTGGTGCATCGAAAAGGGCTACCCGGCTCGCATTGGACACTTTGACGATACCCCCGCCTGGTACGCTCGCGCCCATGGCTGGCTTAAGGTACTTCGCACCGACATATGGATCACCCTGCTCATTCTGACCTGCGCCACGATTCCGTTTTACTTTCTTGGCGCTGGCGTATTACATGCCCTGGGTGAAACCCCGGAGGGCACAGAAACCATCACTGCCCTTAGCAATATGTTTACCCAGACGCTCGGTCCGTGGTCACTCTGGCTGTTCGCTGTTGGGGCCTTTTGCATCCTGTATTCAAGTAGCGTCGCTGGTATTGCGGCAGGTGCGCGGTTTTTACCGGACTATTTGATCGAACTGGGTTTCATGTCGCGTAGTCGAATTGACCTTCGGCACAAGATCATTCGTTGGTACGGTCTTGTTGTGCCATTTATTGCTTTTGGTCTCTATGTCGGCTTTCAACGCCCCGTGTTAATGGTGACAATTGCAGCGAGCTATGCCGCGATGATGCTACCCATTCAAAGTGGCATCACCATTTATCTGCAACACAAGCGACTACCCGCAGCTATGCAGCCTAAGTCGCCGGCAAGATACCTGCTTCGGATCACTTTCCTGATACAACTGATACTCGCATTCGCGGTGATCTACTTTACGGTCCTGTAGCCCGGTCACTCACTTCTGAACGGTGAGTGGACTTCGATATGTTCGATCTCTTCCTGAACATATCGACGTTCATCTTTTAAATAGTCATCGACCGCATCACGAAAGGACGTATTGACGATCCAGTGGGCGCTGTAGGTATGACTCGGCATATAGCCACGAGCCAGTTTGTGGCTGCCCTGAGCCCCCGCCTCAACCCGTCGCAGACCACGTTCAATCGCGAACTCAATAGCCCGGTAGTAACACACTTCAAAGTGCAGGAACGGATGATCCTCAATACAGCCCCAGTTACGGCCAAAAAGACATTCGCTACCGATAAAATTAATAGCACCGGCAACATACTCATCTTCACGTTTGCACATCACCAGCAGTATGTCATCCGGCATGCTCTCCCCAATAGTTGAGAAAAACTGACGAGTTAAATAAGGGGTACCCCACTTACGCTGTCCGGTATCTGTGTAAAAACGATAAAATGCATCCCAGTGTTGTTCCTGAATATCCGCACCCGTCAACATTTCAATGGTAATGCCATTGGCAAGCGCATCTCTTCTTTCGCGACGGATGTTCTTACGCTTTTTTGATGACAGTGCGCTTAAGAAATCATCAAAAGTCTGGTAACCATCGTTTTGCCAGTGAAACTGATTATGGGTGCGCTGCAAAAAACCCAGCTCCCCCATGTGATCCCACTGCGTTTTCTCTGCGAAGGTGATGTGTACGGAGGATACCGCCATCTTTTCAGCAAGCTGCATGACGCCGCCCAGCAGGTGGCTTTCTAATTGCTGTTGATGATCACTTGCACTGATGAGTAGACGCCGTCCGGTGGCTGGTGTAAATGGCACTGAAATCTGTAGCTTGGGGTAGTAACGTCCCCCGGCACGCTCAAAAGCCTCAGCCCAGCCGTGGTCGAATACATACTCACCCGAGGAATGGTTCTTAAGATACATAGGCACAACACCCAGCACCCCCACCTGATTCTCATTCTCTAGAACTAGATGGTAGGGTGCCCAGCCTGTGTCGGCGACTGCAGATTCACTGGTTTCCAGCGCATCAAGAAAAGCAAAGGATAAAAAGGGATCATACGCGAGCCCTGCGTTTGCAGGATTCGCACAGGCATTCCACGCCGTGGCGCCAACCTCGCCGATACTGTCCACCGCTTTGATCGTGTAGCTCATAAACCCGCTATGATGAGCATGTTTCCGGCAGCCTTAAAAAGAAAAATGCTCTGCGGTAAACGCTTCCCGGGTCGCCACGGCGTCATCCGGTGATACACCAGCAAGAATATGCGTCGTGATACCCATATCCGCGTATTCCCGAATCCGATCATGACAGTATTCTGCGCTGCCAATGCTAGCAATTTCATCCACCAGATCATCCTCCAGTGCCGCGGTCGTCTTGTTGCGGTCACGGGCAGCCCAGCCTTCACGGATGGCTTGGGCATTTTCTTCATAACCAGCCCACGCAAGGAATTTGTTGTATACCGGTGTCGCATAGTAGGGCGCAAAATGGCTTCGAAAAAGGTCTTTGATCCGCGGCGCATGATCAGTAACCATCACCTGATGGCGACAAACAATCTCAATATCTTCTAGTTTTTTCCCGCCCCGTTCAGCACCAATTCGAATGTGCTCCATCATCTTCGGGAGTGCTTTCTTTGGGAACAAATTGAGTATGACACCGTCACCGACTTCAGCGGCCATCTCCAGCATTTTGCCGCGAAGCCCTGCTATGTAGATGGGCGGCCCACCGTCAGGTAAGGGCGCTTGCCTATAGCCATGTGTGTGTAATGTCTTACCGTCAAAGTCAGACTTTTCGCCGGCCAACATGCTTCTAACGATTTGCGTCGTCTCTTTCACTCGAGTTAATGGCTTTTCAAAATTCAGACCATTCCAATTCTCCATCATCGTCTGACTGGATGAACCGAGACCAAGAATAAATCGTCCATTGGACACTTTATGTAACACATGGGCGGTGGATGCAAAGACCGCGGGGGTACGTGTGAACACTGGAATGATAGCGGTACCAATTCTTACTCTGCTGGTACTCATTGCTAACGCAGCTGCCATTGTTAACGCATCGCCGCCGTTAATATCCGCAAACCAGACATCATCATAGCCTGCCGCTTCTGCCCACTGGGCATCTTCAATTGTGGCCTGGACGCCGGCGCTATTCGGCACGGTCAATGCGATTCGTTGTGGTACTGGCATGATGTTCCTCGTTTGGTAGTTTGTCGTTATTTGTAGTCTTGTGGCGGTGCTAAATAATATCGGCACCAGTAATTTTGTCTGCTAAGCCCGGGCGATACAGTTCGCGTTTTTCGGTGCGCTTTTTACGCTCATATTTGTTCGCAGACGAGTAAACCGGCTCAGTCAGCGTAGTGGCACCAAAAGATTTGGCGCGTTGCAGTTCACTGACTTCGCCGTAACGCGTATTCCGCTGCCTGGGCGTTCGTCCAGTGCTACGGATAATCTCTTCCATTTCTTTCGGCGAGGTCTCCTGACCATGACTCGCGCCCGCTGCCCGGGTAATGGTTTCATTCATCAACGTACCGCCCAGGTCATTCACACCAGCCTGCAGACAAGCCCTGACACCTGCATGACCCAGCTTAGTCCAGGAAGCCTGAATATTGCGGAAATGCGGATTGAGCACCAATCTTGAAATGGCATGTATCAAAATGGCCTCCCTGAAGGTTGGGCCCTTACGCGCATGACCTTTCAAATAGATCGGCGCCTCCATATGAATGAACGGCAGGATCACGAATTCGGTGAAACCCTGCGTCTTCGCCTGTAGTTCGCGAACCCTTAGCAGATGCCGGGCCACATGCTTATATTCTTCTATGTGCCCATACATAATTGTCGCCGTCGTGTTAAAGCCAACTTCGTGGGCAGCCTCCATGACTTCAAACCACTGTGCCGTGTTGATCTTGTCCGGACACAGCGTTGCTCTGATCTCATCATCCAGAATCTCTGCCGCGGTACCGGGCAATGTACCGAGCCCGGCCTCTTTCAGTTGCTCCAAGAATGCCGGCACGCCAATACCCAGCGTATGGGAGCCCTGCCAAACTTCCAGGGGTGAGAATGCATGTATATGCATCTCTGGATTAACCTGTTTGATTGAATGGCAGATATCAATATAGGTTTGGCCAGTATATTCGGGATGAATGCCACCCTGCAGACACACTTCCGAGGCGCCCCTCGACCAGGCTTCCTGGGTTCGACGCATGACCTCTTCAGCGGACAAATCATAGGGACGACCGCGCAGGTTTTCGCTCATCTTGCCCTTTGAGAAGGCGCAGAACTGACACTTAAAATAACAAACATTGGTGTAATTGATATTGCGATTGACGCAATAGGTCACCTCGTCACCAGCGACCGATTGTCGCAGGGTGTCTGCGGCCTGACAGACGTAGGAAAAATCATCACCACGGGATTTGAACAGGCGTATGATTTCCTCTTCGGTCAGCATCTCACTCGCCGTTGCACGATTCAGTATTAACGACAGGTCTGATGAAGCGCTGCTTCTTGGGAGTTTGGTAACTCGGGCTAATTCACCCTCGGGTGGCTCACCGATTGCACCGGCTGCCCAGTCTTCCATGCGAGCAAACCCTTGCCCATCGATGGCCTGTAATACCAGCGGTTCAACTTCCGGTTCCACCCAACGTTTAAGATCCGTCGCGTATTCAGGATAGATCGCCAGGCGTTCAATTAAGAACTTACCCGCATTGGCGGTTTCATTGGCGAGATCCGCAAGATGCGGCCACGGTGCCTCGGGGTTGACGAAATCCGGTGTGACCGGTGAAACACCACCCCAGTCGTTAATACCCGAGTCCACAATCTGTGAGAGCACGCCCGGACTTAAGTTTGGCGGTGCCTGGATATTCATTTTAGGGCCAAAAACGATGCGCGCGATGGCAATGGTCCACAGTAATTCGTTCAGGTCGGGTTCCGGCGCATCAACCATTAACGTCTCGGGTTTGGCGCGAAAATTCTGAATGATAATTTCTTGAATGTGGCCAGCATTAACGTCGCGCAGGGTAAGCAGCGATTGCACCCGCTCATACCTCGTTTCACCTATACCAATTAAAATTCCACTGGTGAACGGGACATTGACCTCGCCCGCCGCACGCAACGTTGCCAGGCGCTTCTCCGGTGCCTTATCCGGTGACCCATAGTGCGGCATGCCTTTCTCAGTGAGTCGGGTTGCGGCACTTTCCAGCATAATGCCCATGGAAATAGACACCTTGCGGAGTTCCGCCATCTCAGGTGCCGTCATCAGCCCCGGATTTAGGTGTGGAAAGAGTCCGGTCTCGGTAAACACCAAGTCCGCCATATCCCTTAGGTATGACAGAGTCGACTCTTGATGCAATTCCTTTAGACCATCCCGCGCTGCTTTGTAGCGTAACTCGGGTTTATCCCCAAGAGTAAAAAGCGCTTCTTTGCAACCGGCTTTGGCACCAGCCTCGGCGATTTTCAACACCTCCTCGGGTGTGAGATAAGGCGCTTTTAACTTTCTCGGCACCTGCGCAAAGGTGCAGTAATGACAAACATCACGGCAGAGGTGAGTCAGCGGGATAAAGACTTTTTTAGAAAACGAAACGCTGTTTTGATGCCCCAGGTCACGCAACCCGGCGGCAACCTGCATCATCGATGAGGTATCTGCACAGGATGACAGCTGCAACACTTCTTCATCAGAAAGCGCTTTGCCTGTCCCCGCCGCTTCTAGCAGCTGCAGATGTTCACTCATGCATTCAACCTCAGTAATTCGGGGTTTATTCTCTCTACAATACCGCTGTCCAGCAGGTATTTGAATGTCGCTTTTTGCTGCTCAGACGTACATAACACCTCAATCATCTTCTCAAGATCCAGTGGTGTATCCACATCGAGGCCGATGCCTAGCAAATGTGTGACTGTTGGCACAATGCCAAGGTCTTCGGCGATTCTCAAGTGCCGCCTGAAACTGTCCTCGCCAAACCCAAACGTCATGCAATCGGGTGGCGAACAGGCAACACAATTGGACCCGCCAAGATCCGCCGCCGGCACAATATGAAACTCAGGCAGATCGCTCGCGCCAAACCCGTCCAATACCACTTCAAGCTCTTCCGGACTCACCAGGGGAATATCTCCCGGCAGGAACACCAGTGTATCAGCACCGTTATCCCCAAGTCTTGTGGCGGCGGCTGTCACCGCCGTGATAAGCCCCGGATTCACCGGTTCTGCCATGATCTTTGCACCGAAACTTAAAGCAAGATTCTGCACTTCCGCATCACTCGTCACCACAAGGATCTCGTCAATCAACGGACAAACCTCGACGACTACCAGCACGTCTTCTACCATCGCCCGAAATAGATCGCTGCGTTCCTGTTCAGATAACAGGCCACTCAGACGCTGTTTCGCGTGAGCAAGTTGTTTAATGGGGATTACCGCTGTTGTCGTCATCGCCTAGAGCCGATTTGCGAAGTCCATGATCTGCTGCGCAAGATCAATTCTGTCCTGCAACGTTACCATGACCGTGTTAGTGACGATAGTTTCAAGACCGAGCGCCTGGATGTCGGCCTGCAGCGGCGCATCTTCGGTATCAACGA
The DNA here is from genome assembly GCA_029246605.1 of Pseudomonadales bacterium. GTDB lineage: Bacteria > Pseudomonadota > Gammaproteobacteria > Pseudomonadales > Azotimanducaceae > UBA7455. The sequence goes on along the minus strand of JAQWMV010000008.1, from coordinate 2,672 downwards.
AAAATCCGGTCAGGGCACAACCGTACTTTTGGACATAGTGTTCTGCAACCGCAGTTGCAGTCTGGGGCATGCCGAGTTCGTTCATCATCTTCGCTGCGGGGCCCTTAATCGCCTGCCCACCTACGATGGGCGAGACCGCCACCATCGGTGTACTGCCAATCCGGTCCATCACGCCAGGGAGTTCCAATATCGGATCGACACTGACAAATGGATTGGAAGGACAGATCACGATAAGCGCGAGCTCTGGATCTTCCAGGGCCGCTATAAAAGTCAGGCTGGGCGCTGCATTCTCAATCCCTTCAAAATGAAAACCCGTCACCCTAGGTTCGCAGCGATCACGGACGAAATAATGTTGAAAAGACAGCGTCTGATCATTGTCGGTATGAACAATAGTCTTAACATCATCATCGGTCATCGGTGCCAGCGGGTACTCGATACCTAGGGAGCCACACAGTTCGCGAGTGGTATCACTAAGCGAAGCGCCCTGTCTTCGCTTGGACGTTCTTGCTATGTGGGTCGCAAGATCGCGATCCCCCAGTCGAAACCAGGTTTCGCCACCCAAACGCGACAGCGCTTCAAGAAAATTCCACGTCTCACCGGCCTGCCCCCAGCCCAGTTCGCGGTTGCTGACCTCCGCCAGGGTATACATCACCGTATCCAGATCGGGACAGATATCGAGCCCCAGATGCGTAAAGTCATCGCCCGTGTTGGCAATGACAGTCAATTCTTCAGGGGCAAGGATCTTGGACAAGCCAAGGGCCAGCTTGGCGCCGCCAACTCCCCCTGATAATGCGAGGCACTTTTTCACGTTATCGAAACATATCCATTTCTTTGGGTCTGAGCAGCGGCTTAACACCACGCAGGGTATCGTCTTGCGGATCGCGCGGGTGATAACCACGCACGATCACTACCGGGGTTTTCTCAGTGGTCTGTCCCATCACCAGGGATGCACCGGCGGCCATTTCATCTGCGGCACCGACCTGGGTCACGACCATTTCCCGGCCATAAATATCGGTTTGACCAATATAATCTTCGAGTGCGGTGAACCCGGCAACGCCGATCGCGAGCCCCATCGTACCCATACGCCAGGCGCGGCCGACACTGTCATTGATAATGACGCCGACTTCAATGTTATGCCGCGCTTTAACCGCGTCACAAAGTGTTGCAGCGCTCGCGTCAGAATCCAGCGGTAACAGCAGACATAGATCGTCTGCATCAATACCATCGACATCAATATTCGACTGATCAATGCCAGCATTAGCTTGTACAAAACCCTGGTTTTGCTCAACGATCAACACACCCGGACGTTTGCGCACGACCTCATTGGATTCATCGAGGATGGCCTGAACTTTCCGAGGGTCCTTATCCACTTCAGTCGCAAGCTGCTGCGCTTCCGCAGAGAGAGTCACTGAGTTTAGATCCAGATATCGGTCTTCCGCCTTTGACACAATCTTCTGCGCCATAACAATAACGTCAGAAGCCATCAGCTGTTCACCCATACTGACAAGGCCCGCATCAATCAGCGTGAGCAAATCATCCCCAGGTTCAACCATGGGGATATTGTCAACGCCAATGTAGGTGAGCTTCATGACGCTGCTGGTTCACCGGTAATCAAAATGCCTGCACCCTCTATCTTGTGATGGCGGTTGATAGTGATCAACACTGAAGTCATGGCTTCGGCGGCGGCCGCATTGGCCAGCGGACCGGCGTGCCAACCCTTAAGTCCTAATACCTCGACCAGGGAAATCACGGTATCGCGAGCAGCACGTTTATTCCCGGTCACCAGTACGTCGCAGGCAATGGCATGGTCTTCATTAAGATGTTGTGCGCCGACATTTTGGAATGCCGATACAACCTGAACATCGTCACCCAGACAGGCCTGAGCGGCCTCCGCTGCTGAACCGGATGCCGGTAACTGTACCGTCCCTACCTTGGGCGGCACGAGGGGCACCGTGACATCAACAAGCACCTTGCCGGTCAATCCCGGCTTAACTGTCTCGAGCGTACTAATCTGGTGTGCAAAGGGCACGGTTAGCACGACCAGGTCCGCCGTCGTCGCAGCATCCAGGTTTTCATGTCCGGTGACATTAAGGTCGGGGAACTCATCCAGCAACGCTTTTGCTGCAGCTTCCGCCTTCTCCAGGGTTCGCGAACCAATTAGAATTTTATAGCCAGCACGGGACCACTGCCGAGCGAGCCCTCCCCCTAAATCTCCAGTCCCACCCAAGATCGCGATGGACTCAATTTGATCTACCATATTAGTTGCCTACCGAATTAGTACTGACAAAAATTAGCTGGTGATTATTCCTTAATCACACGGGGCAAACAACAACAGACTTTACGTGCGTCGATCCAGTTCGTTGTGGATAACACTAATGCACTGGGATGTATGCAGCATAGTCGGCCCCAGCGACAGAGTCTTGGCCCCTAACCGCGATAAATGCTTCAGCGTGTTCTTGGGCATCGGGATATGGTCTGTCATCACGAAGAGCGCATCATCGAGGTCCGCCACCTCGCGAATATCACTGCCTTTACGATCCAGAATAAAGAGCCTGGAGGATTCAGGGAGTAGTCGCTCGAAACTGGTGGCACTCACTGTCAGTCCCTCCCCGTAGACCAGAGATTCTTCCTTGGCTAAGCCACTCCCAGCACTAAGAATATCCACAAGCAGC
>JAQWMV010000278.1 GCA_029246605.1 Pseudomonadales bacterium | reverse complement strand
ATGGATTTGACCAACCAGACTCAATATTCTAAGAACAGACAACGTGTTAGCGGGGGTACGCCTTGCTAACTATTGACAGCCTTGCCCATTCCCTAGATAACTACCTGGAACCCGAGCTCATCCAGCAGGTTAAAAAAGCCTACCTTTTCGCTGAGGAAGCACATACCGGGCAAACGAGACAATCCGGTGAACCCTATATTTCTCACCCCCTGGCAGTTGCTTCCATCCTTGCAGATATGCATATGGATCATCAGTGCCTGATGGCCGCACTCCTACATGACGTCATCGAAGACACCGGCGTACCCAAGCACATCATTAGTAAAGAATTCGACAGTCAGGTTGCTGATCTGGTCGATGGTGTCAGTAAGCTAAATACCATGCTGTTTGAATCTCGCGCTGAAGCTCAGGCGGAGAATTTCCAAAAGATGACCCTGGCGATGGCAAAAGACATTCGGGTTATCCTCGTCAAGCTCGCAGATCGTATGCACAATATGCGAACGCTGGATGCCCTCGATGGGGAACAACGACGGCGAATCGCGCGGGAAACACTCGAAATCTATGCCCCAATCGCCAATCGACTTGGCATGAACAATGTCAGAGTAGAATTAGAGGAACTTGGCTTCAGAGCGTTATATCCCCTGCGTTCCTCAATGATTGAGAAAGCCGTTAATCGAGCTCGCGGCAACCGAAAGGAAGTGGTTGGCAAAATACAGGAATCAATCGCGCAATGTCTGAAGCGATATGGGATCGAGGCTGAAGTATTCGGTCGTCAGAAACACCTGTACAGCATTTACGACAAAATGCGCAGCAAGCGTAAATCGTTTTACGAAATCATGGATGTCTATGCGTTTCGTATTATCGTCGATAAAGTTGACACTTGTTATCGCACCCTCGGCGCTATGCACAATTTGTATAAACCCGTTGCCGGGCGCTTTAAGGATTACATCGCGATACCCAAAGCCAACGGCTACCAGTCATTGCATACAACACTTTTCGGCATGCATGGCCTCCCTATCGAAATTCAAATTCGTACACCCGAAATGGAGACAATCGCCAACAACGGTTTCGCAGGGCACTGGCTTTACAAATCTACAGAAGAGTCACCCAATCACATTCGAGCGCGAGAGTGGATGAAAGGGCTCTTAGAAATCCAGCAAAGTACGGGTAGTTCCCTGGAGTTTATCGAGAACGTTAAGATCGACCTTTTCCCAGATGAGGTTTATGTGTTTACACCTCTTGGTGATATCTATGATCTTGCCCAGGGTTCAACACCCATTGACTTCGCCTATGCCGTACACACTGATATCGGTAACACGTGTGTTGCCTGTCGGATCAACAGACATCTTGCACCACTAAGTGCGACGCTAGATAGCGGGGTCACCGTCGAAATCATAACAGCACCAGGCGCTCAACCAAGTCCTGCCTGGCTAAACTTCGCCATAACAGGGAAGGCCAGAAGTAGTATCCGGCATGCCCTCAAGCATCAGCAACTCAATGAATCAATTGCGCTAGGTGGCCGATTACTGAATCGAACGCTCGCGACTTACAACACCAGTCTGGAGGATCTTCCAGAAGAAACCATACAACGTGTTCTAAAAGACCGGAAAGCACAGAATATGGATGAACTGTTAAGTGAAATCGGCCTCGGGAATCAAATGGCATATGTGATTACCCGACATTTGTTGACCCTTGAGACAGACCACCAGGAGGATCAACACGGTCCGCTGGCTATAATGGGGACAGAAGGCCTTGTTGTAACCTGTGCGCGCTGCTGCAAACCAATACCCGGCGATCCAATTATCGGGCATATCAGTGCTGGTCGAGGAATCGTTATCCACACCGATACTTGCCGCAACATGCAAGACCTACGGGACAAACCAGATGAAGTCATGACGGTTCGCTGGGATCCCGCTGTGAATCATGAGTTTTCCGTTGAACTTCGCCTGGAACTGGAATACGAGAAAGGCATCATAGCTATTCTGGCCTCTACTATTACCAACGAAGATGCCAATATCGAGCACATTGGCATGATCGAGAAAGATGCCAGGCTAGGTATCGTCAATGTTGTCATTGCTGTGCGGGACCGAGTCCATCTTGCCCAGGTCATCAAGCGATTACGACTGCTCAAGTCTATCAACAGAATCCTACGCACAAGAAACTAGGACTACCATGGTGATAAAAAAGCGTTTAACCACTGACCAGGCGCCGAAGGCTATTGGAACCTACTCACAAGCAATTCAAACGGGTAATACGATTTACATTAGCGGACAGATTCCCTTATTACCCGAATCAATGACACTGATCTCACAAGATATAGACGAGCAAATTCAACAGGTTATGGATAACCTGAACGCTGTCTGCAAGAACGCAGGTGGTAGCCTTGATGCTGTCGTTAAGTTTACGGTATTCCTCATCAATCTAGATCACTTTGAGCGGGTCAACACCATCATGAATAAGTTTCTACGCGAGCCGTTTCCCGCTCGCGCCGTTATCGAAGTCACTGCACTACCAAAGCAATCACAAATCGAGATTGATGCCATTATGGTGATCTAATGTCGCTCACCGAAAAATCTGTATTAACGTTGAAGGGTATTGGACCCGCTTTGGCAACCAAGTTAGAACGACTGGGTATTACGACACTCCATGATCTGCTGTTCCATTTACCATTGCGTTATGAAGACCGCACCCGGGTGACCGCAATCGGCGCCGCACAAACAGGTCAAACCGTGGTGCTCGAAGGAGACATCGTCGCATGTGACGTGGCTTATGGCAGACGTCGGAGTCTGTTGGCTTATCTCCAGGATAGTACTGGAAAAATTGCGCTGCGTTTTTTCCACTTCTCCAAAGCCCAACAAGCTAACCTTGCTTCAGCGACCAGCATTCGTTGTTTTGGCGAAGTCCGAAATGGCGCTTCCGGACTCGAGATCTACCACCCTGAATATGAGAAAACTTCAAGCCCGCTCGAAAAAACCCTAACATCGGTGTATCCCGCAACCGACGGGCTTAGTCAATCTCGCTACCGATCCTTGGTAACCCAGGTGCTGATAATGTTAGACGAGGAACCGCTAGCAGAATTACTGAACAGAGATAACTCGATTGATATCAATGCTGCGCTGATGATGATTCATCAGCCACCTGCGGACGCAGACATATTGGCGCTGATGTCAGGTACCCATCCAGCACAGGCTCAATTGGCATTTGAAGAATTACTTGCACACCATGCCAGTCTACGTTACATCAGGGCACAAGTAGATACGCATACCGCTTACAGTCTCGCACCGCCGTCGAAACTTTGTGCTGAACTCATTACTAATCTAGGTTTCGAACTGACCGGTGCTCAACAACACGTCTTGGAAGATATTAGTGCCGACCTTGCTAAAGCGAACCCAATGCTCAGATTGCTCCAGGGTGATGTCGGGTCTGGCAAAACAGTTGTCGCAGCCGCAGCGGCCGTACAGGCTGCTGAAAACAATTTGCAGGCCGCAATTATGGCACCAACGGAAGTCTTGGCGGAGCAACACTTCGTCACCTTCAGTCAGTGGCTTACTCCGTTAGGCTTCACTGTAGCGTGGCTATCAGGCAAGGTGAAGGGGAAAGCTAGAGGCCAAGAACTTGAGAAAATTCAAATCGGTCAGGCGAATATTATCGTTGGCACCCATGCCCTTTTCCAGAGCGACGTTGTTTTCCACAATCTAGGATTGATCATTATCGATGAGCAGCACCGCTTTGGTGTCCATCAGCGATTAGCATTACGAGAAAAGGGTGGTGGCAATACACCGCATCAGCTCATTATGACTGCGACACCGATACCTCGAACCCTCACCATGAGTATGTATGCAGACATGGATGCTTCTATCATCGACGAGCTACCACCTGGTAGAACACCCGTTACTACAAGTGTACTACCTGACAGCCGCAGGCCTGAAGTGATCGAACGCATTAGATCATTGTGCGGTAACGGTGCTCAGGCATACTGGGTTTGTACCCTTATCGAAGAGTCCGAAGTACTGGAAAGTCAGGCTGCTGAGGTAACCTTAAAGGACCTAACCGAAGCGCTACCTGAGCTTCGTATCGCTCTGATCCATGGTCGTATGAACTATCCACAGAAAGCCGAAACCATGGCGGAATTCAAGAACGGTAACGTTGATCTTCTAGTCGCGACCACCGTGATTGAAGTCGGTGTGGACGTTCCCAACGCGACCCTAATGATTATTGAAAACTCCGAACGGCTCGGGCTGTCTCAATTGCATCAACTTCGTGGCAGGGTTGGTCGTGGCAGTGGCGAAAGTCATTGCCTGTTGTTATATCACCCCCCACTTCGGGAAATGAGCAAACAACGCCTGGCAGTAATGCGACATAGCAATGACGGCTTTTTCATCGCCGAAGAAGATTTAAAGATTCGCGGACCCGGTGAATTGCTGGGTAGTAAGCAATCTGGGGCACTACAATTTAAAATCGCCGATCTAATCCGAGATGCCCATATGTTAACGGAAGTGCGTACAACATCGAATGCGATATTTGAATTAGAGCCGGACAAGGTCGATATGATAATTCGACGCTGGACCTCAATACCAGACGAACTAAGTCAGGTCTAAGAAGACTGTTCAGCCTCAAACACTTCGAAATCAAACTTATCTTCGCTACGTGCCACCACCGTCGATACCGCTGCATCGCCGGTCACATTCACCGCAGTACGCATCATATCGAGAAGTCGATCAACACCGATAATAAGCGCGATGCCCTCCACCGGCAATCCAACCTGTTGCAGAACCAACGCCAATGTAATTAATCCCACACCCGGTACACCCGCTGCGCCAATGGATGCCAACGTTGCTGTCAAAACAACCATCAAATAACCGGTCATCGATATGTCTATGTTATAGGCCTGAGCAATAAATACCGTCGCGACACCCTGCATGATCGCGGTCCCATCCATATTTATGGTTGCACCTAACGGCACTGTAAACGAAGCAATTTCATTTTTAACACCTAATCGATGCTCAACAGTTTCCAGCGTGACGGGTAACGTAGCGTTACTCGAGGATGTACTAAATGCATATGCCATGACGGGAGCAAAGCGTTTGTAAAAAGTAACTGGATTTAGTTTCGCCATGAACCGTACAACAAGACCATAGGTGAACAGGAAATGTACTACCAACACGATTACTACCGTCATGAAATACTTGAACAGGTCTGCGATTGCACCCAGACCCACGTTGGTGAACAGAGTTGCCATCAGACAGAACACACCAAACGGTGCAACGGCCATCAACATAATCACCAATCGCATGACCACATCGTTCCAGTCATTTAAAGATGACCTAACGCGCGTACCGGGATCCCCGCACCGACTGATAGAAACACCAATTAATATCGCAAAAACAATGACTTACAGCATGTTCCCTTCAGCCATTGCCTGTAAGGGATTAGTAGGAAATATATTGATTAACACCTGCTTTAGAGACGGACTTTCTTTCACAACGAATTCGGTAGCCACTCCAAGATCTATGCCAACACCGGGATTAATTGTCGTAGCAATCGTTAGCGCGAGTGTCACAGCGATGGCTGTTGTCATTAAGTACAAAGACAGGGTCTTTATTCCAATGCGCCCCATGCTTGAGCCGTCAGAAAGATTGCTTACGCCGCAAACTAGAGAGAAGAATACCAAAGGTACCACAAGCAATTTAAGACTTGCGATAAAAACTTTCCCACCAAAATCAAAAAATCCATTAACCAGATAGTTCGATAAAACACTTTCGCCCATCCAGTGAAATAACGAGCCGACGACTAACCCCGCCAACATACCAATTACTATATTTCGGGTTAATCGTGATCTGTCCATGCTATGCGACCTCAACCATTTCAAAATCTTCCTTCGCTACACCACATTCCGGGCAGCACCAGTCATCAGGGATATCATCCCACTTTGTCCCCGGAGCAAGGCCCTCGGAGACTAATCCCTCTTTCTCATCATAAGTAAACCCACAGACAATACACTGCCACTTTTTCATTGAAATCCTCATTGAACATCGAACTTGAAGGTGCTTAGCAGCGACGTATACTAACGTATTTAAGAGCAACGTGACAAAATGATCCGATTTCTCCAGATTCACTCTGTATTCGAGTCACGTTTCCCGCGTTATTTTGATTTTGTCAGTCTGGCCCGTCTGGATCGTCCTATCGGCATTTACTTATTACTGTGGCCTACCCTGTGGGCGTTATGGTTAGCCGGGAAGGGATGGCCAGGATGGCATCTATTCGTGGTTTTTCTAGTTGGCACCGCACTTACCCGGTCAGCGGGTTGTATCATGAATGACATCGCTGATCGAAAATTCGATATCGCGGTGGCACGTACCAAGGACAGACCCCTTGCCACAGGTGTAATCGATATCAGCGAAGCCTTTACATTCATGGGCATACTTTGTTTTCTCGCGCTGGTACTGGTGCTAAGTACCAATCTAGTTACAGTTATTCTCGCCTTTTTCGGTGCTGGTATTGCAGTTATATATCCCTACATGAAACGTTATACCTATATGCCGCAAGCGGTGCTGGGTGTCGCTTTTTCTTTCGGTATACCAATGGCTTTTACGGCAGTTGCCAATGATGTAACCAAGCTTACAGGGCTGTTGTTTCTCTCAAACCTGCTCTGGATCGTCGCCTACGACACTGAGTATGCTATGGTTGACCGCAAGGACGACATTAAACTCGGTCTAAAGTCTTCTGCTATTTTATTTGGAGACATGGATCGACTGTTAATCGGTACGCTACAGCTACTTTTTATCTACGGACTATATCTTGTTGGACAAATTGCAGAGCTGCACTGGCCCTATTTTATGGGGTTATGTTTCGCTGCATGTTTTTGTGCATATCAACAATATCTCATCAAAAGTAGAACACAGGAAGGATGTTTTAAAGCTTTCTTGAACAACCACTGGCTGGGTCTGACTGTTTTTATCAGCATCGTGTTAGATTTTTACATGTACTCACCCACATAGAATCGTGCCTGCAGTCATACGAATCCTGGACAACCTGGCAGAACTCCTGGGCAAATCGATTGCTTGGCTCACGCTGCTGATGATGCTAGTCACCTGCATCGTGGTGGTTGCGCGATATCTATTGAACATGGGTTCTATCGCGATTCAGGAATCTGTCATGTATATGCATGGCGTAGTATTCATGCTGGGCATAGGCTATACGTTGAAACACCAAAATCACGTACGCGTAGACATTATCTATCAACGCATGTCGCCACGCGTACGCGCCGTAATCGATATCATCGGTACCCTGATTTTTTTGTTTCCTGTATCATCTTTTATCTTTTTCGCCAGCCTGGACTACGTGGCGCTCTCTTGGTCGTTCGGTGAATCTTCAGCCCAGCCAGGTGGTCTGCCAGGAACTTACGTTATAAAAGCGCTGATCCCGACTATGGCGTTCTTGTTATTCTTACAAGGTTTTGCAGATCTGCTTCGGAACGTCTCCGTGCTGCGTACACAATAGCAATGGCAGAATTCGCTCCTTTAATCATGATCGGTACGACCTTCCTGCTGTTGCTTCTGGGCTATCCCGTCGCCCTGACTCTAGCTGGTACAGCCTTGATAGCGGCTCTGGTGGGTATGATCTCGGGCACCTTTGACGCTGCCTTTTTGATGGCAACACCGAATCGCATATTCGGGATCATCTCCAATCAAACACTTATGGCAGTACCGCTATTTGTGCTCATGGGCGTCATTCTCGAAAAATCTAAGATCGCCGAGCGACTTCTTGCGTCAATGAGCAGCCTGTTCGGCCCCCTCCCAGGCGGACTTGGGTTAGCAGTCACCATCGTTGGTATGCTGATGGCTGCCAGCACTGGCATTGTCGGTGCGACCGTCGTCACAATGGGACTGATGTCTCTGCCATCAATGTTACGCGCTAAGTATGATCCTGCTCTGGCAACGGGCGTAATTTGCGCCACCGGTACGCTGGGTCAGATTATTCCACCATCGATTGCGCTCGTACTGTTAGGCGATGTTCTCTCTAACGCCTACCAACAAGCTCAGCTCAGCCAGGGTATTTTTAATCCAAAAACGGTTTCCGTCGGTGATCTTTTCGCCGGGGCGCTCATTCCCGGTTTGATACTGGTAGTGTGTTACGCGGCTTATGTTTTCATTACAGCGTTACTCAAACCGGATCGAGCACCACCAGTATCCACCAGCGGTGTCTCACCTTTAGAACTGCTAACCAGCATCGCGCCCCCCCTCATTTTGATCTTCGCCGTCCTGGGTTCAATACTGCTCGGAATTGCAACACCAACCGAAGCGGCAGGCGTTGGAGCCCTGGGTGCAATACTGCTCGCAATGCGCTCCATTAGCTTTGACGATCTAAAACAGATCACGCAATCGACAACCAAAACAACCTCGATGGTGTTCTTTATTCTCATCGGTGCGTCCATATTTTCTCTGGTGTTTCGCGGCTATGGTGGTGATGAATTAGTTCAGCACATGTTCGATGACATGCCGGGCGGCGCCATCGGGGCAATGATTGTAGTCATGCTGGTTATTTTTCTGCTGGGATTCATACTAGACTTCATCGAAATCACATTCGTTGTTGTCCCAATCGTCGGTCCAGTACTCATGGCAATGGGCATCGACCCCATTTGGTTAGGAATCATGATTGCCATTAACCTACAGACGTCTTTTTTGACACCGCCTTTCGGCTTTGCACTTTTCTACCTTCGTGGTGTTGCACCAGGTAGCATCAAAACGAGTCAAATATATAAAGGGGTCGTCCCGTTTGTCATCATTCAACTCGCCATGCTGCTGATCTTGGCTTGGCAACCATCCCTTGCAACCTGGTTGCCCTCTTTGCTCTATTCCTAATCGCTAAAATTCCTGATCGCCAGGAATACTGACTTAATCCCTTGTGTTGATATAAGCTTTTTCGGAAATCTCGTGATAATTCACTACCCCTTCCCTGTACTGCATAAAGGACTGGTAAATTCGTTGCGACAACGGATCATCATCAACGATCTCGGCCGTTACCTCTTCAGAAATCTTCTTAAGCTTATCAAGAACATCATCAGGTAAGCGCCGTAACTCAACACCATGTTGATCTACCAACTCAGTCAACGCGGCATTATTTCGCGCCGTGTACTCAGCCAGTAAATCATTGTTTATCGCGAGGGTGGCCTGCCGCAGTATTTCCGCTAGATCTTCCGGCAACGACTCGTAAGCCTGCTTATTAATAATTACTTCAAGCGTCGGGCCCGGTTCCTGCCAGCCAGGATAATAGTAGTACTTAGCGACCTGATGCAGGCCGAATGCTAAATCATTGTAGGGACCAACCCATTCTGTGGCATCAATGACACCAGTCTGAAGACTGGTATAAATCTCACCCCCAGGTAGATTTACCGCTGTGCCACCGGCGCGTTCAAAGACTTCGCCACCCAAACCTGGAATGCGCATCATCATGCCTCGCAGGTCACTTAATGAATTTATCTCCTTATTAAACCAGCCGGCCATCTGAACACCCGTGTTACCACCGGGTATCGGTACAAGATTGAATGGATCATATAGTTCTTCCCATAGTTCCATGCCGCCACCATGGAGCAGCCAACCGTTCATTTCCTGCGCAGTTAAGCCAAACGGAATCGCAGTAAAAAACTGCGCAATAGGCACTTTTCCTTTCCAATAGTAAGCGGCACCGTGACCCATCTGCACCGTTCCCTGTGATACCGCCTCGAAGACCTCCAGCGCTGGCACAACTTCACCTGCCCCATATACCTTGATATTCAAACGGCCCGCACTCATTTTTTTAACATTTTTTGCTAGAGTTTCCGGCGCAACACCAAGGCCAGGAAGATTCTTTGGCCAGGTTGTCACCATTCTCCAGTTATAAATAGTTTCGGGCGTTGAAGATATCTCGCCGGTTTGTGATTCTTCTTTGCTACAGGCCATCAGTAAACTGACAACGATCAGCCCAACTAAAACTCTATACATCCTAAACTCCTATCCAACTGTCTGTAGATTAGCAAACGACACCATAAGCCATTTGCTACCTTCTGAGAAATTAACGTGAACCCGAGCCTGCTTACCGTGGCCTTCATAATTCAGTACAACGCCATCTCCAAATTTCGCGTGATGAACTCTTTGCCCTAGTGTAAAGCCCGCTATATCAGTTTCCGTGGGCACCATGCTGGACGATATTCCATGGCGATGGGATACCGTATTCTGTACCCGAACCTCCTGTAATAACTCTTCTGGAATCTCGCTGACGAACCGTGATAATTGATTATAGCTATCCGTACCGTGCAAGCGTCGTGACTCAGCATGGGTGAAGTAAAGCTGGCGCATTGCTCTAGTGACGCCCACATAACAAAGTCGCCGTTCTTCTTCCAACCGCCCAGGCTCCTCGAGGGACATTGAGTGTGGAAACAAACCTTCCTCCATCCCCGCCAGAAACACCACTGGGAACTCAAGCCCCTTGGCGCTGTGCATAGTCATCAACTGAATGCAGTCCTGGTTAGGGTCCCCCTGGCCTTCACCGGCCTCCAATGATGCATGTGACAGGAATTCATCAAGCAGCGACATTGGCGCCCCGTCGGTAGTTTCACTATCGAATGACAGGTCCTCATCCGGATTGAAGGTTCTGGCGGCAGATATCAGTTCCGCGAGGTTTTCTAATCTTGCCTGCCCTCTTTCCCCCCGCTCTTTCTCGTAATAGGGAATCAAGCCCGATTTTTCGATAACTGTTTCCACTAACGATTCAAGGTCCGCATTCTCTGTCTCTTCATCCATGGCATCAACCACCGCTATAAATCCCTTAATTGCGTTACGAGTTCGACCAGTCACTCCTTGATCTGTCGATAGCTGGCCAGCTGCCCGCCAAAGCGGAATTCCCTCGGTCCGCGATCTGAGCCGGATTTCTTCTAACGTTCTGTCGCCTATGCCTCTAGGCGGCACATTAACTACGCGCTCAAACGCTGCATCCGCATCACGGTGACTGATCAGTCTGACGTATCCGAGGGCATTACGAATTTCAGCTCGTTCAAAAAATCGTTGACCCCCATATATCCGATAGGGCAATCCCGCTCTTAACATCGCTTCCTCAAGTACACGCGACTGAGCATTAGATCGATAAAGCACAGCAGCTTCCGAATGCCGATTACCATCCGCTACCCACTGTTTGGCTCTCTCTGAAATGTACCTTGCTTCGTCAATCTCGTTATAGCCGGCGTAGATGCTAATCAGCTCACCGTCACCATCCTTGGTCCATAGATCTTTACCGAGCCTGCCGGCATTATTGTCAATAAGATGGTTTGCTGCCTTCAATATCGTGCCAGTCGACCGATAGTTCTGTTCCAGTTTTATGGTTGTGCTGTTGGGAAAATCTGAGGTAAAGCGCTGGATATTTTCTATTCGAGCGCCTCGCCAACCATAGATCGACTGATCGTCGTCGCCAACCACCATAAGGTTATCCTGTTCTCCCGCTAGTATTCGCAACCAGGCGTACTGTATTGTATTGGTGTCCTGAAACTCATCAACCAGCAACGCAGCAAAGCGCTCCTGATAGTGTTTTAACAGTACGGGATTATTGAGCCAGAGTTCATGGGCCCTTAGTAACAACTCGGCAAAATCAACCATTCCGCCCCGATCACATGCCTCCTCATAGGCACGGTAGACAGAGAGTTGTGTCTTTAGATATAAATCACCGTAGTCTTCAATATGCTGTGGGCGCAACCCCTCATCTTTCTGAGAATTGATAAACCACATTGCCTGCCGTGCGGGCCATTTTTTCTCATCTAGACCGAGCATCTGGGTTACCCGTTTAACCAATCGCAGTTGGTCATCACCATCCATAATTTGAAAGTTCTGCGGAAGTTTTGCCTCTTGATAATGGCTTCGCAATAAACGGTGCGCGATGCCATGAAATGTACCTACCCACATACCGCGCAAAGGTGTTTCCAACAGGGCCTCAATTCGCCCCCGCATTTCTGCAGCAGCTTTGTTGGTAAACGTCACGGCGAGAATGCTGTAAGGAGATATGCTTTCGGTCTGAATTAACCAGGCAATACGGTGCGTTAATACTCGGGTCTTGCCGCTGCCTGCACCCGCCAAGATCAGCGAACTACTTCTTGGCAGCGTAACAGCTTCCCGTTGCGCATCGTTTAGGGAATCTAGAATATGACTTACGTCCAACTACTACTCCACCGTAACTGATTTCGCCAGATTCCTAGGCTGATCTACATCGGTACCTTTGAACACGGCCACGTGATAGGCGAGTAGTTGCATCGGCATTGTGTAAACTATGGGTGAAATCACGCTATGGCATATCGGCATTCTAATGACATGGCTATCTGCCTCACCGGTAAATTGATCATCACCGATAATAAACAATTCACCACCACGTGCTTTAACTTCCTGTAGATTCGATTTCAATTTCTCCAACAATTCATCCCCTGGTGCCACCGCAACAACCGGCATATCGTCATCAACCAGGGCAAGCGGTCCATGTTTCAACTCGCCTGCTGGATATCCTTCAGCGTGGATATAGGAGATTTCTTTAAGCTTAAGCGCCCCCTCTAAAGCGATAGGATAGTGAATACCCCGACCCAGAAACAACGCGTGGTGCTTATCCACAAAGCGCTCCGCCATCTTTTGAATCTTTTCATCGAGCGTCAATACCTCGGATAATAATCCCGGCACGCTATGTAACGCTGAAACGATTTCCGCCTCCGTGGCTTCATCGACACCATGGTAGCGTCCCAGAGCCAGCACCAGCAGCAGTAAATCGCCCAATTGATTAGTAAAGGCCTTCGTGGATGCAACGCAAACTTCAAGACCTGCGTTAAGCATTAGTGTCAGATCTGATTCCCTCACCAAGGTGCTATTAGGTGAATTGCACAGACAAAGACTGGCGATATAGTTTTCATGCACAGCTGAACGAAGCGCTGCCAACGTATCAGCAGTCTCACCGGACTGCGATAGTGTGACCAACAACGTACCCGGCAATACAGCTGTCACCCGATATCGCTGTTCGCTCGCAATCTCTACGCTACATGGGATTCCTGCGATCTGTTCAAACCAATATTTAGCTATAAGCCCAGTATAAAAACTACTGCCACAGGCAATAATTTCTACCGCCTTTACCCTGGTAAAAATATCGTGTGCATCAACGCCAAACGCATGCTCTAGAACTCGGGATTTAGTCACCCGCCCTTCAAGTGTTTGTGCAAAGGCCTCTGGCTGATCATAAATCTCTTTAACCATGTAGTGTCGGAAATTTCCCCTATCTGCCACATCCTGCCTATCATCGAGTTTTATGCTACGCCGCTCAATCACTTCGCGGTTGATGCCAAATACCGACACCTCTTCCGCGCTTAGTTCTACCACTTCACCTTCATCGAGATAAATAAAACGATCTGTTACCGGGCGTAATGCCTGCGGGTCCGAGGCAACAAAATTCTCACCGATACCGAGACCAACGACAAGTGGACTACCTACCCTGGCGGCCACTAAAGAATTCGGGTAGTCAACGTGCATAACGGCAATGGCATAGGCGCCTTCAAGTAGGTTTAGCGCCTTGAATACACCATCCCTAAAGCCCGATGCATCCATAATTTCACGATGCAGTAGATGCGCCAGTACTTCAGTATCGGTATCCGACGTAAACTGGTACCCCGCTTTTTTGAGTTCCTCTCTTAGTTCCTGGTAGTTTTCTATGATGCCGTTATGTACCACACTAATAGTATCGTTAGATACGTGAGGGTGCGCATTGTCTTCTGTCGCCTTACCGTGCGTTGCCCATCGAGTATGTGCAATACCAACAACCCCCTCCAGTCCTGACACGCAGGCTTGTTGCAATTCATTAACATCACCAACGCGGCGTACTCTATTGAGCGCACCACTTTTAGGATCAATGACACACAAACCGGCTGAATCATAGCCACGATATTTCAAACGCTGTAATCCCTCGAGCAGGATCCCCGAGACGTTCCGTTTCGTTACCGCACCGACGATTCCACACATTATTTGTCACCCTCAGGTCGTTTCCAGTTAGCCACACTCTTCTGTTTTCCGCGCGATATCGCTAACTCACCTTCGTCTACATCTTTGGTAATAGTTGAACCCGCAGCTATTGTAGATCGAGCGCCTATAGTGACAGGCGCAACAAACGCCGTGTTGGAACCCACGAATACATGATCTTCAATTCGCGTCGTGTGCTTGAGAACTCCATCGTAATTACAGGTGATGGTCCCAGCACCAATATTTACCTCACTGCCAATCACCGAATCACCTAGATACGTTAGATGGCTTGCTTTGCTACCTGTACCAACTTCAGTGTTTTTTACTTCAACAAAATTACCAATGCTTACGGCACTATGCAGTAGCGTACCTGGCCTTAATCGCGCGAACGGACCTACCTGACTTTCGGGGCCAACTTGACAGTCATCAAGCACTGAATTTTCTTTGATTACACTATTTGCCGCAATGACGGCATCTTTGATAGAGCAATTTGCACCGATTCTGACACCATCACCGAGGGATACCTTGCCTTCAAATACACAATTAATATCGATATGGACATCAGTACCACATTCCAGTTCACCTCTTAGATCAAAACGATCCGGATCTATTATGTGTACGCCGCTAGCCAGCAGCGTTTCTGCTCGTCTTCTTTGTAACGCAGATTCCAGGGCGGCTAGCTGTGAAAAACTGTTGATGCCGGTCACTTCAAGTAAATCTTTGCTCAAGAAGGCTTTCACTTCGAGTTCCGCCTGATTTGCTAGGACCACAATATCGGTCAGCAATAGTTCTCCCTGGTCATTGTCGTCATCAAGTTGGGGTAACCAGTCATGTAAATGCGCAGCACTGCTGGCCATAACTCCCGTATTGATCTCACAAATCTGTTTTTGCAGATCAGTCGCATCTCTATGTTCTACAATTTCTGAGATTAAACCCGATTCACTCTTCACAATGCGACCATATCCCCTGGGATCTTCCATCGTGGCCGTCAACACACTGAGCGGCGCTTCGACAGCAGCCAGAGAAGCCATGGTCTTAGTCGACAAAAGCGGAGCATCACCGACGAGTATTAAAACCCTCGAATCGCTGTCGAAATGCGGCAATGCCTGTAACACTGCGTGTCCAGTACCGCGTCGGTCTGTCTGGGTGACCCAGTTTACGGTCATTTCAGGAAATGCAGACTTGATCGAATTCCCCTCAGGGCCGATCACTACATGAATTTGACTTGGATTTAACGCCTGTGCGCTCTGCAACAAATGAGCCAGTATCGGCTTACCCGCCAGTCGCTGCATGGCCTTGGGTATCGTGGAATGCATCCGCTTACCCATGCCCGCGGCAAGGATACAGACTTCAATATTTTGCTCACTCATTAGAATAACTACACTACCGATATCTGCAGTTTACTCTTAACGACTGGTCGGTGGCAGCTTATCCTTTTCTTTCTCGTAACTTGCGTACAGTTCTAAGCATTGCTGCCTGTTCCTGCAGATCTGAAGAGACTCTCGCAAAGTCCAGATCAGCTCGCTGGTCGCCAAGTTCCTGTTCTGCCTTCTGCTGCGCGGCTACGGCCGCTGCTTCATCGACATCATCTGCCCGTAGTGCGGTATCGGCTAAGAGTGTTATTGCTGTTGGCTGGACTTCCAAAAAACCACCAGAAGCATAGAAAATTTCCTCTTCGCCACCCTCAAGTATCAATCGCACCGGACCTGGTTTGACGCCCGTCAACAAAGGTGTATGACCAGGCATGATGCCTAGTTCACCAATGGCGCCGGTCGCAATGACCATTTCCACCTGACCAGAAAAGATCTCCTGCTCGGCGCTTACAATGCTACAAAGTACGGTTGATGCCATTTTCTATACCCTAAAGCGTTTTCGCCTTCTCAATCGCATCATCTACACTGCCTACCATGGAAAATGCCCCCTCGGGCAAGTCATCATAATCGCCTTCTAGAATGCCCTTAAAGCTTCTAATGGTCTCAGACAACGGTACGTATACACCTGGCTGGCCTGTAAACACTTCTGCAACATGCATGGGTTGTGAGAAAAACTGAGAAATCTTACGCGCCCGATACACTGTGAGTTTGTCTTCTTCTGAGAGTTCATCCATTCCGAGAATTGCAATAATGTCCCGCAACTCTTTGTATTTCTGCAACACACCCTGTACGCCTTGTGCGACGTTGTAATGCTCTTCCCCAACCACTAAGGGATCTAATTGTCTCGAGGTAGAGTCAAGGGGATCCACAGCCGGATAAATACCCAGTGATGCAATATCCCTTGATAAAGTTACGGTGGAGTCGAGATGCGCGAAGGTCGTCGCTGGTGATGGATCAGTCAGATCATCTGCCGGAACATATACCGCCTGAATTGATGTGATGGAACCAGATTTCGTGGTGGTAATACGTTCCTGCAACACACCCATTTCTTCCGCCAATGTCGGCTGATAGCCTACAGCGGAAGGCATCCGGCCGAGTAGTGCTGAAACTTCTGTACCGGCTAGTGTATATCGATAAATATTGTCTACAAACAGCAGTACATCCTTGCCATCGTCACGAAATTTTTCTGCCATGGTTAAACCTGACAGCGCCACTCGTAATCTGTTTCCTGGTGGTTCATTCATTTGGCCAAACACCATCGCGATCTTATCGAGCACGCCTGCTTCCGCCATTTCATGATAGAAATCGTTACCTTCTCGTGTTCTCTCACCTACACCGGCAAATACCGACAAACCACTATGCTCTCTCGCAATGTTGTTGATGAGCTCCAACATGGTCACGGTCTTACCAACACCAGCTCCACCGAACAAACCAACTTTACCGCCTTTTGCAAATGGGCAAATCAGGTCAATGACTTTAACCCCAGTCTCAAGTAAATCTCGGCCGCCCGCCTGCTCGTCAAATGCTGGCGGATCCCTATGGATTGGCATCTTCATTTTCTCGCCAATTGGGCCCTTCTCGTCGATAGGTTTTCCGAGCACATCCATGATTCTACCAAGGGTTTCTTCTCCCACTGGCACAGAGATGGGCGCTTCAGTATTACTGACGGGTAAACCTCGACTAATACCTTCAGAACTTCCCATCGCAATAGTGCGTACAACACCATCACCGAGTTGCTGTTGGACTTCCAGTGTCAGGTCTACTTTGTCTACGTTCAACGCGTCATACACCTTGGGTACCTGATCGCGTGGAAACTCAACATCAATCACCGCACCAATCACCGATACGATTCGTCCACTACTCATCTCATATTCCTCTAATCTAACTTGTCTAGATGCAGGCTGTATTACACAGCAGCTGCACCACCAATAATTTCTGACAGTTCCTGCGTAATCGCTGACTGTCTTGCATTATTCATAATAAGCTGCAGTTCGTCGATCATTTCACCCGCGTTGTCTGATGCGCTTTTCATTGCAATCATTTTCGCTGCCTGCTCACAGGCGCCATTCTCTACCACTGCTTGATAGACTTGCGCCTCTATAAATCTGGTTACCAGACCTTCAACCAACTGACGGGCTTCTGGCTCATAAATGTAATCCCAGCGATGCTTGAGTTCTGCATCCTCCTCGGGGTCCAAAGGTACCAGTTGCCGAATTGTCGGTGTCTGCGTCATGGTGTTAACAAATACGTTATTCGCGAGGTATATCTTATCGACTGATCCATCCTCAAACGCATCCAACATTACTTTGATACTGCCAATTAAATCCGACATCGCCGGCGTTTCGCTGACGTGATTGCTGGAAGCTACGACGTTGCCACCGTAGCTTCTAAAGAACTGTGCACCCTTATTTCCGATAAGACAGAAATCAACTTCTACATCACGGTCGACCCAGCTTTTTACATCGTTAACGATGGCTTTCAACAAATTGATGTTGAGTCCGCCACAAAGGCCCTTATCCGTAGTAACAACGATGTAACCGATTCTTTTAACTTCTCGCTCAATCATCAAGCTATGCCTGAATTCGGGCGAGGCATTGGCTACGTGACCAATAACAGACCTGATGTGATCAGAGTACGGCCGACCGCGGGCCATCCGTTCCTGCGCCTTACGCATCTTACTGGCAGCAACCATTTCCATAGCGCCGGTGATCTTTTGAGTGTTCTGAATACTCCCGATCTGTTTTCGAAGTTCTTTAGTTCCTGCCATATCGGCTTCTCAATTACTCTCGTTTACCAGCTTTGTGTAGATTTGAACGAATCCAATGCTTTTGTCATCGTTTCGGTAACTTCGTCTGTATATTCACCACGTTCGTTAACCTGTGCCATGAAGTCCGCATGCTCTGAGTGCATGTAGGAGAGTAGTGCAGCCTCAAAATCGAGAACCTTTTCTACCTCAACATCTTCCAGATACCCCTCGTTAGCAGCAAAAAGTACGATACCCATTTCCGCTACCGTCATCGGTGAATACTGTTTTTGCTTCATCAATTCTGAAATACGTTCACCATGCTCAAGTTGCCGACGGGTCGCTTCATCAAGATCCGAAGCAAACTGTGAAAAAGCAGCAAGTTCACGAAACTGTGCCAGCGCCAGCTTGATGCCGCCACTGATCTTGGACATGAACTTCACCTGAGCATCGCCACCCACCCGAGACACGGAAATACCCGGGTTCATCGCGGGTCGATTACCCGAGTTAAACATATCGGTTTCTAAGAATATCTGGCCATCAGTAATCGAGATCACATTCGTCGGTACGAAAGCAGATACGTCACCGGCCTGGGTCTCAATAATTGGTAACGCTGTCAGAGATCCTGTTTTACCTTTTACTTCACCATTAGTTTCCTTCTCGACATAGTCTGCGTTGACACGGGCCGCTCTTTCGAGCAATCGAGAATGTAAATAGAAGACATCCCCTGGATAAGCTTCTCGTCCAGGTGGTCGACGTAGCAAGAGCGAAATCTGTCGATAGGCCCAGGCTTGCTTGGTCAGATCATCGTATATGATCAATGCGTCTTCGCCGCGGTCCCTGAAATACTCACCCATAGAACAACCTGAGTATGCCGCCAGATACTGCATTGGCGCAGGATCTGAAGCACCTGCCGCGACTACGATTGTGTTTTCCATCGCGCCATATTCTTCTAGGGTACGCACAACATTTGCAATGGATGAAAACTTTTGCCCAATAGCAACATAGACACACTTAATACCCGATTTCTGCTGATTGATGATGGTATCAATCGCAATAGCAGTCTTACCGGTCTGGCGGTCACCAATAATCAATTCTCGCTGACCTCGACCGACAGGAATCATCGAGTCAATACTCTTAAGGCCGGTTTGCACGGGCTGATCAACGTGCTGACGCGCAATAACACCCGGTGCAACTTTTTCTACCGGTGCGGTGGTCTTCGCGTTAATTGGACCGTTTCCATCAATGGGATTACCCAGCGCATCGACCACTCTGCCCAACAATTCCGGGCCGGTCGGTACTTCGAGGATACGACCGGTACAACGGGCAGTTTGGCCTTCCCTTAAAGCTTTGTAGTCACCAAGCACCACTGCGCCCACTGAATCCCGCTCGAGATTCAAAGCAAAGCCAAAAAGGTTATCGGGGAATTCGATCATCTCGCCGTTTTGTACGTCGGCAAGGCCATGAATTCTCACAATACCATCCGACACACTGACGATTGTTCCTTCGTTGCGTGCTTCTGAAGATACATCGAGATTATCAATACGTTGTTTGATGATCTCGCTGATTTCGGAAGGATTCAGTTGTTGCATGTTCCGTTCCTTTACGTGTAATTACGTGTCCAAAAATTAAAAATTCTTGCTGCTTATTGCAGCGCCTGTGAGAGTTTTCTCAATTTCCCGCGAACCGAACCGTCAATAACGGAATCTTCGGCCTTGATAACGACGCCGCCCAATAAGCTCTCATCTACGTGGGTTGTCAGATTAACTTCGCGCTGTAACTTCGCGTGTAGTGCATCCGACAGTTTTTCGGTTTCTTCACTAGTCACCTCAAAGGCACTGGTGACCTCAACATTTATCGTCCTTTCGTGCTCTGCTTTCAGCAATTCGAAAAGTTCTGAAATATTCGGTAGTAGCTCCAGGCGACCAAATTCGGCTAAAACGACTAAAAAGTTTCTCGACTTTTCATCCAGTTCACTTTCAAACATGGCGCTTAAGACTCTTGCACCAGCCTCTGTTGTTAACCTGGGATCATCAAGTTTTTCCCGAACAACATCCTCGGCCATCGCAGCAGCAAGAATGCCCAACATTGTTGACCAGTGAGTAAGACCCTGGTCCTGATCAAGTGCAAAAGCAAACGCAGCCTTGGCGTATGGTCTTGCAATGGTTGTAAGTTCAGCTTCCGCCATCTACATCACTCTACAGCTGTGCAGCCAAATTATTTAGCATGCCTTGATGAACATTACGGTCGACGGAACTCTCCAGAATTTTTTCAGCACCCTCTACTGCGAGGTCACTGACACGCGCCCGAAGTTCTTCTCTAGCTCTGTTGATCTCCTGATCAATATCACTTTGAGCACCTTGAACAATCCGGGTCGCTTCATCCGATGCTTGATCTTTCGCTTCCTCAACAATTTGATTGGCCCGACTTCTGGCCTGTCCAATTAGCTCTGCCGCTTGCTTTTTCGCTTCTTCCAACGCGATATCAGCCGCATCATTGGCGCTTTCTAATTGTTTTTCGGCTGCCGCGGCGTTCTCAAGCCCTTGAGTAATTATTTGCTGACGCTCTCGTAGCGCTTCCGTGAGCAAAGGCCACACATATTTCATGCACACCCCTACAAAAAGGACGAAGGAAATTAACTGGCCCAACATCGTTGCATTAATGTTCACGCTTTCTTCACCTCTATAGCTTCATTTCTTCCCGTGGTGGTCACTACCCTTGCAGGGCAAAAATCATATACAACGAAATACCAACCGCAATAATGGGTACTGCGTCGACTAACGCCAAAGCAATAAAGAGTTGTGTCATTAACATTGGCTGTAGCTCTGGCTGGCGTGCGACGCCCTCCAGGTACTTACCAGACAAAATACCAATACCGACACCACTACCAATGGCGCCAAGCCCCATCAAAATGCCACCAGCCATAAAAATTAACGATTGTTCCATTTCATGCTCCTACTATAAAAACTTCAATTATTGCCTCAGTGTTCATCAGTCTCGTGTGCCTGGGTCAGGTACACAATAGTCAGAATCATAAACACAAAAGCTTGTAAACAGATGATAAGAATGTGAAAAATCGCCCAAGGCAACGATAGTAACCACTGCGCATAGAACGGTAATAGGGCGATCAGTATAAAAATCATTTCTCCCGCATAGAGGTTACCGAACAAGCGTAATCCATGCGAGAGCGGTTTAGCGATCAAATCGACGATCTCCAGCACAAAGTTGAACGGATACATAAACCATTTCGGCACGGGGTGGGTGACCAGGCCCTTGGCAAATTTCACGGGACCTTTAATCTTAAAGTTGTAATAAAGCACTAAAATAAAAACACCGATGGCCATGCCGAGTGTCGCATTGGGGTCCGTGGTTGAAACAACCTTAAAATAAGGAACGCCAGCTAGATGTGCCGCCTGCGGTATAAAATCAACAGGAACGAGGTCCATAAGGTTCATCAGAAAAACCCAGACCAGTATCGTCAATGACAGTGGACCAATAATCGCATTCGGCCTGCTACCAAATACCTGTGTAATGTTCTCTTCGACAAATTCGACTGCCATCTCACAAAGGTTCTGCAGAGTGCCCGGCACACCTGTTGTTGCGCTTCTCGCCGCTACGATGAAGAGACCCAGAAAGACAAAACCGAGGAGTATTGACCAGAACATGGTGTCGACATGAATTGCCCAAAAGCCCATCTCGCCTATTTCCTGTGCGCTTTTTGCAAACCCCCATGTACCGTCAGGATGTTTGCCGTACGCCAGGTTCGTCAAGTGATGCTGTATGTATTCCTGTGATGTCAGTGTATCGCCAGCCATAAGCCTGTTCTTATTCCTATCTTTTCCGTCTAACGACGCTTCTGCCAGTTTCGCATCCGGCTCGATTCGAGCACCGGTACGGCAACATAAACCAGTTGCAAGCCAATAAAAGTACCAAAAAAACTAAACACATTAAGCGGCTGTACCAACACAAAAACCAATATAAATAACGCTATGGAAAGCGCTAACTTTCCCAGTTCACCCACCACAATCGGTGTTATCTCAGATGGCGCATCCTTTAGTGTGCGAATAGCCGCATACAAGCCTGGGAGAATACATACTAAACCACCAAATACCGACGAATAGCTCGTCACCCAATCAACGGCCAAACATGCAATGCCAATCAACACCATCAACATGCACTGCACGACAAGTATACGCGTTACAGTCAAATTCCATGACCCTTTTAGCAATCCATGCTCCACGAACAAATCCCTGAGCCACGCTGTCGGGGACGGCAGTATAGAGATAATGGTTTGATGGAGCAACCGGCAAACACGCTGTTATTCTAAGTCTCCAAAGTGCCGTAATATGCCATCCAGTTCATCCAGATCGTTGTAGGAAATAACCAGCTTACCGCCGCCCTTTTTTGTGTGTTGTATACCCACTGGTTGTCCAATTTTCGCGCTAAGTTTAGTCTCAAGACGACGCGTATCAGACGGTTTTTCGGCCTTATCTGAAGGAGGCTTCTTAGTCTTCTGGATTGCCCGCTCTACTTCCCGAACACTCATCTGTCTTTGCACAATGTTTCTGGCAAAAGACTCTTGATCACCGTCTGGAAGCCCCAACAGCGCCCTCGCATGCCCCATTTCGATGCTCCCAGTCGCTAACATCCCTTGAATATGACTACCCAGATTATTCAGCCTCAGGTAATTGGTCACCGCAACCCGACTTTTTCCAACCGCATCAGCAACCTGCTGGTGTGTTAAACCAAAGTCTTCCACCAGGCGTTGCAATGCCTGGGCTTGCTCAATTGGGTTTAGATCTTCCCGCTGCACATTCTCGATCAGAGACATGGCAACAACGGCTTCATCATCAGCCTGCTTTATAATCGCAGGAATCTTGACCAATTCGGCTCTCTGGGCCGCTCGCCAGCGTCTTTCTCCCGCTATTATCTCGTAGGTGGATGGTTCAATTTCCCGAACGACGATTGGCTGAACCAGCCCCTGATTCCTGATAGACGCAGCCAAATCATCAAGCGCCTGCTCATCAAATGTCTTTCTGGGTTGAAATTCTCCTGGCTTAATCCATTCAATAGGTAATTCCTCAAGTATCGCGCCCTGTGCAGGCTTGCTATCACTACCCAACAACGCCTCTAAACCACGCCCAAGACCTCTTTTCTTTGTAACCATCAACCATTCCCCGTGCTTTGCGTGCGCCTGACCAATTCTCCTGCCAACGCCAGATAGGCCCTGGCACCCCGCGATTGCTTATCATAATACAATATCGGCACCCCATAACTTGGTGCTTCTGCAAGACGTACATTGCGGGGTATTACCGTATGAAAGACAGTGTCACCAAAGTGGTGCATCAGATCATTGGATACCTCTTTTGTCAGACTATTTCGGGGGTCGAACATGGTGCGCACAATACCCCCTATGTGCAGCGCAGGATTGAGCTTGCCAGTTATGCGTGAAATAGTATCGACGAGAGCCGTTAGTCCCTCTAATGCATAATATTCACACTGCATTGGAATAATGACAGCATCTGCCGCCGCTAGACCGTTAATCGTTAGCAACCCCAGCGATGGCGGACAATCTATAATAACGTAATCATAGCTATCGCTGGCCTGTTGCAGCGCATTTTTGAGCCGATATTCCCATTCAGTAATCTCGAGGAGTTCGATTTCAGCACCGGTCAAATCTACAGTTGCAGGTAACAAGTGATAACCCGCGGCTTCCGCGTTGATCATGGCCTCTGACGCTGAAACGCCGTCGATTAAGACATCATAAATCGAATACTCTGTATCTCCCTTCTGTATACCACTACCCGTAGTCGCATTACCCTGTGGATCCAAGTCTACAAGCAGCACTTCTCGTTGCATTGCCGCCAGACTAGCCGCGAGGTTAATGCTGGTTGTGGTTTTTCCAACGCCACCTTTTTGATTGGCGACCGCTAATACTAACGCCATCAGGGCTTCCTCGGTGCCAGCGTAACGACGAACCGTTCTTCGTCCATAAGCGGCACATTGAGCTTGCGCCGGGATACCAGCTCAAGTGGAGAATCCAACGACAACAGCTCTTGATTCGCGCCTTTCATGGCAAGCAGAGTACCATTTGCACTTAGTAAGTGCGCACAGGAATCTGCCAGTTCGCCCAACGGTGCAAATGCCCTGCAAATTACCTGATCGAATGCATGACTCACGTCTTCTACTCTTCCTTGTTCGATGCTGACATTTTCTATGGCAAGGTCAATTTTTACCTGGGTAAGAAAGCGAGTCTTCTTGCCATTGCTATCGAGCAACGTGAATTTTTTCTCTGGATAATGCAGCGCCAGCGGAATGCCTGGCAGCCCTGCGCCGGAGCCAACATCAACAATATTGACACCGTGGATCATCGGTGCGATTGCCAGACAATCCATCAGGTGGTGGCTGACAATCTGCTCTGGTTCCCTAATGGCTGTCAGGTTGTATGCGTTGTTCCAGCGCAGTAGCAACTGGACATAAGCAGTTAGCCGGCCTGCCAATGCCTGTTCAACCGGAAATGGAAATTGAGTCAGCCCCTCTTCAATGTGCCAGTTCTCGGCCATTATGCCGACTTAAGTGCCGCCGACGCTTTGTGCCTTTTTAGGTAAATCAGGAGCAGGGACACTGCGGCAGGCGTCACGCCAGATATTCTCGCAGCCTGCCCTATCGTCTCGGGTCTAACCGCACACAGTTTCTGACTCACTTCATTAGAGAGACCTGCCACGGCAACATAGTCGAGATCAGACGGAATGCTTAGGTCCTGCTGGGACTTAACTCGATCTATCTCCTGTTGCTGCCGGACTATATAGCCCGCATATTTGACATCAATTTCGACCTGTTCGGACTCAGCAACGTTGTTGTTGTCCATATCGAGCGCCGCCAACAGCGCTTTGATTTCTACCTCCGGTCGTTTTAGCAATTCCAGCAAGTTGTACTCTCTAGACAATTGTTTTCCGGTAAATGCTTCAACGCGATCATCCCCTGGCTGCACCCAATGCTTAGACAGCTTTTCGGAGAGCGTCTCGATACCGGAAAGCTTTTCGCTAAATAATCGCCAACGCCGATCATCCACCAAACCCATCGAGTGGCCTTGCTCCGTCAATCGTCGATCGGCATTGTCCTGCCTTAGTACCAGCCGATATTCAGCGCGACTGGTAAACATACGATACGGCTCCTTGGTGCCCAGCGTTATCAGGTCGTCTACAAGTACTCCAATATAGGCCTCACTTCTGTCGGGGCACCAGGGTGTTAGTTCCTGAACTTGTCGAGCCGCGTTAATGCCGGCGAGCAGTCCCTGCGCGGCGGCTTCTTCATAGCCGGTTGTACCGTTAATCTGCCCAGCAAAATAAAGTCCCGCTAGGTGTCTGGTTTGAAGTGACGATTGCAGGTCGCGTGGTTCGAAGAAGTCATACTCTATCGCATAACCCGGCCTCGTAATGTGAGCATTCTCAAAGCCTTTGATGCTGCGTACCAAAGCCAGCTGCACATCATAGGGTAGGCTTGTAGATATACCATTCGGGTATATTTCATGAGTCTTAAGCCCCTCCGGCTCTATGAATATCTGGTGCGACGAACGATCAGCAAAACGTACCACTTTATCTTCAATGGATGGACAGTAACGGGGCCCAACACCATCGATTTCACCGGTATACAAAGGAGACCGGTCTAGCCCAGCTCTGATGATGTCGTGGGTTTTCTCGCTGGTATGCGTAATAAAACAAGAAACCTGCTGAGGATGCTCCTCACCAGTCGAAAGGTAGGACATGACCGGTCTCGGCTCATCGCCGGGTTGCGCCTGTAATTCGCTGTAGTCGACTGTTTTGCCATCTATCCGGGGTGGTGTGCCTGTTTTTAGGCGACCGACATTAAATGGTAATTCTCGTAGACGTGATGCCAATCGATTGGACGGGGCATCGCCTGCTCGACCGCCCTGTTGCTTCTCCATCCCAACGTGAATAACACCGCCCAAGAACGTGCCAACAGTCAATACAACCGCTGATGCATAGAAATGCAGGCCCATCTGGGTAACGACACCCTCTACTCGATCCCCTGTAACCACGAGATCTTCTACGGATTGCTGAATAATATATAGGTTCTGCTGATTCTCTAATACAGACCTAATCGCCGCTTTGTATAGGGCCCGATCTGACTGTGCCCGTGTCGCGCGGACTGCTGGTCCTTTGCGCGCATTGAGGGTTCTAAAGTGTATACCGGCCTGATCCGCCGCGAGCGCCATAGCCCCACCCAACGCGTCTATCTCTTTAACCAGGTGACTCTTGCCAATCCCACCAATCGCGGGATTGCATGACATCTGACCCAGGGTTTCGATATTCTGTGACAACAAAAGGGTTCGACATCCCATACGGGCTGAGGCTAGTGCTGCCTCTGTTCCGGCATGACCGCCACCAACTATAATGACATCGAAGTGCTTCTCAGACATGAGATCTGACCCAGATTAGACCCACGGCAAGTATACCCATGGGCCTCTCAAAGTCCACGAATGCACTACTTACCGATACAAAAGCTGGCAAATATGGTGCCCAACAGGTCGTCGCTGGTAAATTCACCGGTAATCTCTCCTAGCGCTTGTTGACAGCTCCGAAGCTCTTCCGCCAACAACTCTCCGGCTGTATTGTTTCCGAATAGCGCCTGACCTCTTACAAGACTTTGTATACCCCTTTGCAAGGCATCCAGGTGGCGGGCCCTAGCGATAAAGGTCCCCTCACTACTTACTCTAAGGCCAATGCCCTCAGCAATAAGGGCACGTAAATCATCTACACCCTTGCCGGTTTTTGCCGATACCAACACCTGTTTCTCAGATACGTGCTCTGGCTGCCAAAGGTCAGCCTTATTCAGCGCAACTATGTAATTTTCTACCTTCGGCAGTGTCGCCAGCAGTTCATCAATATGTGCCGTAAGGTCAAGTCGATGTGCATTAAGGTCAACAACAACCAATACATAGTCCGCCAACGCTATCTCTTTTTCTGCGCGACGAACTCCTTCAATTTCGACAGGGTTATTGCCTTTACGCAGGCCCGCAGTATCAATTAAACGAACCGGCACGCCCTCCAAATGTATAAGCTCATTTACGACGTCTCTCGTGGTACCAGCAATTTCTGTCACTATTGAGGTATCTTGACCAGTAAGACAATTCATTAAACTGGACTTACCGGCATTTGGCCGACCCGCCAAAACTATACTAACGCCCTCTCTTAGAAGCGCCCCCTGGCCCGCCTGTTCTATAAGCTGGTCTATCTTTTCGACTAGGGTATCTAAATCTTCTCCAATTTTGGGGTTGTCTAGAAAATCGATTTCCTCCTCTGGGAAATCGATAGACGCTTCGACATAGACTCGTAGCTCTATAAGCCCCTTGATAATACTGTTAACTTTTTTTGAAAACTCTCCTTGTAGAGAACGCAAAGCACTTTTTGCTGCTTGACTGCTGGCGCTGTCAATTAAATCTGCAATGGCTTCTGCCTGTGACAGATCCATTTTGTCATTCAGAAAGGCTCGTTCAGAAAATTCCCCAGGTTTCGCCAACCTGGCTCCAAGCTCTAGAACCCGAGCAACTACAAGGTTCATCACCACCGGGCCTCCATGGCCCTGTAGCTCCAGAACATCTTCGCCCGTGAAGGAGTTCGGCGCTTTAAAATACAACACCAAGCCCTGATCAATTACTGTCCCTTGGGCATCTAAGAAGTTTCGATAGGCTGCAACTCTTGACTTTGGCAGTTCCCCTACCATCTCTTTAGCTACCAACTCCACTAAGGGGCCAGAAACTCTAACTACGCCAATGCCACCTTTTCCCAGGGGCGTTGCCAACGCGGTGATCGTATCTTTCTCATACATGTAATTGCCCTACATGCACACGTCAACTTTTTTCAATCTGCCGCGTAACATACAATTGCTGCAAAATGGATAGTACATTGTTAACAAGCCAATAAAGTACTAGTCCGGCCGGAAACCACAGA
This sequence comes from Pseudomonadales bacterium, assembly GCA_029246605.1. Taxonomy (GTDB): domain Bacteria; phylum Pseudomonadota; class Gammaproteobacteria; order Pseudomonadales; family Azotimanducaceae; genus UBA7455. The sequence continues at coordinate 34,964 of JAQWMV010000278.1, read as the reverse complement.
AAGAAAAACGTGAACACGATCGGCATCATCTTGAATATTTTGGCCTGCATGGGATCTGGTGGTTCGGGTTGCAACAACGTCACAAAATACATCGATATACCCATCAATATGGGTAAGACAAAATAAGGATCCATTACGGAAAGATCTTGAATCCAAAGCATAAACGGGGCCTGACGCAACTCAACACTTTCTAAGAGAACCCAATAAAGTGCAATGAAAACAGGCATTTGTAATAATAAAGGGAAGCACCCCTTCAAAGGATTAGCTCCTTTTTCCTTATAGAGAGCCATCATGCCCTGTGATAATTTTTGCTTGTCATCCCCATATTGTTCTCGTAAACGCAACATCTCTGGCTGCAATTTTCTTAGCTCGGCGTTTGCACGAAACCCAGCGGCTGACAGTGGATATAAAAACACCTTAATAACCAACGTCAGCAGCATTATGGCGACGCCCCAATTAATAACATACTGCTGAATGGTGGTTAACAAAAAGAATAGCGGCTGCGCCATCCACCATAGAAACCCGTAGTCAATCGTCAGGTCTAGCCCTTCTGAAATCTCCCGTAAACGATACTGATCTTTCGGGCCCGCATAGAACTGAAACTGCTGCTCGTCGTTACTTCCTGGCGCTATCGTCCAGAGCGACGAAGTGAAACCGAAAAGGTAAGCATCTTTGTCTGCGAGCTTTCTTGCTTGATAAGTGTGTTCTTTTTCCTTATCTGGCACAAACGCTGATACAAAATAATGCTCAACCATCGCAACATAGCCGCCAGTGTTTTTTGCTCTATAGCTTTCCTCTTCAATATCTTCAAATTCCAGTTTTTGATATGGCGCATCTTCAGTCCAGGTGGCTCCGCCTATAAAAGGCCGCATACCCAGACCGTTTGTATCTACACCATAAGGCTCTTCTGAGTTTCTTTTTATCTGCGCGAATATGGCAGCCTGCCAAGCTTCACTTGTAGGATTCTCTACTCTGTAATTTATGTCGATCAAATAGTTTCCAGGGTAGAACTTAAACTCTTTAAGTATTTTTACGCCATCTTCCTGAATGAAACTCATTGGAACTGTTAGTTCACCACTATCTCCAAGACTATATTCGTTGACGGCAGTCATAAAAGTCGGTCTACCCTTGGGAGTGTCTGTACCATTAGGACCGATAATTCCGCTTTGTGCGCTATAGGAGTTTCGTGGATCTACCAATACAAATGGTTCGTCCTGGGTTTCCATGCTGGTCGGAAACTGCACTAAAGATACCGAAGTTAGATCGCCGCCCTTCTTGTTAATAATGACCTTCAATACATCGGTCGTTACGACCACAACATCATCTAGTTGGCCAACCATCTGACTTGACGCTGTTTCATTGACATCTACCGTCGGGATCACGTCGACGTCAGCTTCACTGTCCACTAGCGGCAAGAAATCTACCGGTACGACAGTTTCTTCTTCTGACTGCAACGTTACCGGTGCAACGCTATCCTTACGACCATTCCCATAATCGTCCTTCCAGGCAAGAATAAGAAAATACGATGTCACTGCTAAACCAAGCAGTATGATTATTCTTTGGAAATCCATTAATTTCCCCCCGAGGTTGACGTTATCTGTTCTTTTGGTGGAACTTCATCAATGCCACCAGGGTGAAAGGGGTGGCACTTGCATATTCTTTGAATCGATAGTGCACAGCCTTTCAATAAACCATGTGTTTCAATTGACTCAATAGCGTACTGAGAACAACTGGGATAAAAACGGCATCGTGGTCCTAAAAATCCACTTAGCATTGCCTGATATAGCCATATTCCTGATGTGAGCAGTTTCTTCACTGTTGTGTCGCCCACTGTTCGTTTAGGCGCTGGAAATTCACTACTAAGCTCTTCAATAATTCCTTTTTCGTCATCTTATTGGCTTTCGGTCTTCCTAACACAATGATATCTAAGGGTATTTCGTTAAGTTTGGAATGACGAAATGCTTCTCTTGTGAGTCGTTTAAAGAGATTTCTTTTTACTGAAGTGGGTGTTGTGCGTTTACTAATGATCATACCCAGTCTGCTAAAGGTAAAATCGTTCTTTCGCGCTAGAATTAAGAATTCAGACGCGTTGATACGGAATGAATTTTGTTCAAAAACCGCATTAAATTCACTGCTTTGCTGCAATCGTGCTCGTTTGGGCAAGCCTGATACACCGCGATTAATCAAGCACTGAGCGCTTTTCGACCCTTAGCTCTTCTTCGCTTAAGTACCATACGACCAGCCTTAGTCGCCATTCGTGCTCTAAAACCATGGGTTCGTTTGCGCTTAATTACACTTGGTTGGAATGTTCTTTTCATCTTTGGATGACCCAATTGAGAGAGCGCGGATTCTAAAGAAGAAGCTAATCGCAGTCAAACCAAACACTACCTCAAATTGGTAGTTTTTGAAAAACAGAAGGAAACCGAGCTTAGGGTAATAATGAATAATACATATATATATAAAATTATTGTTATTGTTATTAATAGCAAGATTTCTGTGGATTAGTATATTTTTTATTTAATAATCAGTATGTTGTAGTTGGCATAACTTATGAATTAGATATCTGACATCCTGTCATAAGATGTGTATATCTGTTGGATTAAACACTGCTTTATCCACAAAGAAAAAATGCTTTAGGGTTATTTGCATTATATCCACAAGTTACACACAGGTTGATCACTGCTTACTGAGGTGATTAATGTATAACATATTGAAAAATAAACATTTTTTTTATTGTTTTTTTTATCACAGCACTTGGCTTGACGCTATGTTTGGCGTTACTATTCTGTGTTCTGTATGAACTACTCAAACATACAGCACAAAACAGCTTTTCAGTATATTCAGCATAGCCATGTTGGTAGATAACAAGAAGCTATAATCATAAACGTAGTCACGGGGGTTTTGTGGGGACAAGTATTTGGCAACAATGTTTAGCTAGTCTGGAAGACGAACTCTCACCACAGCAATTTAATACTTGGATAAGACCCCTGCAATTAGTACCAGGAGACGGCGATGTACGCCTACTAGCGCCTAATAAATATATTCTCGATAAAATAAACGATCAGTTTCTTAAGAGGATAATTGAACTCGTTAAGCAAAACAGTGACCAGTCGGTGAGCCTAGAAATAGGGAGTACACACAGAGCGAAAGGTTCAAAGGCCGATAATGCGTTCGTGGAAAGAGAGTCTTTTTTCCCCCTACTTGGACTGAATAAGGATTTTACCTTTGATACTTTTGTCGAGGGTAAATCGAACCAAATTGCCAGAGCAGCAGCTTTACAGGTTTCTGAGAACGTCGGCGGAGCGTCTTACAACCCGTTATTGTTCTATGGGGGTGTGGGATTAGGCAAGACACATTTGATGCATGCCATCGGCAATTCAATATTAGAGAAACATCCCCATCTCAATGTCAGCTACATGTATTCGAAAAGATTTATGGAGGATATGGTAAGGGCCATTGAACACGGCACCATGTCCGACTTTACGCAATACTATCGATCCGTAGATGTATTGCTGATGGATGATATACAGTTCCTTGCAAACGGTCAGAAGTCTCAAGAAGAATTTTTCCATGTATTTAATAGGTTACAAGAGGATGGTAATCAAATAATACTGACCTGTGATCGCTATCCTAAAGAAATAGAGAATCTTCAAGAGCGATTGGAAAGCCGTTTCGTCTGGGGAATGACAGCAACGCTTGAGCCGCCTGATTTAGAAACCAGAGTCGCTATTTTGATGAAGAAAGCTGACTTGGAGCAGGTTCAATTGCCACAGGAACCCGCCTTTTTCGTTGCGGAACGTATTCGTTCGAACGTTAGAGAGCTGGAAGGTGCATTAAAACGGGTCATTGCCAATGCGAAATTTACAGGGCGAGGCATCTCGGTTGATCAGGTACGAGAGTCATTAAGAGATTTAATTGCTATCCAGGATCGTCAGGTTGGTATTGATAATATTCAGAAAACAGTGGCTGACTACTTTAAGATTCGCATTAGCGATTTGCACTCTAAGAGACGCTCCCGGTCAGTGGCACGACCTAGACAAATGGCTATGTCCCTGGCTAAGGAACTTACCAACCATAGTTTACCTGAAATCGGTGACTCTTTCGGCGGCAAAGACCATACAACGGTCTTGCATGCTGTTCGTAGAATAGAAGAGCTTCGTGAGGACAACCGCGATATTGATGTGGATTATAATAACTTGTTACGAATATTGACATCCTAAGAGAGGTTATGAAACTAACAATAAGTCGAGAATCATTGTTAGATCCACTGCAGTTGGTGGCGGGAGTCGTGGGTCGCCGTCAAACGCTACCTATTTTGTCTAATCTGCTATTGGTAGCGGAAGATGACAGCCTGACAATTACAGGCACAGACGAAGAAGTAGAGCTTACGGCAAAAATTACAGACGTGCAGGTGGCCGAAGCGGGCGAATTGACGGTTCCAGCAAGGAAATTGATGGATATCTGTCGTAGTCTAGCGGATAAAGCGTCGTTAACTCTAAAGCTTGATGAAGGCAGGCTTTCCGTCGTGAGTGGGAGTTTTAGGTCTCATCTGGCGACGCTCCCGGCGGTGGATTTTCCTAACGTAGAGCCAGAAACCGACGGTTCAACAGTTGATGTTGATTCATCATTGTTGAGTTCTTTGTTGGGCAAAACCAGTTTTGCGATGGCCCAGCAAGATGTACGATTGTTTTTCAATGGTGTTTTAGTTGAGCTGGACCAAAATCAGATTCGGATGGTTGCTACTAACGGTCAGCGTCTGGCGACGTGTTTTGGTGAACATCAGACATCCGGGGAGCTACAACAGTACATCGTTCCGAGAAAAGGTGTTCAAGAGCTATCTCGCCTGCTCAGTGATGCTCCGAAGGGAGCTGTAGCGTTGCATTTTTCGAGTAATCATATGCGGGCAAGCATCGCGAATGCCGTTTTAACAACTAAGTTAATCGATAGCACGTATCCAGATTACTCGAGAGCCATCCCCAGCGGTGGTGACAAAGTAATGCAGGGGAACCGCCTGGAAATCCGCGAGGCACTTAATAGAACTTCCATTTTGTCTAATGAGATGTATCGCAACGTTCGTCTTCAGTTGTCGTCAGGCAAGTTGGATTTGCATGCTAATAATCCTTTACACGAAGAGGCGGAAGAAACTGTTGCCGTAGAGTACGATGGTGAGCCTATGGAGATTGCCTTCAACGTTGGCTTTCTGCTCGAAGCGTTATCCACAATGCAGGGTGAGCGGGTGAGGGTAACGTTTATTGATACCAATAGCGCCTGTGTACTAACTGATCTGGAGGATCCAAACTCGCTCTATGTTGTCAGTCCTATGATGCTTTAAATAAGCTCTATACGATCAGTAAGCACTAACTAACATGCTGTGCCATAGATTAACAAGTTAACAAACTAACGACTAAAAGAGGTCAAGAATCGGAAGTCATATGAAGTTCTCAATTAATAGAGATGCCTTGCTAAGGCCCTTACAGCAGGTAGCTGGTGTTGTAGAGCGGCGGCAGACACTACCGATACTATCAAACGTGTTGTTCCAAGTCTCCGTTGATCAGTTGTCGTTATCAGGAACGGATCTGGAAGTGGAATTGGTAGGCAAGGTGGGCATTAAAGATGCGACACCTGGAGAAATTACGGTTCCAGCCAGGAAGCTTATGGATATTTGTCGCCAACTGCCAGATGGGGCAGAGGTTGAATTTGAGCAAATGGAGCAGCGTTTGGTTATCAAATCTGGCCGTTTTCGCTCGACACTTTCTACGCTACCTGCACAAGATTTTCCATCGGTAGAAAAAACCGCCGATGAGATGAACATAAGTGTCGATAGCAAAGCATTGAAAAACCTGCTTGATAAAACCGGTTTCGCCATGGCGCAACAGGATGTGCGGTTTTTCTTGAATGGTATGTTACTAGAAACGGGAGATGGCGTCATTCGTGCTGTCGCGACGGATGGTCATAGATTAGCGCTAAATAGCTTAGAAGTGCCAGGATCGAAATCCTCACGGCAGGTGATTTTGCCTCGTAAGGGCGTGGTGGAACTGCAAAGGCTGTTACAGGAAGTAAAGGGTGATGTGGATATTTCCATTGGTAGCAATCACCTGGGTACGACTACCGAAGAGTTCAGTCTCACGACCAAGCTTTTAGATGGTAAATACCCGGATTATGAAAGAGTCATCCCAAAGGGTGGTAATCGAACAATACTTGCTGACAGGGATGAATTGCGGCAAGCGCTAAGTCGGACGGCAATTTTGTCTAATGAAAAATTTCGTGCCATTAGGGTGTGTTTCAGCAGTGGCAATATACAGTTGTCCGCCAATAATCCAGAACAAGAAGAAGCCGAGGAAACAGTATCGGTAGACTATCAAGGCGATACTGTAGAGATTGGCTTTAACGTAAGCTATTTGCAGGACGTATTGAGTGTCCTCGATAGCGATAAAATCAAAATAACAGTGCTAGACGCCAATAGCAGCGCAGTTTTGGAAGAACCGGATAATGAAGATGCTATCTACGTGGTCATGCCAATGAAGCTATGAGTCTGCAAAGACTTGAGATAAGTAATATTCGGAATATAGATAGCGCATTACTGACACCATCCCCGGCGGTAAACGTTATCATTGGCGACAATGGCAGCGGTAAGACAAGCCTTTTGGAGAGCATCTATTTCCTCGGATCGGCCAGAACCTTCAGGAGTAGTAGTACTGACCCGCTAATCTGTAGAGATAGTCAAGACTGTATGGTCAAGGGGCAGCTTCGTTCTGGGCTAAGCCTGGCAGTGCAGAGGCAGCGGGGAGGGAAAAAGACACTTAGAATTGCTGGTCAACCCGTTAGTAAGACGAGCGAGCTGGCGGTGAGCATACCAATAGCGGTGTTAGAGCCACAGACGATAAATTTGATCATAGGACCACCCGAGGGCCGTCGTCGTTTCTTAAACTGGGGAGTGTTCCACGTGGAACCAACATTTCGCGGCATATGGGGTAAAGCGATTCGATGTTTGAAACAAAGAAATGAACTGCTTAAGCAGGGGCGACGAGAGGACCTTGGTGTCTGGACCCGAGAATTTGCGTGTCTTAGCGAGGCTATCCATGACTTTAGAGCGCGCTATATGGAAGCGTATGGTATTCGCTTTAGTCAATTGGTTTGTGGGCTGACCGGTCTAGATGATATATCTGTCAGCTACCAGCCAGGATGGAATCCAACGCGGACGTTACAAGACCAGCTCGAAGAAGACCTGAATCAAGACATAAAAAGAGGTTATTCAGGGAAGGGTTTTCATCGTGCAGATGTTAAAATAACTGTAGCTGGTGATGATGCTGCGAAAACCTGTTCTAGAGGTGAATTAAAGGTGTTGTCTTGGGCGCTGTTATTGGTCCAAGGAGAGAGTTTAGGTCATGAACTCATTTATCTATTGGACGACGTGATATCTGAGTTAGATACAGAGCATCGAAATAATATTTGTGAATATCTGGTGACCAGGAATCGACAGATATTTACCACCGGTACAGATCGTCAAGCGATGATGAGTTGCTGGGGCGACAGTAATGTGTTTCACGTGAAACATGGCGTTATATCAGGAGAGAGTGCATGAACGAAGATGGTTCCTATGATTCCAGCAGTATCAAGGTCCTAAAGGGGCTAGATGCAGTACGAAAAAGGCCGGGTATGTATATCGGGGACACTGATGATGGCACTGGATTGCACCACATGGTTCAAGAGTTGGTGGACAATGCGATAGATGAAGCCCTGGAAGGCTACTGCAACAAAATTGAAGTCACAATACATCCAGATAACTCTGTCTCAGTCTCTGATGATGGCAGGGGCATTCCCACTGACCTCCATGAGGAGGGTCAGTCTGCCGCGGAAGTTATTCTGACAGTACTACATGCCGGGGGGAAATTTGATGATAGTAGCTACAAAGTGTCCGGTGGTTTGCATGGCGTGGGTGTATCTGTGGTTAATGCGCTTTCCTCAGAACTCAACCTGACGATATGGAAGCATGGCAAAGTCTGGGAGCAAACCTATCATGATGGGGTACCAGATGCGCCGTTGGCGGTGGTTGGAGAAACGACACAGACAGGTACAAATATCCGGTTTTGGCCGTCCCGAGAGACCTTTACACACATCGAATTTCACTATGACTTGCTAGTCATTCGTCTAAGAGAACTGTCTTTTCTCAACTCGGGTGTCGCGATACACCTCACAGATGAGCGGTCGGGGAAGTCAGAGCTCTTCGAATATGAGGGTGGTTTGAAGACCTTTGTAGAATATCTGAACGCCAATAAAGCCGCGTTGAACACAATATTTCATTTTAGTGAAGACCGTGAAGATGGCATCACCGTTGAAGTGGCGATGCAGTGGAATGATTCGTATCAAGAGAAAGTCCTGGCGTATACGAACAATATTTCTCAAAATGATGGTGGGACGCATATCCAGGGTTTTAGATCCGCGCTTACTCGTACACTTAATAACTACATGGAGCGTGAGGGGTTTGGGAAAAAGGCGGACGTTAGTACCACAGGAGACGATGCCCGGGAAGGCCTTACGGCAATCGTTTCAGTTAAAGTGCCGGATCCAAAGTTCTCATCACAAACCAAAGACAAACTGGTTTCTTCGGAAGTGAAATCCGCAGTTGAACAGGAAATGGGTAATGCGTTGACTAGCTACTTACTTGAGAGCCCTCAAGAAGCTAAAGCAATCGTACAAAAAATGATTGATGCGGCGCGAGCGCGTGAAGCCGCACGAAAAGCCAGAGAAATGACTCGGCGAAAAGGAGCCCTTGATATTGCAGGTCTTCCCGGGAAACTGGCTGATTGTCAGGAGCGCGACCCGGCGAAATCAGAGATTTATCTTGTGGAGGGCGATTCAGCTGGAGGTTCGGCGAAACAGGGCAGAGATCGAAAGTTTCAGGCCATATTGCCGCTGAAAGGTAAAATTTTGAATGTTGAGAAGGCTCGATTCGACAAAATGTTGTCATCTGTCGAAGTGGGAACACTAATTACTGCATTAGGTTGTGGAATTGGTAGAGATGAGTTCGATCCGGACAAGCTACGCTACCATCGCATCATTATTATGACCGATGCTGATGTCGACGGGGCCCACATTCGTACGTTACTGCTTACGTTCTTTTTCCGACACATGCCGGAACTCATTGAGCGTGGTCATGTGCTTATCGCCCAGCCACCGTTATTCAAGGTAAAGAAGGGCAAAGAAGAGCGCTACATTAAAAATGAGGACCATCTCACAGAATTCATGTTAGAAGTGGCCCTGGATGACGCACAGCTATGCGCCGAAATCGGCAGTCCTGCACTTGAGGGCGACAAGTTACGTGCACTGGCTGATAGTTATTATCGTGTGCAGCGTGAGATGAGTCGACTAGAAAGACTCTATCCCATCTCAGTATTGCGGGAACTGATCTACATTCCAAGACTTACGGTTACTCAATTAGCAGACCGAGAAATGGTTGAAGAGTGGATAGGTTTGCTAACAGCCAGAATGACAGAACAGGAAACCTCCCAGACTCAATATCAAATTGATATTACCGAGGAACAGGAGAGACACCTATTTTACCCGCGTGTTGCCATGATCAATCACGGTGTCCGTCGCGAGTACGACCTTACCCGGGATTTCTTTAGTTCTGTGGACTACAGAGATTTTTCGGACTTCGGAGAGAGCATCAAAGATCTGATGTCAGCGCACGGATTAGTGCAACGGGGAGAAAAAACACAAGAAGTCGATAGCTTTGAGCGGGCCCTGGACTGGTTGCAGAAAGAAGCGCAACGAGGCCATAGCAGGCAACGCTATAAGGGCCTGGGTGAAATGAATCCAGACCAACTTTGGGAAACCACCATGGACCCGGTTAAGCGCTCCATGTTGCGGGTTACGATCGAAGACGCGATTGCCGCTGATCAGATGTTCACCGCATTAATGGGTGACCAGGTAGAACCAAGACGAGAGTTTATTGAGGAAAATGCACTCGCGGTTGCTAATCTAGACGTGTAGCAACCAGGTGTTCTGCAAAGGCTAATAGATCTGGATATTGCTCAACGGTAGGAGGGATGCTGCGTGCTGTTTGTCTGCCAGCTCCGGTAAGTACCAGTATGGGGTTACAGTTTGCTGCCAGAGCGGCTTCAATATCCGTTGGTGAATCTCCGACAAATGGCCGATGATGGATGTCTCCATAACCTGCTATTTGTTGCAACATTCCCGGTTTTGGTTTTCTGCATAGACAATTGTCATCAGGATGATGGGGGCAATACACGATGCCTTCTATGTTGCCGCCAACTGCTTCTACCTGATGACACATCTTCTGATGAATTTGTTTCAGGGTTTCCTCGCTATAAATACCGCGGCCTATGCCCGCCTGATTTGTAGCAACGAATACACGAAACTGGTTCTGATGTAGGAGTGCAATTGCTTCAAGGCTACCGGGGATTGCAACCCATTCCTCTGGTGACTTAATGTAGTCCACAGAATCTTGATTAATAACGCCATCACGGTCCAGGATTACAATGGGCTTGGTCACGTTGTTTGTAATAGTGACAAATCGGCAACCTCTAGAAAAAGATTTCGCATACGAGAAATAGTGGCCAGGCGATTTTGCTTCAAGTCTTCTTGGTCAGCCATAACCAGTACATCGTTAAAATATGCATCTATCAAATCCTGCTGATCGGCAAGGATGATTAACTTCTGACTATAATCCTCAGTAGTCTGTAGTTCATTGCTCAGTTGAATGAGTGCGTTGTGTAACTCACTTTCGACGGATTGCTCAAACAATTGCTCGTCAATATTGGGTAAGCCATCGACGTCCTTTAGTATATTAGCGACGCGCTTGTTCGCGGCAATCAAATTTTTTGCTTTATCAGACGTCTTAAAATCATTAAGTGCGTGTACTCTATGATTGGTCTGAACCAGGTTTGCAACGCTTTGGTTGCTGCCTCGAATGGCTTTCACCACATCCCCATCGATACCAGCGTCTTGGTACCAATTGGACAGTCTGTCAAGCATGTATTGGTAGACTTGCTCAATATCAAAATGATGTTGCGAATAAAGTGCCGCCGCTTTAGTGAGGCAGGATTTTACGTCAACTGTCAGTTCGTTCTCGATGATAATTCGGATTACACCGAGTGTTTGACGCCTTAAAGCATAGGGGTCCTTGGATCCAGTTGGTGGTTGCCCAATACCAAAAATTCCTACGAGGGTGTCGAGTTTGTCAGCAATGGCTACGCTGCAGGGGACATCGCCTAAGGGCAGTTTTGCGCCGGATGATGTAGGAAAATACTGCATCGCGATTGCTTGGCATACATCTTTTTCCTCTTTGCCTGTCGTGGCAAAGTGCCCGCCCATGGTGCCTTGCAGGTCAGGGAACTCGCCAACCAAATCAGAAACGAGATCTACTTTACAAAGCAGACCGGCACGGGCCGCACTTTCGGTATTTCCATCGAGTTGCTGTGCAATAAAACGAGCCAGCTCGCTGATGCGGGTTGCTTTGTCGTGATAGGTCCCAAGCATAGTTTGAAAAACGACCTGATTAAGGCGCGGCAAGCTATCTTCAAGTGAAGTCTTGGTGTCATTGTTAAAAAAGAAGGAGGCGTCAGATAATCGAGGATGGATAACACGTTCATTTCCGGCAATAACTGAGGCGGGATCCTTGCTAGAAATATTTGCAACCGTGATGAAGCGTGGTAGCAAATTTCCTTTGTTGTCACGCATGTGAAAATATCGCTGATGTTCTTTCATTGCAGAGATCAGCACTTCCTCTGGAATGTTGAGAAATTGTTCGTCAAATTGTCCACTTAGAACGACTGGCCATTCCACAAGTGAAGTCACCTCATCTAGCAGGTCTTCATCGACCTCAACATTTACCTCAAACTTGTTTGCTTCCGATTCGAGACCGCTTTTTATGATATCTCGACGTTCTGAAAAATCGGCGATGACACTGGCGTCTCTACAGATATCGACGTAACGGTTAGCTGCGTTAATAGCTACAGTACCGGGTTGCATAAAACGATGTCCATGGGTATGGCGATCGGCTTTTTGTCCCAGGACATCGATATCCAGGATGTCTTGCCCATACAGAGCAACAACCCAATGTACCGGTCGAACGAATTCTGTTCGGCTTTTCCCCCAACGCATACGTCGTTCTATGGGAAGATTGCCTAGGGCGCTAGCGACAATATTTTCAATCTCGTCAGCAATTGATTTGCCGACTTTTGTTTCTCGAAAAACAACCCACTCGCCTTTTTCTGTTGTTAGTCGTTCGAGGAGTGAGGCATCAGTAACGCCACAAGATTTAGCGAACCCCTCTAGTGCCTTAGTTGGGTCACCATCGCTGTTGTAAGCAGCTTTAACCGAAGGACCGCGTTTTTCGATATTTTGCTCTGGCTGGAATTCTGTCAGCTCACTAATTACTATTGCGAGGCGTCGTGGTGTGCCATATGCGTTCACTTCAGAAAAGGAAAACTGCCTCTTCAAGAGTTCGCTTGAAACGTTATCTGCAAAACTCGTGATAAGTTTTTTTAGAGACTTTGGTGGTAACTCCTCGGTGCCGATCTCTAGAAGGAAATCATCATTGCGCATTAGCAAGTTCCTTCAATACGTGCGCACGGGTATCATCGTCTGCAAGCGGAAAGCCAAGGGCTCGGCGGGACTCAAAGTAGGCCTTTGCGACTTCTCGTGACAAAGTACGGACTCTGAGAATGAAACGCTGTCGTTCAGTCACCGATATTGCGTGCCTCGAGTCTAGTAGATTAAACGCATGGGATGCCTTGAGCACGTACTCGTAAGCTGGTAGCGACAGGCCCGCTTCAAGAAGACGTTCTATTTCACTTTCGAAGAAATCAAACTGAGTCAGTAAGCCTTCAATATTGGCCTCGTCAAAGTTAAAGGCTGACATTTCAACTTCGTATTGATGAAAGATATCTGCATAAGTAACCGTTTGATTACCAGTTTTGGTCCAGATCAATTGTTTAAAATCTTCGACACCCTGTAAGTACAAGGCTAGGCGTTCCAGGCCATAGGTAATCTCGCCCATAACGGGATAGCATTCGAGACCACCAACCTGTTGGAAGTAGGTAAATTGGGTGATTTCCATACCGTCCATCCAAACTTCCCACCCTAGTCCCCAGGCGCCCAATGTTGGGGACTCCCAATTATCCTCGACAAATCGGATATCGTGGACCAGGGGGTCTATCCCCAGCGCCTTCAAGGAATCGAGGTAAAGTTCCTGGAAATTTTCCGGGGAAGGCTTCATTACAACCTGAAATTGGTAGTAATACTGGTAGCGATTCGGGTTCTCGCCATAACGCCCATCTGTTGGTCGGCGGCATGGCTGAACGTAAGCCGCCCGCCAGTTCTCAGGACCAATTGAGCGCAGAAACGTCGCAGGATGAAAGGTGCCAGCACCCATTTCCTGATCATAGGATTGCATCAATACGCACCCCTGCTCAGACCAATATTTCTGAAGGGCGAGGATCAAATTTTGAAAAGTGTCAGACATCGAGGCTTTACCCCGGAGCAAAAAATGCGTAAGTATACCTGACAGTATAAATTTGACACATGTTTAGCGAGGTGAAAGCTTGGATCAGGACTATCGATGTGTATGGTGCGAAGGGGATGCATTGTATATTGAGTATCACGATACCCAGTGGGGAGTGCCGCAGTTCGACCCTGCGGTGTTGTTTGAGTTCCTTATTCTCGAAGGCGCACAGGCGGGTTTGTCATGGATTACCATTTTGAGAAAACGGGAAAACTATCGACAGGCATTTGATGGATTTGATGCAAGGTTGATCGCGCAATACGGTGACAAAAAAATTAACGAGCTTCTTAGTAATGCTGGCATTGTCCGCAACAAATTGAAAATCAACAGCACTATTAGCAATGCCCAAGCCTTTCTTACGCTTGAAGCCAATGAAGGCTTCGCTAATTATTTGTGGTCTTTTGTCGGGCATAAGCCGATTCAAAATTCCTGGCAGCAGATATCAGATATACCGGCGCAAACTCAAGAGTCAGAAGCAATGAGCAAAGGATTGAAATTAAAGGGGTTTTGCTTCGTTGGCCCAACCATCTGCTATGCCTTCATGCAGGCGATGGGCATGGTCAATGACCATGAGGTCGCATGTTTTCGCCATAAGGAATGTTCATGACAGGAACCCTGGCGGCTGTCTTCCTAAACATACTATCGTTATTGCCAAGGAAGGTGAGTCAGATTCTCGGTCAAATCGTCGGTCGTTTACACTATATTGTCGATACGCGAGCGGCAAAAATTACACGAGAGAACATTGGCCTTTGTTATCCGCTATTACCCGAGTCAGAAAAGGATCTTCTGGTAGACAAGAGCCTTCAGCACACCGCACAGACGATGTTTGAAACACCTGCAGTATGGCTGGGTTCAAGACCAAGGCTTGAAACCTGGATAGAGAAGGTTAGTGATGAATCGTTGTTGAATGAAGCCAAAGATCAGGGTCGAGGAGTCATAGTGCTCTTGCCACACCTCGGAAACTGGGAACTGTTCAACGTGTACTATTCTCGGCACGGTAAGATGACGGCGCTGTACCACCCCCCCCGGCAGATGTTCCTGCAGGCAGTGATGCGAGACATTCGCCAAAATTTTGGTAATGAGCTAGTAGAGACGAATGTAAAGGGTGTAGCTCGACTGTATCGTCGTCTGGAGTCTGGCGGTGTTGTCACCATCCTGCCGGACCAGGTACCGGGTAGCGGTGTATTCAGTCCTTTTTTCGGTCATGAAGCATTGACTGATCGCCTCATTCCACGCCTGATCCAGAAGACGGGAGCGCGGGTGGTCGCAGTGACGGTACAGCGCCTTCACAATGGAAAATTCACTATTGCCTGGCAGGAACCCAACGCGCTTGTGTATGACCAATCTGAATCATTGGCGGTTGAGGCAATCAATAAAACTATCGAATCCTGTGTAGCGCTTGCACCGTCGCAATATCAATGGGAGTACAAGCGTTTCCGAGAGCGACCCCCTGGTCAAAAAAGGCTATATCGCTTCCATAAACCTGGAGGGCTTCACTAGTTTCTGCAACCAGCTAGAGATAGTTTTCCAGCAATCAGCTTTTTAGGACCAGCTATAGGTATTTCTGCATTGGGCTATTTGCGCCAAAACATGAAGGTGAATAGTACTAGCAGGGTAAATATCTCTAGTCGACCCAGAATCATGGCAATCGTAAGGACTATTTTTGCAGGGTCACTGATGTTTGCGTAGTGTTGTGCAACATCACCAAGACCAGGACCTAGATTGTTTATACAAGCACCAACAGCAGAGAATGCCGTCACAAAATCCATACCAAAAGCTACCATCGCCAGCAGCAGAAACAAAAATAAAATCACATAGACTGAGAAAAACCCCCAGACTGCTTCGACGACTGAGTTGGTGACCGGTCTATGATTGAGCTTGATGGGAAAAACAGCGTTGGGATGGATTAAGCGACTGATTTCACGTAATCCTTGCTTCCAGATAAGCAAAACCCGCATAACCTTCATGCCACCGCCGGTGGAACCTGCGCATGCCCCTGCAAACGCGCCGAGGAAAATAAAATAAGGTAGCATGCTGGGCCAAACGCTGAAGTTGTCCGTTGCAAATCCAGTGGTCGTGAAGATAGAAACGACAGTAAAGACTGCCATCCTTAGAGAATGAAAACCCTCGTAGGTATGGTAATGCGCAAGGATAAGGGCGGTGATAACCGACGCGATCAATAAAATTATCAGGTAAAACTTGGTCTCATCATCTGCGAAATAGTGCCGTGCCGAGTGGTTTTTGAAGGTATAGAAATGCAGGCTAAAATTAATCCCGGAAATAATCATAAAAACAATGGCAACGGCTTCGATGGCAGGGGATTTGAAGTAACCGATGCTGAGATCGTGGGTAGAGAAGCCACCAATTGCGACGGTGGAAAAGCTATGGCATATCGCATCAAATAAATTCATGCCAGCAATCCAGTATGCCAAGGCACAAGATAAGGTCAGACCGACATATATTGACCAGAGCGCCACCGCTGTCTGATGAATGCGGGGGGTTAGCTTGCTGTCCTTCATGGGTCCCGGCGTTTCAGCACGATAGAGCTGCATGCCACCGACACCGAGCATCGGTAATATTGCCACCGCCAGTACGATAATGCCCATGCCCCCCAACCACTGGAGCCACTGCCGATAAAACAGAATGGTTTTTGGCAGGTCATCTATGTTGGTCAGTACAGTAGCCCCGGTGGTTGTAAGCCCCGAGAAAGATTCGAAGAGTGCATCTGGAATAGAAAGACCAATACCATCGCTGTCTGCAAAGGGAATAGAACCAAAGGATCCTAGGGCAACGTAGAACAGAACAGTGACTAAGAATCCGTCTTTAATTCGCATCTCTGCTTCGAAACGTCTAAATAGGAGCCACATGCAGAACCCAATAATGAATGTCACTGCAAAAGCATTGAGGAAAACGGATGCCACGCCATCTTCGAAAACAAAATATGAAAGAGCCAGATGCAAAAGCATCGTGACGCTGAAAATCATCAGTAAACTGCCCACAATACGAAAAGCGATTTGTAGATGCATGGCGTTAGATAAAACTTAAGGGTGCCTGAAACAGGCGTTCCACATCTTTGATACGCGATTTGTCGACGAGGAATAAGATGAGGTGATCATCAGGTTTTACGATGATGTCATCGTGTGCGATTACGACGTCTCCGCTACGCACCAGGCCGCCTATTGATGTGCCGGGTGGCAGATTGATCTCGCCTAATGTCCTGCCAATAACTTTTGACGTAGATTCATCGCCATGTGCAATCGCTTCGATGGCTTCTGCAGCACCGTGCCTAAGAGAGTGTACTTTGACGACATCGCCACGGCGGATATGTGTGAGTATTGTGCCGAGGGTTGCCTGCTGGGGTGATATCGCGATGTCTATATCGCTGCCAATTAGATTAATATATGCAGGATTGTTTATCAGTGTGATGACCTTCTTGGCACCGAGGCTTTTTGCCAAAAGTGATGACATGATGTTGGCCTCGTCATCATTGGTCACGGCGCAGAAAACATCAGTTTCGGCGATATTTTCTTCGATCAACAGGTCTCGATCCGAGGCATCGCCAATAAGTACAATGGCTCTGTCGAGTTTTTCTGATAACTCATAACTTCTTTGACGGCTTCGTTCGATGATGCGTACACCATAGTGATCTTCCACTGATTCGGCGAGGCCCTGTCCAATATGTCCACCACCCGCAATAACGATTCGCTTGTTGGGCGGTTCTGTACGCCGTAGCTCACTCATGACCGTGTGAATATCGCGGGTGGCTGCGATGAAAAACACTTCATCATCGGCCTCAATAATCGTGTCACCTTCGGGAATTATTGGTTTATTGTCTCGAAAAATTGCCGCAACCCTGGTATCAACCATGGGCATATGTTTACGAAAGTCTCGTAACTTCTGATCAACAAGTGGTCCACCATAGTAGGCCTTGATGCCGACCATTTGGACCTGTCCGTCTGCGAAATCCATCACCTGTAGGGCCCCGGGGTTTTCGATCAGACGGCGTATATCATCTTTGATGATCGCTTCCGGATTAACCGTCACGTCCACAGGCATGGCGTCATCTCGAAATATACTGCCCCCAGAGATGTATGCACTGGAGCGCACACGGGCTATTTTGGTTGGCGTATGAAATACGGTATAGGCAACCTGACAGGCGACCATGTTAACTTCGTCGCTATTGGTGACTGCGATCAACATATCAGCATCTTCGGCGCCGGCGGAGCGTAATACGTCCGGGTGTGAAGCCATGCCACGAACCGTCCTGATATCGTATCTGTCCTGGAGGTCCCGTAGACGATCTGCGTCTATGTCGACGACCGTGATATCACTAGCTTCCTGGGTTAGGTTATGGGCCAGGTTCCCACCCACTTCTCCACCACCGAGTATTATGATCTTCATCGTTAAGCTACCTTTTTAAGGCGCGCAATGTAAAAGCCATCATGGCCATCAATAGTGGGAAATAGCTGGCGACCAATAGAGAGGGCAATGCCCTCAGCAATATCGACCGGTAGTACGACCAAGTCTTCCCGCTGATTGGCGAAATCACTCACGACAGACTCGTTTTCCTGTGGCAGGATCGAGCAGGTGGAGTATAGGAGTTCCCCTCCGGTTTCCAGATAATTCCATGCGGTGGCTAGCAGTCTGGATTGTGTGATGGAAAGCTTACCAACATCGTCTCGATCTCGCAGCAATTTAATGTCCGGATGACGCCGGATAATACCTGTTGCCGAGCAGGGCACATCCAGCAGGATCCTGTCAAAATTCTTGCCCGTATAGTCAAGAAAATCTGATCGAGCTATCCGACATGTAGTTCCCAATCGATCGAGATTCTGTTGGATTTGATCGATGCGATGGCGATCCCAATCCATAGCAAGCAAATTGAGGTCAGGTTGTAGTTCAAGCAGATGGCAAGTTTTTCCGCCGGGTGCTGCGCAGGCATCGAGTATCTTCTGCCCGGGTTTCGCGTCCAGTAATGGCGCCACCAATTGTGAAGCCTGATCCTGGATGCTGACGAGACCCTCGGAAAATCCAGGGAGAGACTCTACGGAAACGGCGTCCTGCAATTGTAACGCGCCAGGAACAGTAGGAATTTTTTTGGTGGTCAGGCCCTTATCCTTGAGCAGGGATTGATAGGTTACTAGATCCGTTTTCGAAAGGTTTACCCGCAATGTCATGGGTGCAGGATGGTTGTTTGCAGCGATAATGCTGTCAGCCTGTGTCGGCCAAGCCAGACGAAGCTCATCGACTAACCACTTGGGATGGTTGAGATTCGTGTCTTGATCAATACTGGCAGTGAGTGTTTCACGACGACGTTGGAAATTCCGCAAGACGCCATTCAAAAGGCCCTTAGCCCAGGGTTTTTTGATTGCCACAGCGGTTTCCACTACCGCGTTGACGCTGGCATAGTCAGGTCTATTAAGTTCACAAATACTGTAGATACCGCAAAGCAGAAGGATGTTTAGATCCTGATGCTTTGTTTTTTTAGAAAGCAAACTATCTCTAAAATAAACTAACTGGTAGTAGTCTCGAAGTACGCCATAGCATAGTTGTTTGCATAACGAAGAATGGTGCTGTTTAAATTCCAGGGGTTGTCCTCTTGTTAGAACAACGCTTAGAACATCTATCGCGTCTTTATACTCTTGCATGATCGGCAAAGGTTTTTCCGACCTGCAACAAATCGCGTCGGGAATTCAAGATATCTTTAGATGACAACACGGTACCCTTGCCTAATGGTAACTGCAGTTTTTGTAATATGACCGTCCCACCGCCGGCTGCTACATGAACCCCTTCACGATCGAGTTTGAGGATCTCTCCCGGTGGGGCGTTGATGTCTGATTCTAAAACCTGCGCTGCCCATATTTTAATCCTAAGTTCTCCAAGATAGCTGTATGCGATTGGGTCGGGATTAAATGCCCGAATGTTTCGTTCAATATTGGTTATGTTATCGCACCAGTTGATAATAGCTTCATCCTTTAAGAGTTTAGTGGCGTAGCTTGCACCATGATCCTGTTGGGGTACTGCAATACAGGTAGATGCAGCGATCGTCGGCAATGTTTCTAGTAGGCAGTTAACACCCAGTGTCGCGAGTGTTTTGGTCAGCGTCGCAGCGGTATCGTTGTCATTGATGGAGACGTGCGCAACGGACAGCACATCTCCAGTGTCCAGTCCTTCATTCATCCGTATAATGCACACCCCAGTTTCGGCATCTCCAGCCTGAAGTGCACGTTGAATCGGTGCCGCACCGCGCCAACGAGGCAAAAGAGATGCATGAACATTGATACAACCCAGTTGCGGATAGTCAAGGATGTCCTTTTTTAGGATTTGGCCAAATGCGACGACAATCAAAAGGTCTGCATTGTATTTGCAAATATCAGCGATACTGAGCCGTTTGGGCTGCAATAACGCGAGATTATTGGCCAGTGCCACCTGTTTTACAGCGCTCGGCACTGTTTTCTTGCCCCTTTTCCCGGGTTTATCAGGTTGAGTGATGACGGCCAAGACCTGATGTGGACTATCGACTAAGGCTGACAAGTGGGCCGCAGCGAATTCAGGTGTGCCTGCGAAAATAATTTTCAACGTTGTTTCTGCTGCTTCAGAAGTTTTTTGCGGATCATTTGACGCTTTGTACTGGATAGATAGTCGACAAAAAGCTTGCCTTTCAGATGATCCATCTCGTGTTGAATGCATACCGCCAGCAGTCCCGAGGCCTCCATCGTGAAAGGGTTTCCAGCTGTGTTGATTGCTTCAATAGTGATCATTTCGGCGCGATTAACGGGTTCAAAGAAGCCCGGGACCGATAAACAGCCTTCTGCAGTCTCTAATTCACCCTCAGTATTGATGATTGTGGGGTTAATGAGCACAATAGGCGAGTCTTTGTCCTCAGTGACATCCACCACAATAAGTTCCAGGTGTACATTCACCTGAGTTGCCGCGAGGCCGATACCAGGTGCCACGTACATTGCTTCGAGCATCTGATCTGCGAGGTCAGCGATCTTGCCATCAACATTTTTTACAGGCTTTGCCGTTGTGCGCAACCGGGGATCTGGGAATTCCAAAATTTCTAATAAATCCATATGGTTTTGCAATATACCTATAGTAATAATGTAACTTGTGCTGCTAAGATTATGATCATAATGGACATTCCTGTGGAATATGTCCCTCGAAAAACCTGGTATTGTACCCTTTTTAATGGTGGGATTCGCCCTATGAAGAAAACTCTTCTGTCCCTGATACTGGTTTTTGCCAGGGTCGTATAACCATATGTCTGTGCGGAAGAGGTTGCACTAAAGGCAGATCATCCCAACAACTATACGGTCGCTGATGGTGACACATTGTGGGATATCGAAAGGATGTTTCATACAGATGCCTGGCTTTGGCCAGAAATCTGGCATATCACTCCAGACATTGAGAACCCACACCTTATATACCCCCGTGATGAAATTGTATTGACCTACGTGGATGGTCAGCCACAGTTGTCCGTTCAACGTGGTAATAAATCCAGAACACAACTGCACCTTATATTCTGTCTGGAACAGCGGATCGATTGATCTTTGGCCCAGGAGATGAGCCGTATGGCCGCGGAGAGTGGGATGACGATACGACAGTCTATGGAATTTTTCGCCAAGGCAATTTTTACATGGACTCGGGAATGGATGAAGTCCTTGGCTTTGAAGCGACCCAAGTTGGCGCGGCCAGAGTGATGTCTCGCAGTGAGGACATTGTTACGCTCAAATTGACCCAGGTGAATACAGATGTTCGTGTAGGTGATCGCCTGATGCCGACCGAAGAAAGACGTGTTGAATCTACGTTCTATCCGAAAGCACCGAAAGAGTACGTTGAGGGTGTCATCATGACGGTCCTCGGTGGTGTCACACAGGTTGGTCGTAGCGCCGTAGTTGTTAATCGAGGTCTTCAGAATGGCCTCAGTCTAGGTTGTGCTTGCGATCTATAAGAGCGGAAATGTCGCTAGAGATCGAATGAAAGGTGACAGAGTTCGTCTGCCTGCAGAGCGTGCCGGCCTTCTCATGGTGTTTAGCAGCTCCGATAAAATGGCCTATGGCCTGATGCTGGAGACCGAAGAACCTCTCAGAATTGGCGATGTCGTAAAGAGCCCCTAGCATCTAAGAAATTTATTACTAATTTTTCAGCGAATTTGACTGCGCCAGATTACCTGTGCCTGATAGGTTTGCCCTACTGGAATTAACAAGGGCACCAATGTGCCAGCATTTGATGTAGATCTGCTTTGCCTGTTTCGTCTGTTATGTGATCGACCCAAAATGCCTAGGATGTATTGTAATAGTTGTCATTTGTTGCTGATAGGGCATTGACTAAAATGCCCTATCAGACGTTAACGGGTCACCAACAACTGTTTTTGTCCATTCTAGATGGGAACCGCAAAATACTGACCAGCTGGAAGCACAACTTGGCCTTTCTATAGATGAAGTGTTGTGCGCGCTTGTTGAGTTGGAGGTGCTGGGTCTTGTTGCTTAGGAACGAGGAGGTTATCTCAGCTTGAAACCTGATGGTGTCTAGGTTAATTTGCCTTCCTTTTTGAAAATTGGAGTAGCGATGCCATTTGTTGCCATTTTAATGGGTTCTGATTCAGACTTACCGGTGATGGAATCCACTATCGGAGTCCTCAAGGATTTAGCGGTAGACTATGAAGTGCGAGTCACTTCAGCACATAGAACGCCAGAAGACACTAGAGACTATGTACATGATGCCGAGTCCAGAGGTTGTGGTGTATTCATTGCGGCAGCAGGGATGGCTGCGCATCTAGCCGGTGCGGTAGCGGCTCAAACCCTAAAACCTGTGATTGGTGTGCCTATTGATGCTGGACCCTTAAACGGCATCGACGCATTGCTGTCAACGGTACAGATGCCTGGTGGTATACCGGTAGCTTGTGTCGCAATTGGTAAGGCGGGTGCTAAGAATGCTGGATATCTCGCGGCACAGATTTTGGCAACTGCAGACGAAAATCTTGCAGGGAAATTGCGAGAAGACCGTGAAAAAAATGCTGAAGCTGTGCGGCAGAAAAACGCCGGTTTGAATGCCTAAGGCTTTGCCATCATGGCGTGCCACCCTGACAGCCAGGAATCTTTGCCAGGGTGATGTTATCGCCTATCCTACTGAGGGTGTGTGGGGTCTAGGTTGTCTTCCCGAGTTAGCGCAATCGGTTGCACACATTCTTCGTATTAAGCGTAGACCCTGGGATATGGGGCTTATACTCGTCGCATCTAGATTTGAGCAGGTTGAAGATTATTTGGCGGGTCTTGGCGACGAAGCACGTCGTCAACTGGAAAAGACATGGCCGTCAGCAGTCACCTATCTAATACCAGACAACGGTGTCGCCCCCACGTGGATAAAAGGTCGCCATCAGCGAGTGGCGCTTCGTCTATCAGCCCACCCTGTTGTCAGGTCAATTTGTGATCACCTCGGTGGTCCAATAGTGTCAACTTCTGCGAATCCGACAGGCCGGGAAGCAGCGAGGAGTGCACTTCGGGTTAGGCAATATTTCGGTACTGATGTTGATCAGATAGTGCATGGCGAGCTGGGCTGTGCAACAGGGGCAAGCGAAATAAGAGATTTGATGAGCGGCGATGTTTTGCGTCAGGGAGCATAATGCACCAGCTAGCAGTGTTTGGTAACCCTATAGGTCATAGCCGTTCTCCTGAAATTCATCAGCTGTTTGCGAAGCAACATGGTCTTGAAATTGACTATGAACCGATATTTGTCCCACCGGGAGAGTTTGTGCGCTACGCCGAGCAGTTTCTTGAAGGTGGAGCAAAGGGATTCAATATTACCGTCCCATACAAAAATGATGCATATCACTTTGCTGAACAGTGCTCTAACGCTGCCGTCCTTGCTGAAGCCGTTAATACGATTAGCGTCAGGAAAGGTGTGATTTACGGTGACAATACCGACGGTGCCGGATTGATGAAAGATATTTCAGCCAACCTTGGCTGGACGATAAAGGACAAAAAGGTCCTGGTCCTCGGCGCGGGGGGCGCGGTCAGCGGTGTTGTAAGTAATCTACTTGCTGGTGCGCCAAGCACCGTGGAGATACTAAATCGTACGCTAAGCAAAGCGGTCGCAATTGTTGAAAAACATAATGATCCACGTGTTCGAGCGATCGAGGTGCCAAATGATGCCTTTGATGTCATTATCAATGGTACATCAGTAGCTCTGCAGGGGGCGAGCCTGGACTTGCCGACATCAATCATCACCCCAAAAAGTTGTTGCTACGACATGAGTTATGGAAATAAAGCCTTTTTGAGCTGGTGTGCAGATTCAGGAGTGTCTCAGCTGGCAGATGGTTTAGGTATGCTTGTGGAACAAGCCGCGCTGGCGTTTAACATCTGGTTCGACGTGCAGGTTGAAACCGCTGACGTGATTGCGGCCCTGAGGCAATGATCTATCGCCCTGAAAAACCCCAAAAGAGCCAGACGAGAAAATTTATCGCTGGTGCCTCTTGTCCTGTCTGTAGTCAGGTTGATAAAATCTATATCGAGGACGGTACACAAACTTTAAGTTGTATAAGTTGTGGGCACCATGAGACCAGAGAGAAAGAAGAACCGGAAATTATTGTCAGATCCTCCCGGCAAAAAGATTGATAGGTTAAGTCTGTCAAAAAACCTCAATCGATAGTTCATTTACCTAGATAAAATATATAGAATGCGGGCCCCCGCATGTGCGAGGGTTGATCGTAATTACTCGGAGCTTTTTGATGCGTAGAGCTAACCCCATTCCTTGGTCAGCAGGACTTGTTATGTTGCTTGGTGGCAATGCTGCTATGGCTGATTGGGCAGTTAACATGACCCAGGGTGTTACTGAAATTAGTCGGCAGGTATACGACCTGCATATGATTATTTTCATTTTGTGTGTCGTCATTGGCATTGTGGTATTCGGTGCAATGATGGTGTCTATGATTTTGCATCGCAAGTCACGCGGTGCGGTTCCGGCTACTTTTCATGAGAATACAAAATTGGAATACCTGTGGACTGTTATCCCCATTGTTATACTTGTTGTTATGGCGTTGCCAGCGACGAGTACGCTACAAGATATGTATGATGCGGGTGAATCAGACATCGATATTGAAGTCAGAGGGATTCAGTGGAAATGGCAGTACACTTACCTGAATGATGATCCTGCAAAAGAAGTACGATTCGTCAGTAGCCTGTCTACGCCTAGGGACGAAATTGAAAACCGCGCCACCAAAAATGAGTTTTACCTGGTCGAAGTTGATGAGCCGATGGTTATCCCAATTAATAAGCGCGTACGCTTTTTGATTACTTCCGAAGATGTAATACATGCATGGTGGGTCCCGGCATTTGCAGTGAAAAAAGACGCGATTCCAGGCTTTATACATGAGTCATGGACCATTGTAGATGAACCCGGTATTTATCGTGGCCAATGTGCTGAACTCTGCGGCAAAGATCACGGCTTCATGCCCATCGAAGTTCATGCCGTAAGTGAAGAAGATTATGAGATATGGCTCGCTGAAAAGCAGGAAGCGGCGCGAGTTGTCTACGAAACGATAGGCAAGGAATGGACTTTCGAGGAGCTAATGGCAACCGGAGAAACTGTTTACCAGCAAAGTTGTGCAGCTTGCCATCAGTTGAATGGCGAAGGAATTCCTCCGGTGTTTCCTTCCCTCAAGGGCCAGGGATTAGCTGTAGGGCCCATCGCGGCGCACACAGACATCATTCTAAACGGCAAGGCAGGCACGGCAATGCAGGCCTTTGGCACACAGCTCAATCCCGCACAGTTAGCAGCAGTCATTACCTATGAGCGTAATGCCTGGGGTAATAACTTGGGTGACCATATACAACCCAGTCGAATAAATGAAATCCTAAGTGGAGGCGCCCAGTGATTACAGAACATCCACATGACTCGCATGGTCCAGATAAAGGCCTTATGCGCTGGGTAGTTACTACCAATCATAAAGATATCGGAACCCTGTACCTCTGGTTTAGTTTTTTGATGTTTTTGACCGGTGGTGTTATGGCATTAATAATTCGTTCAGAGTTGTTTCAGCCCGGACTACAGCTGGTGCAGCCCGAGTCTTTTAATCAGATGACCACAATGCACGGTCTAATCATGGTCTTTGGCGCGGTTATGCCTGCATTTGTTGGTCTTGCAAACTGGTTGATTCCAATGATGGTCGGTGCGCCAGATATGGCAATGCCGAGAATGAATAATTTCAGCTTCTGGATTTTGCCGTTTGCCTTTGGCCTTTTGCTATCCAGTCTGTTTATGGAAGGTGGTGCGCCCAATTTTGGATGGACGTTCTACGCACCTTTATCAACAGATTTCGGACCACCGAGTACAACTTTCTTTATCTTCGGTGTCCATATGATGGGTATATCTTCCATCATGGGATCAATCAATATTATTGTCACTATACTCAATTTGCGAGCACCTGGCATGACGTTGATGAAGATGCCGCTTTTCGTGTGGACCTGGCTGATCACGGCTTATTTATTGATTGCGGTGATGCCTGTGCTTGCTGGAGTAGTCACGATGATGCTGATGGATATCCATTTCAACACAGCGTTTTTTAGTGCTGGTGGTGGTGGTGATCCCGTATTGTTTCAGCATATTTTTTGGTTTTTCGGTCACCCAGAAGTTTACATCATGATATTACCAGCGTTCGGTGTTGTGTCTGCGATTATTCCAACCTTTGCGAGAAAGCGCCTGTTTGGTTACGAATCTATGGTTTACGCCACATCGTCTATTGCCTTTTTGTCGTTCATCGTTTGGGCACACCACATGTTTACGGTAGGTATCCCAATTGCCGGTGAACTTTATTTTATGTATGCGACGATGTTGATCGCGGTGCCAACGGGCGTGAAAGTATTCAACTGGGTGGCAACGATGTGGCAGGGATCAATGACCTTTGAAACCCCGATGCTGTTTGCCATCGCGTTTGTCGTGTTGTTTACGATTGGTGGCCTCTCAGGTCTTATGCTGTCGATTGTCCCAGCGGATTTCCAATATCACGATACCTATTTTGTGGTCGCGCATTTTCACTATGTTTTAGTACCTGGCTCAGTGTTTTCAGTGATGGCCGCGGTGTACTACTGGTTGCCAAAGTGGACTGGCAATATGTATGACGAGGCTTTAGGTAAGACGCACTTTTGGCTGTCATTTATTGGTATTAACATTACCTTTTTCCCCCAACACTTTTCTGGGCTGGCAGGTATG
This sequence comes from Pseudomonadales bacterium, assembly GCA_029246605.1. GTDB lineage: Bacteria > Pseudomonadota > Gammaproteobacteria > Pseudomonadales > Azotimanducaceae > UBA7455. The sequence continues at coordinate 8,227 of JAQWMV010000278.1, read as the reverse complement.
CCACGACGAATTCCTGATTACGCATTACAATTTGCAGATTTCAATATGATCTCCAGCTGTGGTGCATTTTTGTTTGGTTTTAGTCAGTTGTTGTTTCTGTTTATCATCATCAAAACAATTCGCGGTGGTGAGAAGGCTACAGAGCAGGTCTGGGAAGGTGCGCATGGTTTGGAATGGACACTTCCGTCGCCAGCTCCCTACCATACATTTGCTACACCACCGTCTGATTTGAACGATGCGCATGGTTAAGATGCGCATGGTTAATATGACGGACAATACAAAAACTGCTGTGCGTTTACTCGGCACGGCAGTGTTTATGTTCGCATTCGGTTTTCTTCTGGTGCCGCTCTATGATGTTTTATGTGCTGTTACTGGATTTAATGGCAAGACTGCTGGCCAATATGTTTCGGAAAAAGCACCTGAAATAGACAAGGATCGTTGGGTTACGGTGCAGTTTATTACTAACAATAATGCTGGTATGCCTGCTGAGTTCCGACCCAAACAACGTTCGATGCGGGTACATCCTGGGGAAGTAAACACGGCGGAGTTTTTTGTCAGAAATCCTGTTGCCCGGACAATAACTGCACAGGCAGTGCCCAGCGTTAGTCCGTTTCATGCCGCTTCTTATCTGCACAAAACTGAATGTTTTTGTTTTGAACAACAACAATTGGCCGAGGGGGAGGCTTTAGACATGCCGTTGCGTTTCATTGTCGATAATGAATTGCCAGCAGACGTAACCACGCTAACGTTGTCTTATACACTTTTTAATGTTTCGCAAGAAGCTCTCGCGGTAGCGAGATGATACGGAGACGATGATGACCGATAGTGCCTACGAACCCTATTACGTTCCACACAGCAGCAAATTACCAATATTTGCTTCCATTGGAATTTTCCTGACTGTCTTTGGTATAGGGCATATCCTCAACGACCTGAGTGCTGGAGTTGATTCCGCCTTCGGTATGGTGACCTTGATATTAGGTGGTCTGGTGATGGGGTTGACCCTGTTTTTCTGGTTTTCCAAAGTCATAGAGGAAAATTATAAACAGTTATATAGCAATCAGATGAATCGGTCATATGTTTGGGGTATGAGTTGGTTCATTTTTTCGGAAGTCATGTTCTTCGCGGCTTTTTTTGGTGCCCTGTTTTATGTTCGGGTATTCGTGGTTGATTGGATTGGGGGTGTTGGGGATCGTGGTCCAAGTGGCATGTTGTGGCCTAACTATGAACCGCACTGGCCGTTGTTGAATACGCCGGATCCGGAGCGGTTTCCTGGTGCAAGTGGGGTCATTCCAGCAATGGGGTTGCCGCTGGTAAATACGTTGCTCCTGGTTACCTCCAGTTTCACAGTGAGTTTTGCACACCACGCAATTAAGGAAGGCAATCGAAAGAGGATCATTCAGTGGCTGACGGTGACTGTCACATTGGGTCTCATCTTTTTGTTCGTTCAAGGATATGAGTACGTGCATGCCTATAATGATCTGGGTTTGACGTTAGGTTCCGGGATCTATGGCACGACCTTCTTTATGCTAACGGGGTTCCACGGTGCGCATGTCACGCTGGGTACCTTCATGTTGTTAATCATGTTGTTTCGTGCGCTAAAGGGCCACTTTACAGATGATAACTGCTTCGGATTTGAAGCCGCGGCGTGGTATTGGCACTTTGTCGATGTTGTTTGGATTGCACTGTTTATTTTTGTTTATGTGCTCGGAGGCTGACCAATCGATTCCGTCCGGCGTTCAGTTATTCGAGGCAAACTGATGCGGCATTGCAAAAGAATTGATATAAAAATCAATTGGTTATCAGAAATCATGAGGTACGGTCTTTAATTTCAGGACAACTATTAACTGGACGCCCGCGACCACGGGGCAGATAGTGAAAGTTGTCCGCTCCAGAATCCGTAGATTACAACTATCATTAGTAGCGCAGCCAGTGATACGCGAAGTAACAATAGATTCGCTGTTCGCTTGCCACCCCTGCCTTGATCAACGAGTAGCGTATAGAACGCAGTGCCCAGCGCCACGAGGTTGGCAATGAATAGAATGATGATGGTTACTTTTAACAAATATCCTCTCTACTACGACCAATGTCGCTTAAGAATTCGCATGCGACATTGTTACGCGATTAACGATTAAATGCATTTTATTTTTAACTGGCCGATGACACTCTTTTCAGTGGGCTTTTTGACGATCTTTGTCTATCTTGGATTTTGGCAACTCAGTCGCTATGAAGAGAAGCTAGTCTTGATAGCAGATCAACAGGCACTTGCTACCTCCCCCTGGCAAGCGCCAGATGATGAAATGGTGACAGGTACCCCAATACAACTGCATGGGCACTATGATCCAGAAAGTTTGTTTCTACTCGACAATAGAATACTGAAGGGTGTGGTCGGGTTTGAGGTACTGAATGTGTTTTTTGAGGAATCTACCGCCAAGCGTGTACTTATAAATCGAGGTTTTGTTCCCATGGGCCGTGACCGTGAAGACAAACCCAAGATCCCTGCTCTTGTGGAATCAAAGTTTCTTTACGGTCATGTTTACCACCCATCGGCACCGTTTCTAGCAGGTCATCCCCAGGCGACAGCCGGCCCCATTGTGCAAACTCAGCAGCCGCAAGTCTTGGTGGCCAATCAGCTTGCCTATCCATGGGTCGTTCGCTTGCGTGAATCGGATCTAAATGCACTGCCGCGAAATTGGCCAGTAACGACCATACTGCCGGAAAAACATCGGGCCTATGCGATACAGTGGTTTTTGATGGCAGCAGCGATTGCGATTGCATATAGTTGTTTTTGTATAAGACGAAGGGTGGTGAGTAGTGTCTAAACGTGCAGGACGATGCGAACTGCTGGCGATTCTTGGCATAGCGATACTGCCATTTGTTATTGCTGGCATTACGTTTCTAGGTTTCCAGATGGATCAGACCCCGGATAGTACTAAGAACCAGGGGACGTTGGTTTATCCCCCGGTTCAGATAGAATTTTTACGCTCAGCGGCGAAGCAATGGTCATTGATACAGGTTGTTAAAGAAGATTGTGCTGAGGTTTGTGAACAAACATTATATTTGACGAGACAGGCGCGAATAGCGCTGGGTAAGGATGCGGCACGGGTGCACCGCGCGACACTTTCCCGTCGTGAGTTATCGACGACGTTTATGGATTTGATTCAAAATGAACACAGGTCTCTGCTCGTACTCGTTGACGCGGAATCTGTTGAACGGCTCCTCAAGATCACAGCGGAAGTCGATAATATGGTGTTTTTGATCGATCCACTGGGCAATATCATGATGTATTTTCCACCGGACAAGGTAGGCAAACCGTTAATGGAGGATTTGCGCCACCTTTTACGGATTTCAAGAATTGGTTGAATCCGGTAAACTCTCCTGCCCTCAAATCCGTTGAAGCGATTGTGTCTGATATAAGTTTAACAATCCCCACCCCGTGGCGTGACTATCTGGAAATCTGTAAGCCGAGAGTTGTGCTGCTCATGTTGCTCTGTACGCTTGTGGGGATGTTTCTGGCAACCACCGGCATGGTTGCATGGCAGATACTGGTGTTTGGAAATCTCGGTGTTGCGCTTGTAGCAGGCTCTGCTGCAGCACTTAACCATCTGCTCGATTCATCCATCGACGCAAGAATGGCCAGAACTTGCAATCGACCTATTGCACAGGACCGGATCAGCAATCTTCAGGGTGGTGTTTTTGTTGCTGTGACGGGCATTTCCGGGTTCGTGATCTTATATGGGCTTATTAATCCTGTAACAGCCTGGTTGAATCTGGCCTCCTGGATTGGATACGGGGTGATTTACACCATGTTTCTTAAACGAGCGACCCCACAAAACATAGTGATCGGTGGGCTGTTTGGGGCGGCACCGCCATTGTTTGGCTGGACAGCGGTCACTGGCAGTATTGATGGTGGAGGGTTGATTCTGGTCCTGATTATATTTGCCTGGACACCACCACATTTTTGGGCTTTGGCGATTGATCGTATAGATGAGTACCGGGAAGTCGACATTCCCATGCTACCGGTCACTCACGGTGAGCAATACACCAAGATGCATATCTTGTTGTATACCATCATCCTTATTCTAACGACCTTCCTGCCCTACCTCATTGGTATGAGCAATCTATTGTATTTCATTTGTGCGATAGCACTAGGCGCAGGGTTTCTTTATTGGAGTGTGGTCTTACTGGTTGGTCACAATAGAAAAGCCCCAATGGAAACGTTTCGCTATTCGATAGTCTATCTAATGGCCCTTTTTATCGCGTTATTGCTTGATCATTACCTGATGCCTGTGACGTATCTTGTCTCATGATTGAAATTGATGGATAACAGTATTCGCCGCACCTTGTTGTGGATAGTAGCGTTCATCTGTCTGGTGTTGGGTGCGCTGTTTGCCAATATCGTTACTCGTGAACCATCCCAGGAACAATTGCAGTCCCTTGGATATTATCGGTTCGAGTCACCACGACCGCTAAGTGATTTTGAGCTTATAGACCACGAGGAAAATCCGGTTGGCCATTCTTCGCTGAAAAATCGCTGGTCGCTACTTTTCTTTGGCTTTACTTATTGCCCCGATGTCTGCCCAACGACACTGGCGGTTCTTAGCAACGCGTTGGCAGACACTGACATTAGGCCGCAGGTAATATTAGTGAGCGTAGACCCTGAACGAGATTCACCACAAGTACTTGCAAGGTACATTAAGAGTTTCGATCCAGAATTTAGAGGATACACAGGAACGTTCGATAATCTTATTGGTTTAGCTACGCAGGTAAATGTGGCCTTTGGCAAAGTACCTGGACGGGAACCTAGTACGTATTCAGTAGACCATAGTGCAAATATTATCGTCATTAATCCTGAGGGAAAATATGCGGGATTTATCCGGTCGCCACACCAACCCCAGAATATCCGCGCCATCGTCAGCACATTTGATTAGCGCCATAGTATTATTGTTAGTATTCGAGGCTGGTTATCGCTCTACTGTTCACCTAGAATGCTATTAAAATTCAGGGCTAAATAAGTGAACCAGATGCAAGTTGGCATTTGTAACCAGTACGAGTCAGTGCGGAAACAATCTGTTCGTATCTGTCAACCGCTTGAAGTCGAAGACTACTTGGTTCAACCCATGCCGGATGCCAGTCCACCAAAATGGCATCTGGCCCATGTCACCTGGTTTTTTGAAACGTTTGTCTTGAAACCATTTTTGCCTGGATATCAGCCTTTTTCCATTGCGTACGAAGTGATATTTAATTCTTACTACAATGGCGTTGGCGAACAGCATCCGAGAGCAAAACGTGGCTTGCTTTCTCGACCTACCGTAGCCGACATCTTTGATTATCGTGCGTATGTTGATCGACATATGGAATCGCTCCTGGTTGGCAAAATATCCCCCGAAGTCAGTTTTCGAACTACTCTTGGCTTGCACCACGAGCAACAGCATCAGGAACTATTGTTTACTGATCTCAAGTACAACCTTGGCCACAATCCACTATCGCCGATGTATCAACAAGGAAAGCCGGTCCCGGATGTACAACCCCAGACGCTTAATTTTCAGGAGTTTTCTGGAGGCATTTATCAAATCGGAGTGAATGCGGGCGATGGGTTTGCTTTTGACAACGAGTCACCATGCCACGATGTCCTCATCAGGGACTTTTGTCTGTCTAATCGGCTGGTTACGAATGCCGAATTTATCGAGTTCATGGAAGATGGTGGATATCAAAGGCCGGAGTTGTGGTTGGCTGATGCATGGGCTTTGCAACGTAGTGAAGAAAAACACTATGCGCCACTTTATTGGCAACAGCGACAGAGCGAATACTTCGTGTATACCCTGGCTGGGCTTGCTCCCGTAAATCCTCTGGAACCTGTTTGCCACGTGAGTGGATATGAGGCCGATGCCTTTGCCAGGTGGAAGGGCGCAAGATTGCCTACAGAAATGGAATGGGAGGTGGCTGCGAACAGCCAGGAGCAAACGGGTGTTTTTGTGGAGGACGGTTTTTTTCATCCTCTGGCCGCTGACACTGGCGAACTGAGTGGTATGTTTGGCAACCTGTGGGAGTGGACTCAAAGCAGCTACTCGCCTTATCCTGGATTCAAATCTTTCCAAGGACAACTCGGTGAATACAATGGGAAGTTTATGGCCAATCAGTTGGTACTGCGCGGAGGCTCCTGCGTGACGCCGCGGTCGCATATTCGACCCAGTTACCGAAATTTCTTCTATCCGGCAGATCGGTGGCAGTTTACTGGCATTCGTCTTGCCAATGACGTGTAAGCAATGCCAGTGCCCAGTCAATCTTCACTTTTCTTTTATGATATCAACACCGTATTGGAAGATACCCGAAATGAGGTAACCTTGGGATTGCAACGCCCACAAAAAATGATTTCGCCAAAGTTTTTCTACGACGAAATGGGCTCTGAATTATTTATGGAAATTACTCGCCAGCCGGAGTACTACCTGACCAGGACAGAGATCTCGCTGTTGCGGGAATATGCTGATGAGATGGCTGATTTGATGGGCGAAAATTGTCTACTGATTGAATATGGCAGTGGCAGCAGTGAAAAAATTCGTATTCTTCTGGAGAGTTTACGGCCAAGGGCATATGCACCGCTGGATATTTCTAAAGAGTACCTGGGTGCGGCAGCTGGTGCATTGGCCTCGGAGTTCCCCTGGCTTGAAGTACATGCTACCTGCCTGGATTTTACCGAAGACTTTGAGCTGCCTTTTACGATGGACGCAAGACGAGTCGCTTTTTTCCCAGGCTCCAGTATTGGTAATTTTGGACGGATTGAGGCCAGGGCTTTTCTGGGTCGGGCGCGGCGTTTGGTCGGTGACGAAGGTGGTATGTTAGTAGGTGTTGATCTAAAAAAAGACATTGCTGTGTTAAACGCAGCATACAATGATAGCAATGGCATCACTGAGAAGTTCAACCTTCATGTTTTAACTCACCTGAATGAAAAATTTGATGCCGACTTCGACCTCAAGAATTTTGTTCACTCAGCGGTCTATGAACCAGAAAAAGGCTGTGTCGCGATGTATCTCACTAGCCTACAAGAGCAGAAAGTCCAAATTGCTGACACGTCAATTTCCTTTAAGGCAGGCGAGAAGATTCATACTGAGAATTCACATAAATACACGAAAGAAGAGTTTCTCTATATGGCATTGGATGCCGGATTCACTCAGTATCATTTCTGGACCGATAACAACAATAGGTTTGGTATCTTTTACCTGACCTGATCGCTGGAGGTCTAGCTGACGACAGATTGGGTTTGTTCGTCAAGTTGGCGAGTGAGGCTTAAAAATTCCTTGGGATCTTTCAGGTATTCTCCAGGCTCACCAGAAATGAAACGGGTTAACGCAAACCTTGCGGCTGAAAACTTTTCAAACATCATTAGGTATTCAAATTCTGTGGGGGTCAGCTCACGCTTGCTGCAGTATCCATCGATCAATGCGAGGCGTCGATCGGTGCATCTGTCACCATCTTCATCTCGGCACCAGTCATTGATTGTAATGGCAATGTCCTGAACCAAAAAATCATCACAGGCGTGAAAAAAATCGAGTATTCCAGTTACCTCACCGCCTTCAAAGAGCACGTTGTCACGAAATAGGTCACCGTGAATGACACCTTTGGGTAAATCTAGGTCTTGCGCTGCTTCGTACTCGCCCGCGATTCGAGTGAGTAAAGTGAGTTCGTCTGTTGTTACCCGTTTCGCCACTGTCTGTAGGGTGTCTTCCATCCAGTCCGGTGAAAAAGGATTGTCACGATGAAGTGCCTCAGTTGCGAGCGTGGTGTGGATGTCAGCGAGTACTTTACCGATTGCGGTGCACTGCTCAATACCGACCTCTGTTAGATGTGAGCCAGGAAGTTTTGGGAACAAAAACGTTGGCTTACCACAGAAAATGGTGGAACTCATGCCATCCAGAGTGTGCCTCGGTGCTGGTACGGGAAGTCCATAATAAAATAGATGCTGCAGAATGCGATTAAAAAATGGCATTTCGTCAAAAGTCAGCCCTTCAATGATCGATAGAACGTACTCTGACTTTTCATCATGCTGATCCAGAGTGACGAAATAGTTGGAGTTTTCTATGCCTTTAGCAATTGCTGTGAAGGCGTGTAGATCTCCCAGGCCAAACATGATGAGGTAACGCGCTAACGCGTCCTTTTTAAAAGTTGTGAACGTTGTCATTGGCTATCACTCTATAATCACCCATTGGGGATAGAGTTTCTTATGGAATTCGAG
>JAQWMV010000210.1 GCA_029246605.1 Pseudomonadales bacterium | reverse complement strand
TATCAACCTGACGGACGAGATCGTGTACTACTACGACCGGCTCGGGAAAAGCACGATGGAGCACTTCGCGCAGGCATCCCATGCCGGCCGTCGATTCCAAGCAGGTGTGAGCTGGCGGCTGTAACGCCGGTCAGACCCACGACAGAGCTCTTGGTGATTCGCGTCTCTCTCCCCACCGTGATATCACCAAGGGCTTCGTCTTTATACTTTAAACTTCCTACGGTTCTGAATTTCTCGGGTACTGATAGCCTTTGATAATGATCACCGGCTCTCCTAAATTTCAGGTGCAATGCTGTATATAAGGCTACTTTCCACCCTGTTGTTACTGTCATCCGTTTGTTTTGCCGATAAACCGCAGTACCAGCATGGGATTTCACTCCTGCACGACCTGAAGTATCCCGCGGATTTCACGCATTTCGCCTACGTCAATCCGTCTGCACCCAAGAGTGGGAGCCTGACGCTGTCGACGACCTTCCCGATTCAAAACATCTCTGGTAGCTGGGGGTCCGCGCCGGGTCTTGATAGAACCAGCGATAGGTTGTTCGTGAGATCGGCGGATGAATTGTCAGGGGTGTACGGTCTGCTTGCGGACGGAATCGCACTCTCTGCGGATCAAAAGTCGCTGTTCATCAGATTGAACCGATTGGCTCGCTGGCACGACGGCGTTCCGGTTACCACCCGTGACGTGCTTTTTTCCTACGATGCGCTGGCGTCGTTTTCGCCGACTAGCAGTCTGTACCTGGATTCCTGGATCGAGTCGCTCGAGGTGATCAACGACAGGGAACTGGTGATTCACCATCGTGAGGTGTTCACCCAATCCAACCTGTTAGCAATGACCACGTTTCCGGTTAAACCGGCGCATTTTTATGCGGATGGTGATGATCCCTTTGAAATCTCGCTCGAGATGCCCCTTGGTAACGGGCCTTATCGGATTACCGGTTACGATCGAGACTATGTCCAGTACGAGCGCGTTGAAGACTACTGGGCCCATGATCTGCCGGTAAACCTTGGTCGTTACAACTTCGACAGGATCCGTTACGACGTATACATGGACGCCACGGTGGCTCGGGAAGCGTTCCGCAAGGGCTTATTCGACCTTTACGTGGAAAGAGATGCTCGCTACTGGTATGCGGCAAATGACGCTTCCGTGCTGCAGTCAGCTCATCTCCTGAAGGATACGCGTCAGGTTGCCAGACTCATTGGACAACAGTGGTCGCTTGTATTTAATACCGGACGTGAGAAATTTCGTGACCGCAGAGTGAGGGAAGCTTTGACCTTGGCCTACGACTTCGAGTGGCAGAATCGTGCGCTTCAGCATGGTTCGCAGCGAAGGGCTTTCAGCTACTTTGCAGGCTCGACACTTGCAGCGACGGGACTACCGAGCGAGGAGGAGTTGTCACTACTGGCACCGTTTCGTGACCAGATCCCTGAACGCGTTTTCACGGAACCCTATGCACTTCCCGTGTCGACCGGGCACGGTATGAACCGCGCTGTGCTGGATCGGTCACGTCAGCTGCTGGCAGACGCGGGCTGGGTGATCAATGATGGTCGCCTGCAGAATAAGCAGGGTCAGCCTTTCACGCTGGAGATCGTAACGCAGCATCTCTGGGCGAGACGGCTGCTGCTTCCCTACATACAATCGCTCCGTGTTCTGGGCATTGACGCGCGTTTGCGGCTGCTCGAAATGGTCCAGGCGGTCAGGGTGAAGCAACAACGTCAATTCGACCTGTTCTTCAATGACATCTCCTTCGCCAATCCACCGATGGCGTCATTGCAGTACTATTTCAGTTCCGAATATGCCGAGCCGGGAACAGCTGCCAATCTTGGGGGTATTCGTGATCCGGTGGTCGATTTCCTGATCGAACGTGCCCAGCGTACTCCGGATATCGACACCGCATCAATTGCCTGCCGGGCCCTGGACCGTATCCTGTTATGGGGGTTCTATCATATTCCCCTCAACATGCCGGAAGAGGAACGGTTTCTTTATTGGGACAAGTTCGGCCGCCCCGATGACGCTGACGCCATCTACGAATACCTGACTGATGGCCTGGCCCGGGTCATCGATACCTGGTGGTTCGATGATGTCAGGGTCAGGTCACAATGAATCATTCTTAAAAGCAAGGAGAGACTACATGCTACCGACCTATTCCAAATGCCGTGAAATACTGCTGGCGACCCTGGAGGACAAAGCGAGACAGGGTCACAATGTCAAGGGACTGGACCAGGACATCGAAGCGTTGCCGGACAGTTATGATGCACTTCAGACGATGGCTCGAAAGCTATCAGAGCTACCGTTAAAGGCTGATTGGGCCTATCAAGAGCCCAACGATTGGGCTTCCATCGATGCAGCCTGTGATCCGGCCCGCGCGAAGGATCGGTTGTGCGTGGTGGACCCGATGATAGCTTCAGATAAGGCCAAGACAGCATTCCTCTCCTCGGTTTGCGGCTGCATTCTGGGCAAGCCCCTGGAGGTACGTTTAACCCTAGATGAAATCCGGAAGGGGGCAACAGCCGCCGGAGTTTGGCCACTGGACAGCTACGTGCCAGTTTCGTTATTGGATGGTACACCCCGTCGCCACGTCTCCTGGCCGGAAACCACGTTGGACAATATTACGCACGTGGTGCCAGACGATGATATCAATTACACCCTCATGGGCATGCTTCTCATAGAGGAGTTCGGCACGGAACTCACCCACAATGACATCGCCAAAACCTGGATGGAAAACCTTCCGCCCGGTTTCTGTTTCGGACCAGAACGCAGGGTGTTGGTAAAGGCAGCCCTTTCCACCCTGGGAAAAGGTATGAGGCCTGTCGAGGAAACCGAGGACTGGGTGAGGCAATGGAATGCCGGGGAGGAAAAATGCGGAGCCCTGATTCGTGCGGATGCTTATGGATATGCCTGTCCCGGTCATCCGGCTCTAGCAGCGCAATTAGCCTACCGCGATGCGTCCTTCACCCACCAACGTACCGGGATTTACGGCACTATGTTCGTGGCGGCGGCAATTGCCTGTGCTTTTGTGGAATCCGATCGCCGTAGAATTTTTGAAATAGCCCTTCAGTACGTTCCCCAACAAAGCCGTTTTGCCGAAGTGATTCGATATTCGTTGGAACAGGTGTGGCAGGCCAGTGACTGGTTAGACGGCTATGATCGGATCCATGTGAAATACATGCGTTACGGTCACTGCATGATCGTGCAGGAAATCGGTTTGCTCATGAATGCCGTTCGGTTTGCTAAAGACGTCGGAGACGGGATCTCAATGCAGGTCATGCAGGGCGCGGACACCGACAGTTTCG
>JAQWMV010000202.1 GCA_029246605.1 Pseudomonadales bacterium | reverse complement strand
ATGACCACAAACAACGGCGCACCTATCGCTGCTAACAGAAAGATGCCGATAACGGCGATCACCCACATCAGTCAAACAGCCCGGTGATACTAGTGATCAAAAAACGTAGGCTCATGCCTGTAAAGCCAACTGGCAGGATTGATTGGCATAGCCAGGTAGGAACATTCCCAAATGCCACGGTCTGGTCCTGATACTCGTAACCCACAAACTCAAATGCATACCAGGCAACAACGCCGCAGATAACACCAGCCGCCAGATTGCTTACCAAGAGAATTATTTTTCGTCCGGGTAGAAACCGCGTCAATGCGTCAATGGTGATATGGTTCTTTTCCCGCGTTGCTACTAAAGCTCCCAGCATAGCGACCCAAAGCACCAGGATTCGAAGGACTGATTCAGCCCAAAGGAAACCACTATCAAAGAAGTTACGCATTAGTATTTGCATAATTGCGATCAACAACATGGCAATCAGCGCGGTCACTAGCAGCGAGTTCTCAAGCAGGTGTAAGACTCGACGTACTTTGCCAATCATCCGAAAATAACGCCTTTACTCGGCACTGGATGAACGAAAATCGATCAAGTGTTGCTGAAAAGTATCGACGATATCAGCAGATATACCACCAGACTTCACGAGATCCTCGATGGACTTCCTGGCGATAGCTTCCCACGCGTCCATCTGCTCGGGTTGTATGATTTTGATTCCCTGCGACTTGAGTGCAGAAAGCGCTTTTTCATTATCGATACGAGTTTCCGAATCAACTTTACGAAAAACACCGTTCAAAAGACCTTTCGTCAATGCTTGGTCATCACTATCCATAGATGACATCGAGTTACTGTCCATGGCCAACATTGAGTACACGTAAATCAACGGCAGATCCAACATATACTCCACATGGTTGTGCCACTGTAATGCCAGGGCAACCATTGGGGGTACCGCAACCGCGTTGATCATTCCTGTTTGCAGACTTGGAAGAACATCTGTAATGCTTAAGGGTATGGGACTGACTCCAAAGGATTTTAGAAGTTCTGCGGCAATTGGATCCCCGTCCGGCACCCATGCCTTTAATTTTTTAATGTCTTCTACGGTTCTGACTGGCTTGGTTGACAGCAGATATGCGAATCCAGTTTCGGTCAAATGAAAACTGTCCATCCCACCAGCTCTCAGTCCGTCAACAATTCTGTCGTCCATACGCTCTCGTACGTAGTCGACTTCTTCAAGTGATTTGAAGGTAAGCGGTAAGTTATAGACTTGCAGATCTTTATAAAACCGGGTTAAGGAGCCTGCGGCCACCACACCTCCGTGCAACTGACCAATGCGCATTTTTCTCAGGACTGTCGCGTCATCTCCCATGGTGCCTGCAGCATATACCCTAAACTTCACCCGGCCATCAGTAAGTTCCTGGACTTGCTTGACGCCTTCGCGAAACTGCTTCATCCAGCCCAAACCATCCGGTGAGATAGTTGCAACTTTATAGGTTTTCGCATTAGCGCAGGAGGCGAAAAGCAAGCAAGAACACAACAAAATAATTATTTTTTGCATCTAAAAGTACTCGTCAGATTCAGCTAACAACTCGGCAGCTCGCGCCTGTGCCATCTTGTTTATGAGTGTCATATCATCAAAAACAGGATCTGCTGCAATAACTTCCTGTAGCAAACGATCATGCAATTCCTTATTAAATGCCAGTCTTGCATACTGTTCGGCATATATCACTCGCGTCATCAGGTATTTGTCATCGGAAATTTTCAATGACCGTTCAAAATGAATTTTACCTTTTTCAGGCCGTCCGCCCATCGAAGCTGGAAGCAACGTCTCGAGTCCTCCCATATAAAAATGCGGCCCACCGCCTTCCCAGGTTTCATCAAGCTCTACAATTTTTTCCATCAATGCCTTCACTCGACCCAATTGGCCAATAGCATTCCAGTCATCACTGAACGCTTGTATCCAACCGGCCCAGGCGACACCCATCGCATAGGCCACGCGAACGTCTTGGACAGCCAGACCAGCAATCCTATTCTCGAACTCGGCAAAAGAAATACTCTGTAAATCGCAGAGTTGCGCTTTACTAAGACACACCGCACGCATCGCATAATCGAGCGCCTTTTGGTTTAACATCTTGCTGCGATCGGGCTCTGTAAAGATACTATACGAACCATTCAGACTGGAAGCTGCCAGCAGCAAGTTTATCTCATCCGGACTACCGCGAAGAAAACTATCGACTAACAAGAGGTAAGCCGGTACACCTTCCCTAACGGTATCGATGTCACTGCTATTTAAGATTGTCGTGGCAAGATTATCTGCCATCCGCGATGTAATCCCAGACACCAGGCTCGCACAACCGGACAACGAGCCCAGCAAGATGAAAACAACAAATATTTTTTTCAAATGTAGTGATCCAAAATGGAACAGGTAATTGTAGCGAATTTATCCAATGTTTAAACACCACAATATTAAAATGCCGCAGTACAATACTGTAGACCGGATAGGCGTTACTTTGTTCACGACATGTTACACTGATTGATGCTCAGTCCTCATTGATAAGCGAACGTGACAGTACGAAGTATCTTCAACAGACTGGTAGCTATTGGTTATATCGCTTTTGTATTTCTCTCCTCAGCGTTATTTTTTCTTACTGCTCTTGTAATCTGGCTTGGCACCCGTCTTTTTGATCAGCGTCTTAGATTCCTCCATAGATTCACTTGTCTTTGGGCTAGTCTTTATGTATGGATATTCCCGCCGTGGTCAGTGACCGTGAGCGGCAAAGAAAACTTCAGGACCGATGAGAACTATGTCATCGTTTCCAATCACCAGTCACTGGTCGACATTTTGGTTGTGTTTACCTTATTCCGCCATTTCAAATGGGTATCCAAAGCGGAATTATTTAATATCCCCCTGATCGGCTGGAATATGTATCTCAATGACTATGTCCGCTTGGAACGGGGGAGGAACCATAGTGTCAAAAAAATGTACCAGGCCTGTGAGCAGCATCTGCAACAAGGTAGTTCCATTTATCTATTCCCGGAAGGCACTCGATCAGAATCTGGTCGGTTACGGGAATTCAAAGAAGGTGCCTTTGCCTTAGCCAAAAGGCAACAAACGCCTATACTGCCTATCGTCATCAATGGGTCTAGAACAGCCCTGCCAAAGAACAGCCTAAACTTTCATGGTGAGACAAACATCCAGGTCACCATACTCCCACCCATCGACCCCAAAAATTTTGTAGACACACCTGCCAACGAGTTAGCAAAACAGGTACGATCGATCATCGAGAACAAGCTGGATAGCGCACAACCTGCTTAGAATTTTCCTATCCGGGAAATTCCATTGCAGGTTGGAAACTCGTTACACACCCAGAACGTCTTCCCGGAATCCCCCCCCTTGATCGCTTTACGCATCACCATTTCCTTACCACACTTTGAACAGTTTCGTGCAATAGGTGAAGATGAAATCAACGGTCGAACCTGTTCACTGATGTCGGCAACTGAAATATTATTAGCGAAAGGAAACTCGAGTAGCGGTTTGTT
>JAQWMV010000187.1 GCA_029246605.1 Pseudomonadales bacterium | reverse complement strand
ACATTTAGTGCGCTACGCCAGTTGGACACGGATAGACATTCTTTTTCTGTGTCCAATAAATAACTCATAATTTGTGCAGGTGTTTGCTCTGCAATATATTGCAGCATAGAGATTCGCTCAGGCGTCGCTCGCCCTCGGCGTGGAGACTCCGAGTGTATGACCGGTCCGCCGCCGATTGTCCTAATGGCACCTTGGTCTCGTATGATTACCTGATCACCAATACAAATGTTGATGGGTTCATTAGTCACAATCTGCACGAGTCCTTTCTTGCCGGGTTCGATCAGACGGCTTACCAACAAAGCGACACGTCCCGTAACATGATTTGCTGCACTATGAATGTGGACTGGAGACCAGTGCCGAAGAGGGCGGGCTTCTGTTGGTAGTACGTTTAGCATTACGTCGAACCTGTCGCTGGCTTGTTGGTTAGGATCGCTGGTTAACCAGTTCCCGCGATGGATGTGTTCTTTGGAAATGTTTGCCCCCGCAATATTGATCGCGCATCGATCTCCAACTCTCGCAGTCTGTGCGGGTTTGTTTTGCGTGTGCAAACTGCGAACCCGCACCGGGGCATTTGCGGGAACAAGAGATAGAGCATCACCAACGTTGATGCTGCCTGAAAAAACAGATCCTGTGACAACGATGCCAGAACCCTTGATCGAAAAGCTACGATCAATGGCGAGACGAAAGTAGCCGTTGATATCTTGACTAACAATCGTGGCTGCTTCCTGATCGAGAGCGGAAAGCAAGCTGTCGATGCCGACCCCTGTTGTTGAAGATACGGGGTAGATAACCGCGGTGTTCAGAGTTGTTGGTGCCAGCAAATCATGAATTTGTGTTTTGACTTCCTCTACTCGCTCATTGCTGACTCGATCTGTTTTCGTTAACGCTACGGCACCTTTGGTAATGCCAAGGAGATTCAGAATCGCAACATGTTCCAGGGTTTGCGGCATGGGGCCGTCATCGGCAGCGATGACGAGCAGCGCATAGTCCACAGCGCCGACGCCGGCGAGCATGTTGTTAATGAATTTTATATGTCCAGGGACATCGACAAAGCCCAGTCGTTGCCCAGAGGTAGTGTCTACGTAGGCGAAACCCAGGTCTATGGTTAAACCCCGTGACTTTTCTTCCTGTAGTCGATCAGTATCTATGCCGGTAAGTGCCTCGACTAATAATGTTTTCCCGTGATCGACGTGGCCCGCAGTGGCGATAATCAAGATGTTGATCCGGGTAAAGTCAGCTGCTCGAGTTGAGCGAGGAAAGCTGGCGTATCGTCCAGCGTTCGTAGATCAAAAAGCAGCGCACCGTCATGAATGCGACCCACAACGGGCATGGGCAATTGGCGGAAAGCATCGCTGAGCTCGCGCAATAATGAATCGCTGTTCGACCGTGGTCTTATACTAAGTGACTTCGATGGCAGCCGTTCGAGGGGCAGAGAGCCGCTACCTATCTGACTTTCGGTGTCCTCGATACGAATATCCGCAATTGAATCAAATATAAAGGCGGTCGGTTGCAAGAGTGCTTCTGCCTGCATCCTGATATCTTCGACCGGGCGCGTCAGATGGCGCAGGGTCGGCAAAGTCTCATGTATCTTGTCCGGGTCCTGATACAGGCGGAGCACCTCGAACAGCGCTGCAATGGTCATCTTGTCTACCCGAAGGGCGCGCTTCATCGGGTTGTCTTTGATGAGATCGATAAATGATTTCTTGCCAACAATGAGGCCTGACTGTGGTCCACCGAGGAGTTTGTCACCGCTAAATGTCACTACGTCCGCCCCGTTTTCGATCGCGTTACTAACAGTCGGTTCCTTTGGTAGTCCATATTTTGAGAGATCTACTAGACTACCGCTGCCAAGATCGGTGACGAAGGGTAGGCCGTGATCATGGGCTAGATTAGCGATCTCGGTTTCTGATACTTCGTTGGTAAAACCACGGATTTCATAGTTACTGGTATGCACTTTCAACAGCAGTGCGGTGTTCGGTCCTATGGCGCGTCGGTAATCCTTGAGATGAGTTCTGTTGGTGGCGCCTATTTCAACCAAGGAGCAGTCAGACCTCTCCATGATTTCGGGAATTCGAAATGAGCCGCCTATTTCTACAAGTTCACCCCGTGAAACGGGAACCTCTTTGCCGATAGCCAACGTATTTAGCGTGAGTAGTACTGCGGCCGCATTGTTATTTACAACGGTAGCAGCTTCTGCTCCTGTGAGTTGGCAGATTAACGACTCGATATGAATGTCACGATCACCGCGCCTACCATGGTCTAAATCGTATTCAAGGTTGCTGGCGTTACCGCTAATATCAGCAATCCGTGCTAATGCAGATTCGGGCAGTATTGCGCGACCCAAATTGGTGTGAAGGATCGTGCCGGATAAATTAAATACGCGTTTCAGGGAAAAGCTGGCTTGTTGCTCAAGTGTCGCGTTGAGGTCTGTAAGCAGACTCTCCATGGTGGGCAAGTTGTTGAGGTTTTTTCTTAACGTGTCTAGTCGTTCTCGCAGGGCCTGTGTGACGTTGTGTCGGCCAAACTGGGCGACGAGTTCACGGCCGGCCTCGCTTGTTAAGACCCGGTCGACAGACGGAGGATGGGTTAACGGGTCAGCCATCTCAGTGTTCGCTTAGGTACCGCTCAACAGCTTCCTGTAGCGGGGCCAGTTTTCTTATCCAGGGCTCTACTTTTAGAATCCGTGTGCCAATCCAGCTGTCTTTAGCAGTACTCGCTGATCGTGAATCCTCATAAATGCCCAGTAGAAGCAGGTGCCAGACGTGGCCCTCGTCAAGAACGGTTGTGATTAATGGTTCATCAATCTCGACTTGTTTGGCGTAGGCGAGTACTGGATTTAGGTTTTTCATCGCGATCAGTTGGACGGTGTATGCTGAATTTGGTGCGGATAAGATCGTTTGGCTGGATTCTTTATTGCTGGCAAGTTCGGTGGCAACCGCTGAGGGCTCTTGCTGTTTATTGCTGACGGGTGGGGTTGCAACCGCTGAAGGCTCTTTGGTTTCGACGGGTGTGGATGCAGCCAGTGTCGTCGGTTCGTTGAATGTTGTGTTGATTTTGGTGGGCGCGGGTTGTTCTGAGCATTCCCAGCGTTTGTCTTTAGTGCCGTAGCAGAAGCGTTTGACCTGGTCAGCTGGGTTGATACTGATGTCAGCATTACTTTGGTCATTGCTTCCGAACCAGGAGCAGCCGCTTATGTAGGCCAGAGTTAGGGTAACTAGTAGGGGTTTTTCGATGAGGCCTGATTTCACTGCGATAATCCAATCAAAGCGGAAGATTCAATCATAGATTGCCTTCTCATGGAAAGCCAAACTCGTTCCTCTGGGGGAAATTGCCGAATATTCCACCTGTATGGAGGAAAACGATGTCATCCGTGTCTGCAAATCGACCTTTATTAATTTCTTGCAGCATGGCATGGAAGGCTTTGCCGGTATAAACGGGGTCGAGGATGATCCCTTCCATTGTAGCCACCTGTTTAATGGTGTCGAAAATTTCTGCAGTCGCTTTGGCGTATCCCGGTCCTACATAACCATCAATAACATTGATGGGTAGTTTCGTGGTATCTAATCCGGTTTTGTAGCGCTTCTCCCATAGGTCGAAATCTTCCCGTATTTTATTAAGGAAATAGTTCTCATCATCACAAACATTAAAGGCAACGATATTAGCGCCTAGATAATAGTGTTCGGCTCCAATGATCAGGCCGCCCTGGGTGCCGCCAGATCCTGTTGCAGAAACAATATAGCCAGGGGAAATGTTGTGTTCAAGAAAGTCATTCCTCAGTTCAGCGCAACATTCAATATAACCCCAGAGACCTGTTTCATCGCTCGCCCCAACGGGAATGAAATAAGCAGAAAGTTCTGGGTATTGCTGCTTCACTTCTGCCACACAGGCGTCCATATCCTGGTATTTCTCGTTTGAAACAAAGCTGACGCCAGCGCCCACCAGATGGTCCAACAGCAGGTTGCCATCAACTTCTTCTGGAGCGCTGCCACGAAGTATCAGGTGACATTTCAAGCCTAGCTTACTGGCGACTATCGCTGTAGATCGACAATGATTTGACTGAACGCCACCAACGGTGATCAACAGGTCTGCCTGTTCCGCAAGTGCTCTTGCTACAGTAAATTCAAGCTTACGCAGCTTGTTACCGGACGCGGTCGTGTCAGTGAGGTCATCTCGCTTGATCCAGATTCGTGGGCCACCGATGTGCGCTGACAAGCTGTCTAGAGGTTCAAGGGGCGTGGGTAAACGTGCTAGTTCAATTCGTGGAATGTCCAAAGGATGTCCGGCTCAACGTGTGCAGGAAGTGCGCATTAAACAACAACCAGTCAACTTTTCAAATGCACACCGGTAATCCAGTGGTATTATTTATAGATGAATACATATTTGATGCGTTTTATAGGTTGCCTCGCCGTGTGCTTGCTGACGCCAGGTTGTGATCAGACCCGGTTAATGACCGGCGTAACCATGGGTACGACATATCACATCAAGGTGATTACAAGTGATCAGGTTGAAGCATTGCAACGCGAGGTCGACACAGAATTGGCGCGAATCAATCAAATGATGTCGACCTATATCGCCGATTCAGATCTATCTCTGTTCAATGAATCTACCATTGGCGAGTCATACCCTGTGCCCGCGGAATTGATTTCGTTACTCGGACGAAGTGCCGAGATCAGTGATAGTACAGGGGGCGCATTTGATGTCACTGTTGGGCCTTTGGTCTCTCTTTGGGGGTTTGGAGCTGAGGGTCAGTTGCAGGTCCCTCATGAACAGCAGGTTGAGCGCGCGCTATCACAGGTGGGTATGCAGCATCTGAATATAGGCGAGCGTAGTCTAACTCGTTCAGTTGAGCTATATGTTGACCTCTCTGCAATTGCCAAAGGCTATGCGGTAGATAGGATTAGCGAGTTATTGGCGAAGAAAGGCTTTCCGCGGCATATGGTGGAAATTGGCGGTGAGTTAAAAGGATTGGGTAATAATGATCGAGGCTCCCCGTGGTTGATTGCGATTGAAAGACCAGAATTACTGGAACGCTCGATATTTCGCACGCTTCCCGTAAGAGATCTCGGGTTGGCGACATCGGGTGACTATCGAAATTATCGAGAAGTTGCCGGCAAACGATACTCCCACCTGATAGACCCCCGGCTTGGTCGGCCCATTTCCCACGCCCTTGCGTCCGTGACGGTACTTCATGAGTCCACAGCCACGGCTGATGCCTTAGCGACAGCGCTGAACGTTATGAGCCCTGAGAAGGGCATGGCGTATGCTATAGAGCAGTCATTGGCAGTTTTGTTTATAATAAAAGACGGCGATGGCTTTGTTGAACGTCGTTCTCCGGCACTTGATGCCTACTTAGGCCAATATGATGATTGAGTTCCTCTTAGCGTTTGTTTTTCTATTGATTATTGTGGCTGCGATGTCGATTGGTGTCATGCGCGGCCGCGCACCCATTTCCGGCTCCTGTGGCGGTCTCAATAATTTGGGCGTTGATGGTACCTGTGAGATCTGTGGTGGTGATCCAGGTAAGTGTGAAACAAAGTCAGAGTCGCCCGCGAAATTCTACCGCGCAAACTTTACCAAATAGGCCCCCTTTTGTTTGACGACTGGCGACTTGGCGTAGCTGCCCGATACCTAAGGGCAGGTGCGGG
>JAQWMV010000167.1 GCA_029246605.1 Pseudomonadales bacterium | reverse complement strand
AGTATCAATTGCCAGTAATCTGAATACCCAGTGCCTGTAATTCCAGACTGCAAATGGTAAAAGACCGATGCGTTTATCCCATCCCCTGTAAAGTAGTCCGACACTAGAAAAAACCCAGTAACGAACGCGAAACAACCCGTTAGGACTGTAATCTCAACCTTATACCTTCGCACCAATTCCAGATGTCTGAGGAGACCTGCTAAGAACAGACTTAGAGAAGAAAAGAGAAGGACATAGCTAATCAAAATCGAAACCTGAAAATTTCCGCATTAGAACAATTCCATATTGTAGTTACTGGATAAGCGAAATTATAAACTACATTTTCTCATGGGCCGACCAGCTATGGGAGCGCCCCTCCTAGGAGGACGGTGTATACCAGATCGGTGAGGTATAGGCTCGTTCTTGAGTCACCATAGAGGTTTCGTCAGGAACACCCTTCAAATCAAAGAACTTTGCATCGTAAGCCGGCCAGCGAGGCGTGGGAATTTCCAGAATACGCAGGTAATAAAAAGCGAGTTCGTTACTGTCAAAATTCGGGTCAGTCCAGACAACGGCCAGTTCGGGATCACCAATACTGTTTGTATAGGTCGCATTTTCAACATCCACAGTGCTGCCTACTAGTGGCCCGTCACCTGCTGCATTGAGTTTGCGATCATCTGACAGAGCCACGTTATAGATTTTCTCGTGCAGTTCTCCGTTGCCATCAAGCCACCCCTTGACCATCTGAACACGATCAAGGTTTGCACCGTCAGGATCCCTGATCGCTCGAATCAGAAAAGCGGGAGACTTACCCTTTGGCGCCACCGTGAGATCCCCCCCCATGGGCACACCACCGGCATAGCCAATCGCTGCCAGATCTGGCGCAAAGTGGTCATCATTTGTGAAGTGCCAGCCACCAAAGAACCGCACGGTAATGCGGGGCCCGGTTGATGCGTACACTTCCCGACGCCGCATCGCGTCGAACAGGGATGTCCGTGTGTTCCCATTCGCCCAGACCGCCACGTAACCTGCGGCATTGGTATTTCTGTCACCAATCGCCCTGAACGGCCCCGGCTCATCCATACCACCAACACCCAGGTAATTGTCTTCTCTCGCGGTGGAAATCCCGTTGTGGGTATCCGTGCTACCAATCATGCCAAATTTAAAGGGGTTTACGCCCAATTCAGCCTGCTGAGCCAGACCTTTTTTAAGTGCTGGGCGGGCATAGGAATTCGCTGACTTCAGATTAGTGGGATAGGTTTGTTCGAAATCGGCAAACTCATCGTGTGGGGATGCCAGCGGATGCGTTTCACCATCTCCTTTGTACTGGGTCACTTCAACGACAGGCTCCCATCGGCTCCTTGTTCGAGCGTATTCCGTAGTAAAGGGATGGCCAGTAAAGGTACTGAGTCGAAACATCTTACCGCCGCTGAGGTTGGTATTGTGTGGGATCGCCAGCACTCTGCCACCGGTCCTCGCTTCATAGTTCTCAAGGTAGCTCCAAAGATCTTCCGGGTCACTACTGTCGAATCGAGAATAGGGCAGTACTCGCTGCGCCTGGTCCGCGCCTCCTTCAAACAGGACATTTCGGTGCACCATATTACTCTTACCGCCAGGAACTCGAGAAGTTGCACTCCATTCATAACCTATAAACGCAGTAAATCTGCCAGGTTCATTGTGGCGCTCGGCGCTGGCGACTACCTCGTCCCAGACCAGCTGTTTGAATTTTTCATCCAGTCCATAGTCTGCGTGTCTCGCGCCCGTGGCAGAGTAGCGCCCTGATCGCATTTCATTGAACGAGTCCAGCGTTTTAGCTTTATACATCTGTTCAAGCGTAGGAATTTCATTCAATACCTTTGCCCAGCGCCGGCCATCTTCTGTGTCGGGTACAGTGCTGTCGTAAGCAGCAAGCCGGGAAAGTACGCCGAGGTTCTCGGCATGATCAGAGACCATCAGAAAATCCAGGGGACGAATCAGCTTAATAGGTTTGCCATTATTGCTGGAGATCATTTCCCCTCTGGCAAATCGATAGGCATCGTCCGGCGTCAATCGTGCGCCAGAAACGAAGGCATCACTGGAGTTGGAGGTATGCACATGGGTATCGCCCCAATAGACACGGGTCGGGTAGGCGTGATCGACATAAGGAGAATACGTCTTACCCGTTCGCGCAGAATCATTCTCAGCCCAGGCACTATCCATCGCGGCCAGCGAGACGATACAGACAGCAATCATTGCCTTGACCGTCACGCCCACGGCACTTGGCACGGCCTTTACACGGCAAGGTCCGTCGGCTTCTTTGGTCCGATTAATATCAACAGCTTGCATGGGGTGTCTCCTAATATTCGTTGTTAGGACGCTTCCAATTGCTCCCATTGATCCATAAGTTCAATGAGTCTGGCTTCCAGTGCGTCCGCTTGACTATAACAGACTGTCTGTTTGTCGTTAGAGAGTTCATAGAAAGTGGCTTTCGCCATTTCTGTATGCAGGGATTCAAGTTGCTGTTCAGTCTTCTCAATTTGAACAGTCACCTTATCGAGATCACGTATGCGTTTTTGTGCTGCTACCTTGATGCGTTTATTTGCTTCATGCTCGCTTTCTTCAGGCTTCGAGCTAGTTCGCGCCGTGTTATTGGCTAATTCAGCCTTGTTTCGGGTAACCCAATCTGCATAACCTCCAACATACTCCTGCACATGGCCCTCGCCTTCGAATACCAGGATGCTGGAGACAACATTGTCCATAAATGTTCGATCATGACTAACCAGAAGCACTGTGCCTTTGTATTCAATCAACAGTTCCTCAAGAAGCTCCAGTGTTTCAATATCAAGGTCGTTGGTTGGCTCATCGAGCACTAATAGATTAGTCGGCAGGGTAAATAGCTTCGCCAAAAGTAATCTGTTCTGTTCTCCGCCCGATAATGTTCGAATCGCTGAACGTGATTGGTCGGGGTCAAACAAGAAATTTTTCAGGTAACTGACCACGTGCAGGTCCTTACCGTTGATGGTGATGAAGTCTCGCCCCTCTGCGATATAGTCTTTTACTGATCTGTTCTGATCCAGTTGATCTCGCACCTGATCAAAGTAAGAAACCTTAAGTTTTGTGCCGGTCTTAATCTGGCCGGAATCAGGGGTAAGCTGCTCTAGCAGCAACTTTAGTAGTGTAGATTTTCCGCAGCCATTCGGGCCAAGTAAGCCAATGCGGTCACTACGTTGGATAATTAGGTCCAGACCCTTAACAATCGATTTGCCATCGATGGTTTTGTTGAGACCAATAACTTCCTTAACCAATTTTCCGGAATTCGTACCGCTGTCGACCTGGAGTTTGAGTCCTTTGACTGAAATTCGCTTACTGCGTTCTTCTCGCAATGATTCCAGTGCCCGGACTCGGCCCTCATTGCGGGTACGCCGTGCCTTGATACCCTGACGTATCCAGGTTTCTTCAATTTTTAGCTTATCGTCAAATAGCTTGTTGTGTTCTGCCTCAACTTCACGGGCTTGATCACGCCGTTCGATAAAGGTCTGGTAGTCGCAGTTGTAGCGGATGTCCTTACCGAGATCATTCTAGATGGTAGCCGTGGCCACAGACTGCATCAACTGACGGTCGTGACTGACAAATAAGATGGTGCCCTGAAATTCCAGCAGTAGTGTTTCGAGCCACTGAATGCCTTCCAGATCCAGATGGTTAGTCGGCTCATCGAGTATCCACACCTCTGGCTCCTGCACCAAAGATTGGGCAATAGCGACCCGTTTCAGCCAGCCACCTGAAAGTGTATCGAGCGGGGCATCAGCATCAAGGTTCAGTCGATTTAGTGTGACTTCAATACGATGATTGAGGTTCCAGCCATCGGCATGTTCGAGGGCTTCCTGCAACTCTGCCAGCTGCCTGTTTTCAGCATCCGTACCGGTCATGCTGTGAGTCAATAGATGGTACTGACCAAGCTTGTCGCCGACATCCTCGAACACACTTGCTACCGCATCAAACACTGATTGATTTGTTCTCTCGGGTAGGTCCTGGGCCAGGGTAACGAAGTTCTGATTGTCTGCACGCCAGATATTGCCGTCATCTTCGGTGATGTCGCCGCAGATCAGTCGAAGTAGTGTGGATTTACCGGCGCCGTTTCTGCCCGTCACAGCAATGCGCTCACCGGCTTCAATTGAGAGTTCAGCGCGGTCCAGTATCTGGTCCGTGCCAAAGGCAAGCGACAGATTATTTAGGGTAACGATTGGCATAGCGGGCGCGAGTTTAGCATGCCTGCTTCAATGTCTATCCAGCGACGCGGTTTTGACCAGTTTGCCTTTGCAGGTACTCATCATAGGTACCATGAAAGTCATTGAGCTGCTGATCCTTAATCTCGACAATTCGTGTCGCCAGTGAGGACACAAACTCCCGATCGTGGCTCACAAAGATCAACGTGCCTTCGTAGTGCTCAAGTGCGAGATTGAGCGCCTCAATGGACTCCATATCGAGATGATTGGTTGGCTCATCCATCAGCATGACATTAGGCGCTGACATGATTAACTTGCCGAATAACAAACGGTTTTTCTCGCCGCCTGAACAGACCCTGACAGACTTCTCGAAATCCTCAGAGGAAAACAACAATCGACCGAGTGTTGCGCGCACAATCTGGTCATCATGACTCTCATCTCGCCACCGAGAAATCCAGTCAAATAGATTCATATCAGAATCGAACTCGGCACCGGTATCCTGTGGACAGTAACCGAGTGACGTATTTTCTGCCCACTTAATACGACCGGTTGCCGGCTGCAGGTCATCCATGAGGCATTTCAGTAACGTGGACTTACCAACACCATTTTCCCCGATAAC
>JAQWMV010000152.1 GCA_029246605.1 Pseudomonadales bacterium | reverse complement strand
GCGACTCCATGAACTCGGTGTGGCGTAAAGCCCCCGAGACCATCTCTTGGAGTTGATAGTCTGGTTCTGCATTTTACTAGTGGTCTACAGTTACCTGCTGTATCCCTTGTTGCTGTGGGTAATCAGCGGGTGAGCAAAGTGTCCTTAAGCGCCGCCGACTCCCGACGTACTACCGCGCGTTGCTGTATTGATCGCGGCATACAACGAAGCGGACTGCATCCGGGCGCGTATTGAAAATCTGTTGTCCCTGAATTACTCCGCATTGCAGATCCTGGTCCGTGATGATGGCAGTAGCGATGAGACGGCGAGCATTCTGAAATCTATCAGCAGCGATCAGCTTCGTTGCGAGTTATTCCCCGGCAATCGTGGTAAGTCGGCAGTGCTAAATGATCTTGTAGCGAGTTCTGATGCAGAAGTGTTGGTGTTCACGGACGCCAATACGAAATTTCATGATGACGCTTTGTTGCATCTTGTACGTCACCTCGAAGACAACACGATCGGCGCTGTTTTCGCTGAACTTCAACTCGAGGGTACGGGGTCCAATCAGGATGATGCGTACTGGCGTTACGAGCAGTTCCTGAAAAAAAGGAAGCGAAAATCGGTGCCCTGCTGGGCGCAAATGATGGGATCTATGCGATTCGACGGGTGCGCTACGAAGTGCTGCCTAAAGATACGATCAATGATGACTTCACCGTGGTGATGCAAATTTCCCCGGGCGGGACGCGTGTTGTCTACGATGAAACAGCCATTGCCTATGAAACCGTGCCACCTTCAGTACACGATGAATATCACCGACGCGTTAGAATTGGTGCCGGTAACTATCAGTCGTTCGTGCGCCTGCCTAATGCGCTTTCACCGCGACAAAGTGTCCTGGCATTTACCTATATTTCCCACAAAGTGTTGCGCTGGTTTACACCTCACCTACTGTTGGTTGCGGGCTGCCTGTTGCTGATGTTGGCATTTGATTCAAAGCTGTATGCAATTATCTGTGCGAGCGCGGTACTAGTCTGCATGCTGTCCTTCGCTGCGGTTCAATTACAGCGTTGGCGAGTACTGCGTTTGCTTGGCTTCTGGTTGTCGATGAATATTGCCCTGATGCATGGCTTTTTGGTCTTTCTCCGCGGTGTTGAGAGTGGAGGCTGGAAGTCTACTGAGCGGTAAGCGAATAGTGATCGTATTTGCCTAAAGCCAACACGCGATACAGTAGTCGTTGCCCAATTATGAGCCGAAGGCGAGCTTTGATCAGGAATTTAGTCCGTAGGGTAAGGCTCTCACTACGATAGTTTTTGAAGTCGCTCATGCGATAGCGATTAGATAGTCCCCCAAGGTGAAATTGAGTCAGTATTTTGGGGATGTAGTGCATGCCAATCCTGGAGAAGCAGGCCGTATTGAACTTCACATCTGCGGATACTGGAATGCGCTCGTCGAAGCTGATGTGCTTATACGCATCCCGATGATAGATCGAACTCTGGTGCCCAATTCGATAGAACGGTGGCTGGTTTTCGGATGCCGAAGGCCGCAGGTAAACATCCTGGTGAAAGATCTGTTCTGACTGGAAACCTTAGCAGGTATGTTCCGTGAGCAGGTCCATTGTTTCAGTCAGAGTGAGATTGGGGTGCCTGGCATCACCGGCGTTGAGATACCACAGAAAATCCCCACGGGCGGCGCTGCGGATTTTGTTCATGGCGTTATAAATACCGTTGTCCCCGGTAAGCAGTGCGCGCACATTGGCAATTGGTTCCAGGCGCTCTATATGGGTATCGGTGCTCACCTTTAGAACGACCTCGCAGTCGTCGGGAATAGTGCCCAGGCTTTCCAGGGTATGTATCAGTTCCCCATCTATTTGATAGCTGATGATGCCGATGCTGAGTTTCAACGCAGTTCGTTACCCAAGGATTAATAAGATGAGTAGAGGAATAACTGGCAATATGAAGGCGTATCCACGATTCACCTGGGCACGTCCATAGCCGGGCTTGATATCCAGCGCCTTGCTGTAGTCACGGATTGCCAGGTGATGTGCACCTGCTTTCTTGTGCAGCAGGCCTCTGTTGTGGTGTGCCTCCGCATGCGCCGGATCAAGCTCAATGACTTTGGAATAATCTGCCATTGCTGCTTCTTGTTGATCGGCCTGTTGTAGTGCGAGAGCCCCGGAGAGGTAGGCTTCGACATAATTTGGATCAAGCGCTATCGCAGCACCAAAATCTTCCATGGCACCATCGTGCTGATCAATTTCGCGATATATGATGCCGCGTTGGTAAAGCGCCCGTTTGCGGTCTGTGTCGTTAGTTGCGACCTCCAGGGCAACCGAATATTCCTTGATGGCATCTTGTTTTCGCCCATCTTTGGCCAGGGCATAGGCGTGGTAATAGTGTGCCCGCATGTATTCAGGGTTAGACTCAATCGCGGCCGCGAAATTTGTAGGCAGCTTCCATGTTCCGAGACAGGGCATAGCTCAGGCCGCGGTTGGTCAGCGCGGTGACATAGGTAGGTACGGTTTCAAGTGCTTTGTTGTACTGCGCGATGGCCTTTTTGTGATCCTCGTTGTCGTAGTGGGTCAGACCCAGGAGCATGTAGATTCTGGCGAGGCGCCCAAGTTCTGCATCCAGGCAATCTGCGCACAGTGCCTCAGCTTCATCAAGATGGTTATCCAGGCGCGCTGCATTGGCGTCATCATTGCAGTCCGCTACAACATTGAAGCAGGTGAGTGAAACCACAAGTAGGCTGAGTTTACGAAACATGGGGACTCCTGTTTCGGGCGCTTTACTTTACACAAAACGTAGCCTGGCCACCATACCGCCGATGCGCCGCATGACGGACCTGGGTTGCAGCTGTGCCAGGGTAACCGCTGCTTTGTTGGCGATCCCCGGAATGCAGACGGGCTCTCCCGCCGTGAGCGCTTCGAAGGCTTCCCGGGCGACATCATCTGGTGCGGAAACGAGCGCGTCGGGTAGTTCCGAGACCAATTGTGAGGTTGATGCTGTTTCAGTAACACCCGGGCATAGCACCGTTACCGATACGCCAGAACCGCGCAGTTGTTCAGACATGGATTCAGAGAGCGAGATAACGTAGGCCTTGCTTGCAGCGTACAGGCCCATGGCCGGTACGGCCTGGAAGCCTGCGACTGATGCAACATTCAGTATTTTTCCAGTGCCGCGCCGCAGCATGCCTTTGATAAAGTGTTCGCTTAGGGTGGTCAGCGCCTGGATATTCACTGCCAGTAAATCATTGATGGCCTGTGCTTCGTGCGCTTGAAAGTTGCCCCAGAGCAGCTGTGCCGCATTATTCACCAGAATATCGATTTCCTGGTCCTGCTGGCTGTCAATTACATGTTGGACGCCTTCTGGCGTCGACAGGTCAGCGACCACAGTCTGTGTTTCCGCGCCCAGTGATGTTTTTAACGCTATTAGTTCTGCTTCACTTCGGGAGGTAATGACCAGCCGGTAGTCGTGATCAGAAAATTCTTTAGCCAGGCTAGCCCCGATACCGGAAGTAGCGCCTGTAATGAGTACGGATCCGCGCATTGTATCGTCCCAAAATCTGTGTGATGGGCCATCATAGCAATGAAATAAAATGCAGTGAAATAGATGGGATCCCTAGCCCTTGAAGAGGGGGGTGGGCTAGAGATCCCGAGTTCAACAAGTCACGTAAGTGCCTGTTGACGAACACGTATATGGTTTAAACTAATGGCATATTAAGCGCCAATAAATATTATATTTACCTATTTTATAAAGATTTAAAAGTATGATATGTGCTCGATAGAATTATACTATTGGCATGATAAACGTCAATAGTATGGCGCTAATTATTAGCGCTATTAGTGAAGCTTCAGGGCGAGGGTGTGAGCAGATGACTACTCGAACTCTGCAGCGACCAACTCGATAATCTCGTGCGGTATCAGGCCTTCTTCTGCATTGATTTGATTGGCTGCATCCTGGGCGAGTCTCGTTAGCCTGAAAAGGGATACCTTATTCAGGGCGATTTCTCGGGATTGCTCGACGACGAGGTGGGTAATAAGGAAAGATAGTGCTTCCTGAGGTGTAATTCTTGCTTTTGCCATGTGCCGGATGACGTAGAAGTTGGATTGAGTCCTATGTTGGCAATGCTTGCGGTCACAAGGAAAGTGAAGTCTGCAGCGATACTGTTCCTGATCAAAAATGATCTTCCCCAACAGTTATCGCCGAGTGGAGTTGACGTTCGCTGCAGACTTCTTTCCCCCACTAGTTCCCCCCCACTGGAACTTGAAAGCCAAATGGGGCTTTCTAATGGTATTTGTATTGGTGGTGCTGGAAAAGGTTCAAAAAAGTAATTTCCCATGGAGAAAATTCGTCGTTGTGTTGTCTCATAAGATTCACCAATATATGCGGTTCTGGAAACGCCTGACCAAGGCGCACATGGGTCGTAGTACTCAATAATAAGACTGAGAGAATTGATGATTGAAATAAAGCACCTGAAAAAACAGTTTGGTGAACTGGTCGCGGTAGATGATATTTCCTTTTCGGTAAGACCCGGTGAAATACTCGGTTTTCTGGGCCCCAACGGTGCCGGGAAATCGACGACCATGAAGGTCATTACCGGTTTTTTGCCCCCCAGCGCTGGTTCTGTGACAATTTATGGCAGTAGTATTGAAACTGATCCCCTTGCTGCTCAGCGAACTATTGGTTATTTGCCAGAGGGCGCACCCTGCTACGAGGAGATGACGCCGCGTTCGTTTTTACAGTTTATAGCCCAGGTGCGCGGGTATACCGGTGATGAGCGTCTCTCCCGGATGCAGGATGTTGCGCAAATACTGTCCTTGCAGTCTGTTCTGGACCAGCGAATCGAGACCCTGTCAAAGGGTTTCAAACGCCGTGTAGGGCTGGCCCAGGCGATTATTCATGACCCTTCGGTGCTGATACTGGATGAGCCGACAGACGGCCTTGATCCCAACCAGAAGCACCAGGTTCGAGAGATGATTCGCGGACTCTCTAAAGACAAGATCGTCATTATCTCAACCCACATTCTTGAGGAAGTCACTGCCGTTTGTAATCGAGCAGTGATCATTTCGAAAGGCAAAATCGTCGCGGATTGCTCCCCGGAAGAGCTCGCGGCTAAATCAAAATACCATCATGCCATTACGCTGCAGGCGTCGGACCCGGCTTACCATGATGCTATTGCCAGCTATATGGAAAACCTGGATGGCGTGTCAGCTGTTCAAAGGGAGGACGAAGGGTTACTTCTGATACCGAGTGCAAGCGAGGTTAATCTGATGCCCCTGGTGCTGTCGGGAGTTCGTGATAAGGGTTGGCAGATTGCCAGTCTGTTTCAACAGGAAGGCCGCCTGGATGAGGTGTTCCGGGACATAACCGAGGAGGTGGATAATGTCAGCGGGTAATCTAGGGATGTTGAGCATTATCGTAAAACGGGAATTCGGTAGTTATTTCGCAACGCCGATCGCCTATGTGTTTATTTTGATATTTCTGATGTTGTCTGGTGTATTTACTTTTTATATTGGCAATTTTTATGAGCGCGGCCAGGCAGACCTGACGCCATTTTTTAGCTTTCATCCGTGGCTATATCTATTTCTGGTGCCGGCAGTGTCTATGCGCCTATGGTCGGAAGAAAGAAAATCCGGTTCTATAGAGCTGTTAATGACGCTGCCTATCACGCGGCGCGATGTGGTTGTTGGCAAATTTTTAGCAGCGTGGTTTTTTACTGGTATTGCGCTCTTGCTGACCTTTCCACTATGGCTTACCGTCAATTATCTGGGTGATCCTGATAATGGGGTTGTGGCAGCGAGTTACATTGGAAGCTGGTTGATGGCA
>JAQWMV010000150.1 GCA_029246605.1 Pseudomonadales bacterium | reverse complement strand
AAGATAATCGACGAGGCTGGCAAGCGGTGGGAGGTCATCACCGTTACAGTCATACATCGGATCGGTGAATTGTTGCCAAATGACGAAATCGTATTCGTGGGTGTAGGTAGCACGCACCGCGGGGATGCTTTTGCCGCCTGTGAATTCATTATGGATTATCTAAAAACTAAAGCTACTTTCTGGAAAAAAGAACAAACAGTCGAGGGTAGTCGATGGCTGACCACCAGGCCTTCCGACGTGAAAGCCGCGGAACGTTGGCAGTCATCTAAGGGAGATGATCTGAGCTAATCGTCTATCTCGTCGCTACTGTTATCAGACCCGGCATCAGAACCTGCATCAGAATCTGCATCTGAAGCTGGTTCTGAATCAGAATCTGATTCAAGCGCCTGGATATTGATCGCATGACTTCCCTTAGGACCTTCGAGAATTTCAAAGCTCACCGCTTGTCCTACTTTAAGGGTTTTGTAACCTTCCATCTCGATCGAGGAGTAGTGCGCGAAATAATCTTCACCACCCTCATCCGGTAGTATGAATCCGTAGCCCTTGGCATTGTTAAACCATTTGACACGACCGTTAGGCATAATTCTTTCACTTCGTCGGTATGTATAAGTGATGTAGCATCTTCATTAAAATAATGCAAGTTTATGCCTGCCCCTTAAAGTGCATCGCAGGGAATAGAAACGCGATGTCGCAAATTGCATTTCCAGTCATTTACTGGAACATAGAACCCTGAACTCGCGAAGCATAAACACAGTGACAACACCGGCAATTGATAGCAAATATGGTTAAAAAGAAATCAATAGGGCTTGAGGTAATAGCAAGCGGAGAAGATTCGGACAGAAGTACTGATGTCATTGAGGCGCCAACTAAACCGAAGCTTCAAAAACCGCCGATGTTTAAGGTTATTTTGTTAAACGATGATTTCACGCCAATGGAGTTTGTTATCGAGGTTTTACAAATTTTCTTTGGCATGAACAGAGAAAAAGCAACGCAGATAATGATGGCGGTGCATACTATGGGCAAGGCAACTTGCGGCATATTTACCAGAGATATCGCTGAGACAAAATCAGCGCAGGTCAACCAATTTGCTCAGGAAAATCAGCACCCACTGATTTCTGATATTGAGGCAACTGATTAAGGAGTTTGTGTGGCAAGTTTTCTAGACAAAGAACTGGAAGTATCTCTTAGCTTTGCATTTAAGGATGCTGGCGCTAAACGCCATGAATTCTTGACGCCGGAGCATTTGCTATTGGCGCTTCTGGATAATAGCTCAGCGGCCACTGTGCTGCGCGCCTGTAATGCGGGTCTAGAGAAGCTCCGAGCTGACCTTGAGGAAACGCTCGATACCACAACGCCGTTAATACCCAAAAACGAAAAAGATAGAGAATCACAACCGACCTTAGGCTTCCAGCGAGTCGTTCAACGGGCGATCTTCCATGCCCAAACACAGGGGAAAAAGGAAGCCGATGGGGCAGGGGTTCTCGTTGCGGTATTTAGCGAACAAGAAAGTCACGCTGTTTATCTTTTGAAACAACAAGGCATCAATCGAGTCGATGTTGTGAACTATATCGCCCATGGCACGACGAAAGATAATAATGACGAACCTGTTCATGAACATCGGGGTGAAAACGAAGAAGGAGGCGACGAAGAACAAGGACAAACTGCGTTACAGGCTTATGCCACAAATTTAAACGAGCAGGCTAAAAAAGGACTTATTGATCCGTTGATAGGTCGTAACGATGAAATTGAACGTGTCATTCAAATCCTGTCGCGTCGTCGTAAGAACAATCCTCTATTGGTAGGGGAATCCGGGGTCGGAAAAACAGCAATAGCCGAAGGCCTTGCGAAACTCATCGTCGATGGTGAAGTACCGGAAATCATATCAGAATCCCGCGTCTATGCGCTGGACCTTGGCGCATTGCTCGCGGGTACAAAATACCGTGGAGATTTTGAAAAACGACTTAAAAATTTGCTGGGCGAATTAAAAGAGGAAAAGAACCAAATTCTGTTTATCGATGAAATCCACACGATCATCGGTGCTGGCGCAGCATCCGGTGGTGTGATGGATGCGTCAAACCTATTGAAGCCATTATTAGCTTCCGGAGAAATTCGCTGTATTGGATCAACAACCTATCAGGAATACCGAGGTATCTTTGATAAAGACCGAGCGTTATCAAGACGCTTT
>JAQWMV010000142.1 GCA_029246605.1 Pseudomonadales bacterium | reverse complement strand
GATGTTCTTGATTTTACCGTGGCAGGATTACCTGATGGGTTAGTCTACGATAGCGCAACACGCCAAATATCGGGAACGCCATACGCCGATTCAGTAGGCAGCCACACCATCCAGATTACTGCTGCGGACGGACGAGGGGGCCAGGTTGAAGACGAGTTTGTCATCGATATTATTAGCGCTACAGCCGATGTTGAGAATTTGCCGCCGACCCTCAGCACACCAATTTTTGACCAGAAAGCGACTGAGGATGAAGGCTTTTCGTTAAGTCTGGACGAGCATTTTTCAGACCCGGATGGCGACACGCTTAACTACTCCGTTAATGGCTTACCTACCAGTCTATTTTATGATTCATTCAGTCGGAGCATCGTCGGCACACCTACTGATTTGGACCTTGGTTCTTTTCGCGTCCAAGTTACGGTCACAGATGGTGAAGGCGGTCGATTTGTCGAAGAGTTCTTCCTCGATATTATCGCGGCGGATGCTGGCGAAGGTAATAACGACCCATTTTTAGCCAAACCGTTGTTTGATACGGTCATTGGTGAAAACGAGACGGTAGCATTTTCACTTGATGGCACATTCGAGGATCCTGATGGAGATGAACTTAAGTATGAAGTGACAGGGTTGCCTACGAGCCTCTTTGTCGACCGTGCGACGAACTCTGTTGTCGGTGCACCGACTGCATTGGACGTCGGCTCTTACCTAATCGAGGTGACGGCCTTTGATGGTAAAGGTGGGCAGGCACAAAACGAATTTGTTCTAGATGTACTGGCTGCGGATGTCGTAGACGATGACACTAACACAGCGCCGAATCTTCTCAGGCCGTTACTGGATAGAGTTGTCTCTGAGGGCGAACCAATCTTTGTCGATCTGGATTCAATATTTGGGGATGCCGACGGTGATAGCCTGACATATGCCGTAACGGGATTACCGCCTAGTTTCTTTTTTGACCGTGCGACCGGCGGTATTAGTGGCCAGCCAACGCCTGTAGACGTTGGCTCGCATGTCGTCAGTGTTACGTCTTCTGATGGCCGCGGTGGAAAATTCTCAGACGAGTTTATTTTAAACGTCGTGTCCTCGGACAATTCGTCGGAGGACAATACAGCTCCAAATTTGATCGCGCCACTTATTGATCAGGATGTTCTAGAGGGCGAAATTGTTCAGAAACTTATCGGCGGTTCTTTCGAAGACAAAGACGGTGATCAGCTACAATTTACAGTCGAGGGATTACCCACCAGTTTATTCCTTGATCCGGCAACTAACACCATTATCGGGACACCAACGCCCGCTGATGTAGGCGCCTATTCAGTTCGGGTGACTGCGTCCGATGGCCGAGGAGGGCAGCTGTCGGATCAGTTCTTCTTGAATGTGTTGTCCGGGGAAGTCATTGATGGCGCTGGTGAGAACACTGCACCGCAGTTAGTGTCACCATTTCTCGACCGTAGTGTTGATGTTGGTACTGCTATTTTTGCTGATCTAAGCGCACGCTTCGAGGATCCCGATGGCGATCCGGTAAATCTTACTGTGATTGGTTTGCCACCTAGCCTGTTTTTTGACGCAGCTACGAACGCGATCATTGGTACACCTGAAGACATCGATATCGGTTCCTATCTTATTCAGGTGGGTGCCTCAGATGGTCTTGGTGGTCGTACCTCGTCTGAGTTTTTCTTAACCGTGGTAGAAGCAGACCTGACCGCTGACAATACGGTCCCTATTCTTAGTGCGCCTATCTTCGATGCGCAACTGATTGTAGGGGACCTGGTATCCATCCCCTTACAAGGTACATTCGCTGATGAGGATGGTGACACTCTCGAGTATGTTGTTAGTGGTTTACCGCCGAGTTTATTTGTGGATCCCGCAACTAACTCAATTGTTGGTACGTTAACAGACCTCGATGTTGGTTCTTTCTCGATCGAAGTCTCTGTGTTCGATGGTCGTGGTGGTAGGAACTTTGATGAATTTTTCCTTGATATTCTTGCCGCTGATAAAGCAAATGAAGAAAATGCTGCGCCGCAACTGATAGCCCCGTTCTTGGATAGCACTGTCGAAGTGGGTACAGACGTATTTAAGTTTGTCAGTGATAAATTTGAAGATCCCGATGGCGATTTTCTGACCTTTACAGTCAGTGGTCTACCGTCAAGTTTGTTTTTCGATAGTGCTACTAATTCAGTGATAGGTACACCTGCGAAAATAGACATTGGCTCTTATCTAGTCGAAATTGGTGTTTCTGATGGCAGAGGCGGCAATAGTTTTGCTGAATTCTTCTTGGACGTCGTTGCCACTGATGCAGCGGTGGGTAATAGCTCCCCTTTCCTGAGCTCCCCATTGTTTGATGAGCAGGCGACAGCTGGTGACCAGATATTTATTGAGCTGAGCGACACCTTTGAAGATCCAGACGGCGACGAACTTGAATATGTGGTCAGTGGGTTACCGACCAGCTTGTTTGTAGACACAGCCACTAACTCGATTATTGGTACGTTGACAGAAGCAGACGTCGGCTCATTTAGTATTTCAGTCTCGGTCTTCGATGGCAGAGGTGGTAATAACTTCGATGAGTTCTCTCTCGATATTTTGTCGGCAGGGGTCGCCAATGAAGAAAACACTGCGCCGCAGCTTGTAGCGCCATTGCTTGACCGGGTCATTGAGGTGGGTACCCCCGTTACCGAAAATATTGGCAATAAGTTTCAGGATGTAGATGGTGATGTACTTTCGTATACCGCTGAAGGGTTACCGGCAAGCTTCTTTGTGGATAGTGCAACATCATCAATATTGGGCACGCCAACACCAGTGGATGTAGGGTCATACAGCGTAATCATTACTGCGTCTGATGGTCGTGGTGGCAGAGTGTCTGATCAGTTCCTGCTAACCGTTTTTGAAGATAACGCCAGCGAAAACAACACCGCGCCAACCTTGGTTACACCGCTGTTTGACCAGGAGTATATTGAAGGTGACAGCGTATTTGCGGACTTGAACGCAGTATTTGAAGATGTTGATGGCGACATTCTAGATTACGCTATCGAAGGTTTACCAACCAGTTTGTTTTTAGATAACGCAACGAATTCGATTATTGGTACATTGACCAACACTGACGTAGGCACCTATACAGTCCGGGTTGCGGCTTCTGATGGCCGTGGAGGTGTAGTATCTGATGAGTTCTTCCTGAATGTAGTTGCTGCAGACGCTGTAGGTAATGAAGACAATACGGCGCCAACACTTACATTGCCCTTACTTAATCAGACCGTGTTAGAAGGCGACGCAGTTTTTGTTGATCTGCTGGCGGTTTTCACTGACGCCGATGGTGATTCTCTAAACTATGAGGCAGAAGGTCTTCCTCCAAGTTTCTTTATTGATGATGCAACGTCTGGTATCACTGGAACGCCTACAGATGTAGACCTGGGTTCTTATACAGTCACCGTTACCGCATTTGACGGGCGTGGCGGACAGGTATCAAACCAATTCATTTTAACCGTTGCTTCGAGCGAAGCGACAGAAGGCAATACCGCACCGACCTTATTAAGTCCTTTATTCGATCAGTTCTTTTCCCAGGACGACGCTGTATTCATAGACCTTGGGGCAACCTTTTTTGATGCCGAAGGGGATGCACTTACCTATGCCGTTGAAGGGCTGCCCGCGGGTTTATTGCTGGACAGCGCAACTAATGCAATTATAGGTACGCCAACGGCCGCTGATCTCGGGACATATGCAGTTACGGTAACTGCATCCGATGGCCGTGGTGGATTGGTTAGCGATGAATTCTTCCTTGATATTATGGCTCCGGACGAGGGTGGGGATAACAATCCCCCTATACTTAACATTGCCTTGGTGAATGAAACTTTGGAGGAGGGCGAGGTTGTTAGTCTGTTGCTTGACGACACCTTTGTGGATCCAGATGGAGACTTCCTAACATATACAGTAGGTGGCCTACCATCGGGGCTTTTTCACGACACCGCCACCAATCAAATTTCAGGTACTTTGACAGCAGGTGACATCGGTTCTCATTTGATCGACGTGTTGGTTTCGGATGATTTTGGTGGGTCTAACGACACGAGTTTTGTGCTTGATGTGATTGCACCTAGTAGTGAAGCAGGAAACAATCCCCCCTTATTGGTTGCAGCGTTCCCGAACATGCAGCTGACTGAAGGCGATGTTGTATCTT
>JAQWMV010000131.1 GCA_029246605.1 Pseudomonadales bacterium | reverse complement strand
ACGAGAAAAGCTCGATGGACTTTATGAATGTATTCTATGTGCCTGCTGTTCTTCCTCCTGTCCTTCCTTCTGGTGGAATCCAGACAAGTTCATCGGCCCAGCAGGGCTCTTACAGGCCTACCGTTTCCTAGCGGATAGCCGCGATATGGCGACAGAAGAACGACTGGCCACACTAGAAGACCCCTTCAGCGTATTTCGCTGCCGTGGCATTATGAATTGTGTCAGCGTTTGTCCGAAAGGTCTTAATCCGACCAGGGCTATTGGCCATATTCGAGACATGCTACTGCGTCGTGCTATCTAGCAGATTGTTTAAGCGGCCTCGTTGTTCCTGCATTCCATGGACTTAGGAAACCAGTCTCTCTAAAAGAGGTGCTGATTTCCTGTATAGTCAGTACATTCAGGGGTTTCCGACTCAAAGGAAGGGTCTATGGAAGACAGTATTATGGAGCGCCTGTGGCGCAGCGGCCACATTTCCGGTGGGAATGCTTCCTATGTGGAAGAGCTGTATGAGCGCTATCTAGATGATCCTACAGATATCCCAGATCAGTGGCGTAGCTATTTTGATACGCTGCCATTGGTGGATGGATCTGATAACGCTGATATCTCCCATCAGACTGTACAAAACCACTTTCTATTGTTGGCAAAGAATCAGGCGAGGGTGGCGCCGGTCTCAGCCAGTAGCATTGGTAGCGATTACGAACGAAAACAGTTTGCGGTTGGTGAACTGATCAACGGTTATCGGCGAAGAGGCCATCTGAAAGCTAATCTGGATCCCCTGGGTCTGGCTGACATCCCGGAAGTACTTTCACTCCAGCTACCCTATCACCACCTATCGCAAGCCGATCTCGATACCCACTTTCAGACTGGTAATCTATTTTTTGGCGGGAAAGAGGCCGCGCTCAGTGAAATCATTGAGGTACTCGAGGCAACTTACTGTGGTTCAGTGGGTGCCGAGTATATGCACATCACTGAAGAAACCGAGACAATGTGGGTGCAGCAGCGGATGGAAAGTGCGCGATCACAATCGTCGTTCAGTAATGGGGTCAAACGTCGTTTATTAGATCGATTGATAGCGGCAGAGGGGCTTGAAAAATATCTCGGCACTAAGTATCCAGGGACCAAGCGTTTTGGTTTAGAAGGTGGTGAAAGCTTTATCCCCTGTCTCGCTGAACTCATTCACCGGGCTGGTAGTGCTGGCGTGAAGGAAACCGTGATGGGTATGGCGCATCGCGGCAGAATAAACGTGCTGGTAAATCTACTGGGTAAAGACCCGGCGGAATTATTTGACGAATTCGAAGGTAGGTATGAACCGGGTTTTGGTTCAGGTGATGTGAAATATCACCAGGGATTCTCTTCTAACCTGATGACACCGGGTGGCGAGATGCATCTCGCCTTGGGTTTCAACCCTTCACATCTTGAGATTGCAGCACCGGTCATTGTTGGCTCTGTCCGAGCGCGTATGGACCGTCGCAATGATGCACTGGGGGACAAAGTCCTGGCCATCAATGTACATGGTGATGCTGCGTTTGCAGGGCAGGGTGTGGTCATGGAAACCTTCCAGATGTCACAAACTCGGGGCTTCTATACTGGCGGCACAATTCACGTCATCATCAATAATCAAATCGGCTATACGGTTAGCAGGCAGGATGACGCCAGATCGACTCACTACTGTACCGAAGTAGCGAAAATGGTACATGCACCAATTTTTCACGTTAACGGTGAAGATCCTGAGGCGGTTCTCTTCGTTTCGCAGATGGCGCTAGATTATCGGATGGAATTCAAGAAAGACGTTGTGATCGACATCGTCTGTTATCGACGACGTGGTCATAATGAAGGTGATGAGCCTTCCATAACACAGCCGCTCATGTACGAAACCATACGCAAACACCCGACAACAGCGGGTATTTATGCGAAGCAGGTAATCAATGAAGGCGCAATCGATGCTCCTGAATATCAACAGCGGGTGGAGGCCTACCGGGACTCTCTGGACACTGGAAATGCGGTTGCCTGGGATTATTTACAGGAACCGGATACGTCGCTATATGTAGATTGGACGCCATTTCTTGGACATTCGTGGGATACGCCGGTAGATACTTCTTTTCCCATGCAGAACTTCAAAGAACTTTCGAATCGTATGGGTGAATTGCCCGACGGGTTTGTGTTACATCGGCAGGTGGCCAAAATAGCCGAAGACAGGCGCAAAATGGGGATGGGTGCGCTAGCAATAAATTGGGGATTTGCCGAAATTATGGCGTATGGCAGTTTGCTGTCAGAAGGTTACGGCATTCGGCTGTCGGGGCAGGATGTTGGTCGTGGCACGTTCTCTCACCGCCATGCTGTATTTCATGACTCGAAGCAGGGTGGTACCTATGTTCCCCTGCAGAACGTCTCTGATGAGCAGCTTTCATTTGTCGTTTATGACTCACTGCTATCAGAAGAAGCTGTGCTTGCCTTCGAATATGGTTATTCGCAGACAAGTCCAGTCACCATGGTGATCTGGGAAGCCCAATTTGGTGATTTTGCCAATGGTGCACAGGTCGTTATTGACCAGTTCATCACTAGTGGCGAACACAAATGGGCGCGCCTTAGCGGTTTAACATTGCTGTTGCCTCATGGATACGAAGGCCAGGGTCCAGAGCATTCATCGGCAAGATTGGAACGCTACTTACAACTTTGTGCGGAACATAATATTCAGGTCTGCGTGCCTACGACACCGGCACAGATATTCCACTTGCTTAGACGCCAGGCACTTCGCCCAGTACGTAAACCGCTCGTGGTGATGACACCGAAAAGCCTATTGCGTCATAAAGATGCGACGTCAACCCTTGAAGATTTATGCAACGGTTCGTTTCAGAATGTGATTCCTGAAGAAGATGAGCACGATCCACATAAAATCACGCGAGTAGTGCTATGTAGCGGGAAAGTTTACTTTGATCTCATGTCGAAACGGCGTGAAGATAATTTACATCACGTTGTGATATTTCGCGTCGAGCAATTGTATCCTTTCCCGGAAGCTGACTTGATGGAGTTGTTGGGAAACTATCCAAATATCACTACGGCAGTATGGTGCCAGGAAGAGCCTATGAATCAAGGCGCCTGGTATAGCAGCCAGCACCATATTAGACGCGTGATAGACGCCAGATTTCCAGCTTTGTACTTGCATTATGCTGGGCGAGAAGCCTCTGCAGCTGCAGCTGCAGGATATGTGTCTTTGCATGTTCGCCAGCAGGAAGATCTGGTTCATCATGCGTTATATGTTGAAGACAGAGACTAGTATGTGTTTCATTTTAGGAAGACAAAATGATTGAAATAAAAACGCCTGAGTTTCCAGAGTCCATCGCTGATGGAGAAATTGCTACTTGGCACGTCGCTATTAACGAATCTGTAAAACGCGATCAGGTTTTGGTCGATATTGAGACAGATAAAGTCGTGTTGGAGGTCGTTGCTCCTGAAGATGGGAAGCTGACGAAAATCTTAAAGCAAGCAGGAAATACGGTTCTGGCGGAAGAAGTTTTGGGAGAGTTTGAGCCCGGGGCAGTATCTGTGTCTGCGGATCCTGTAGTAGCTGCTGAAACCTCGACTGACGGGTCGGAAGCTCTGGAGCAAATAGTGAGCCCTGCCGCCAAAAAACTTGCCGAAGAAAATAATATTGATCTTGCCTCGATCCAGGGTGCTGGCAAAGGCAGCAGGATTACAAAAGAAGATGTTCTTAAAGCAGTAGCAGCATTAGAGCAGGCTGAGCCAGCGACGGCAGTGACAGCAACAGCAACGGTACCGGCGACTGTGCCGGGTGAGCGTGTTGAGCGCCGAGTGCCAATGACTCGCTTACGGGCGAGTATTGCAAGGCGTTTGGTAGATTCACAGCAAACGGCTGCAATGTTAACGACGTTCAATGAAGTCGACATGCAGGCAATTATGGATCTGCGTATCCGATATCGTGATGACTTCGAGAAGGCTCACAATGGCACCCGACTTGGCTTTATGTCATTTTTTGTCAGGGCCAGTATTGAGGCCTTGAAGCGTTTCCCCGTAGTAAATGCCTCCATTGATGGCAGTGATATTGTTTATCATGGCTATCAGGATATCGGTGTTGCGGTTGGCTCGCCCCGAGGGTTGGTGGTACCGGTTATAAGGGAGGCCGATAGTTTGACGCTCGCCGAGTTAGAAGATCAAGTGCGCGACTATGGCATCAAAGCGCGAGATGGCAAGTTGTCAATTGATGAAATGTCTGGTGGTACGTTTACAATTTCCAATGGTGGCGTGTTTGGTTCTTTACTATCGACACCCATATTGAACCCACCACAAACCGCCATACTTGGTATGCATAAGATTCAAGAGCGACCCATGGCCATTGATGGGGAAGTTCAAATCAGGCCGATGATGTACTTGGCGCTATCCTATGATCATCGACTGATTGATGGGTCAGAAGCTGTACGATTCCTAGTAACGATTAAAGATTTTCTAGAAGAA
This sequence comes from Pseudomonadales bacterium, assembly GCA_029246605.1. Classification (GTDB taxonomy): domain Bacteria; phylum Pseudomonadota; class Gammaproteobacteria; order Pseudomonadales; family Azotimanducaceae; genus UBA7455. Next base: position 1,116 of record JAQWMV010000131.1, on the reverse strand, counting down.
CCGGCACGGATTCTTCTAGACATATAAAAGAGATTAACCATGGCTACAAAGTTTGATGTAATTGTTATTGGAGCGGGACCTGGGGGATACCATGCAGCGATTCGCGCGGCACAACTGGGGTTGAATACTGCCTGCATAGACAAATGGATTAACCCGGCGGGTGAGCCGGCTTTGGGTGGCACCTGTCTTAACGTGGGCTGTATTCCCTCTAAAGCGCTATTAGATACTTCCCACAAATACATTGAGGCAAAAGAAAGTTTTTCTGGCATTGGTATCACCCTAAAAGATATAGATATCGATGTGCCAGCGATGATTGATCACAAAGATACGGTAGTCAGTTATCTCACTAAGGGTGTCGCGGGACTACTAAAAAGTAACGGTGTGACAACCTTCGAAGGGAAAGCGAAGCTGCATGGCGGTCGTGCTGTGGAGTTTACAGATCATAGCGGAACAGCTTCCACTCTTGAGGCCGACAACATCATTATCGCCACAGGTTCTGTATCTATTGATATTCCACCTTGCCCACTAATGGATGGCATTATTGTCGATTCTACCGGTGCCCTGGAATTCAGGGAGGTGCCGAAGCGACTGGGTATCATTGGTGCCGGTGTTATAGGTTTGGAGTTGGGTAGCGTTTGGAATCGCCTGGGAGCTGAGGTTGTAATTCTTGAGGCGCTGGACGCATTTTTACCGATGGCAGATAAAAACATTGCTCGAGAAGCTGCCAAACAATTTAAAAAGCAGGGTATGGATATTCGGCTGGGCACTCGAGTAACGGGTAGCGAAGTTAAAAAGAAAAAAGTTGAGGTGTCCTATACCGATAGTGACGGCGATAAGACCGAGACCTTTGACAAGTTGATTGTTGCCGTTGGCAGACGACCCTATACAGAAGAGTTGTTAGCGGCGGATAGCAGCATTAATCTGGACGAACGGGGTTTTGTTTTTGTAGATGATCATTGTAATACCGACGTGCCTGGGGTTTATGCCGTTGGCGATGTCGTCCGAGGTCCAATGCTGGCGCATAAAGGTATGGAAGAGGGTGTTATGGTGGCAGAGCGTATAGCCGGCTTTAAGCCACAGGTTAACTACGATTGTGTGCCAGCCGTTATTTATACT
>JAQWMV010000130.1 GCA_029246605.1 Pseudomonadales bacterium | reverse complement strand
CACTCCGGCAAGATCAACTGAGCTATAGTGCCCCGCCATAATGACATCGGTGACACCCATGCCCATCTGTGCCAACTGTGCACCCATCAACGGCAATGCCAGCTGCAATAGCCGGCGTGCTTCGGTTCCTATGGCGCTATGATTTTCACTATGATTATAGATGAAGTCACCTACAAGAGATTACGAGAACGCACTCAGTACCTCTTCATCAAACTTAACATAGTCATCGGGATTGTCCGTGACCATGCCACCGATCATTATCTCATCAACGCCGGCATCAACCATTTCACCGATTCGGTCGATGATAAAATTCTTGGGGCCGATGGCGGAGCCTTCCTTAAGATTACGAAACTGACGGAATGCATCAACAGCCGCTTTGTCATCCGAGAGCAAAGTTGGTATCAATACGGTTTTGCGAATCTCCGCGATGTCTCTGCCAACATTTTCACAATGTTGCGCTAGGATAGCGATTTTTGAATGGTAGTGTTCCGCTGTCATAGGCCCAGCCCAACCATCAAGATTAAACATATCACCATACTTCGCGAGCGTACGCAGTGTTCTTTTAGGTCCGGTGCCGCCAATCATGATGGGTATTGGGTCGCCATAGGAACCCGGTGAAAACGGTGCATTGTTCAGTTGGTAGTATTCGCCACTGAAGGTCACAGGTTCTTTAGCGCGAAACAACTGACGCACGAGATTCGCCGCCTCTTCAAGCCGATCCTGGCGCTCCTTCATCGAAGGAAAGGTCCACCCATAGGCCACATGTTCGCGCTCAAACCACCCTGCGCCCAGGGAAAAACAGTATCTACCATGGGAGATCTGATCTACGGTCGCGGCCATATTGGCGGCTAATGCCGGGTTGCGATAGGTATTACCAAGCACCAGGTGACCAATACGCAGTTTTTCGGTACAGGCTGCAATAGCAGCAGCCACGGTAAAACCTTCGTGAGTTGTCAGGTGCTCTTCTTCGGGACGGCCAGGGGGTGGCAAGTAGTGATCTGCGAACCAGACACTTGCCCATCGACCTGCTTCCATGCGTTCGACAACCGCGTGAACATCGTTCCATGTATTACGACTAAGGGTAATCTGAGCACCGAAATCCATTGTGTTTTTTCTCACCGTTATCTGGAACGACGAAGAATACACTATTTAACCAGGCCCGAGCCCGTAGGGTAGCGCCCAGGTGAGGCCGGCTGCAGTTGAGGCCTTCGGGCGATACTCGCAACCCACCCAGCCCGTGTAGCCGATCTCATCCAGCAGGTTGAATAGAAAGGGAATATTGACTTCACCATACTGTGGTTCATGTCGCCCTGGCACGCTGGAGAATTGAATATGCCCAATAACATCGAAGTGTGCCTGCAGACCTGCCGCAAGATTACCCGCTGAAACCTGCAAGTGATAGAAGTCGTACTGTAGCTGGACGTTGCTGCGATCAATGCTATCGATCAGTACTCGCGCCTCATCGGCTCGTGAATACAAATAACCCGGAACGTCCACGTTACTCAGTGGCTCCAACATCAATCGGATATTATGGCGGTCGGCTTCAGCCGCAGCCTGTTGTAAATTTTTCACTAACACTTCTGCACAGGATTGCCGGGGAACACCCTCGGGCACAACACCCGCCATCACATGAATCATGGGTATATTGAGCTCAACGGCGTAGGACAATGACAGCTCAAAAGCTGTGCGGAACTCAGATTCCCTGTCTGGCAATCCCGCCAGGCCACGGTCACCATTGCGTACATCACCCATGGGTGTGTTGACCAGAATCAGCTCAAGCGCATTATCACCCAGCCAGGATGCGAGATCCGTTATGGATTCGCCATAGGGTTGCAGGAATTCAACGGCAGTGAAGCCATCGTTGTGGGCCGCTACAAATCGCTCCCGAAGTTCAAATTCCGGATACATCATCGACAGGTTTGCGGCAAAGCGTAGCATGGCCCAAATATTAACATGCAGCCTACTAGAAAGTTTTCACTGCACCCAGGAAGCTGATATTCTTTCGCTTTAACAATGGAAAAGTCCATCAATGGCCAATGACCACGTCGATGTATTGATAATAGGCGCCGGCGCATCCGGTGCTGCCATTGCCTGGAGCCTCGCCGACACCCGCATGCATATCGTCTGTATGGAGCAGGGTGACTGGACGAATCCAGCAGAATATCCCAGCGCCCATATGGACTGGGAATCCCGGGCCGCCGGTGAATTCAGCTTTGACCCAAACGCGCGCGGCCGAGTCACCGACTATCCAGTAAACAACGATGATTCACCCATAGCAGTCGCCAATTTTAATGGCGTGGGTGGGGGCACCGTCCTGTATACCGGACACTTCCCGCGTTTCCACCCCGGGGATTTTTGTGTGAAGACGCTCGATGGCGTCGCGGATGACTGGCCCATCGATTACGAAACTCTCGAGCCTTATTACGATGAGAATGATCGTATGATGGGCGTCTCTGGACTCGCAGGGGACCCAGCCTATCCTACCAAACCCGCGATTATGCCGCCACTGCCACTCGGGAAGTCCGGTGAAAAACTTGCCCAGGGTTTTAATGCCAAAGGATGGCACTGGTGGCCGTCTGATAGCGCCGTTGCAACCGAGCCCTACGATGGGCGTGACAAATGTATCAATCTCAGCGCCTGTACATACGGATGTGCTCAAGGTGCCAAAGCCAGCACCGACATCACCTATTGGCCGCACGCCATACGCGCAGGTGTCGAATTAAGAACACGATGCCGGGTCAGAGAAATTACTGTTAACGATGAGGGGTTGGCATCCGGAGCGATCTATTACGATGCTGACGGCAATGAACAACGAATCAATGCAGAAGTTGTTATTGTTGCCTGCAACGGTGTGGGTACACCCCGACTATTGCTCAATTCCACATCAACATTGTTCCCCGACGGTCTCGCTAATAGTAGCGGTCTGGTCGGTAAGAATCTGATGTTCCATCCCTATTCGCAAATCTACGGGACGTTTCCGGACGAGCTGGATGGTGTAAGGGGCCCTCAGGACAGTATCTGGAGCCAGGAGTTTTACGAAACCGATCTATCACGCGGCTTCGTTCGTGGCTTCACCTACGAATGCATACGCGGCCATGCGCCTATTGGTACCGCTGTCAACAACATGATCTCCGGTCGAGTCGCCTGGGGAGAGGATCATCACCGCACCTATCGTGAGATCGTTAGTCACGTCACGGGTATGGTCGCTATCTGCGAGGACCTACCCGAAGAACACAACACCGTCACCCTGGATCCTGATCTTAAAGATCCTGACGGTATTCCGGCACCAAAACTTAACTACACCCTGAGTGAAAACAGTAACGACATGCTGGATTTCTCGATGGCCAGAGCATCTGAGGTACTTAACGCAGCCGGCGCTACCAATATCGACTCGTCAGCACCCATCGCATCCGGTGGCTGGCACCTCATGGGTACCGCAAGAATGGGCACCGATCCTGCCACCTCTGTGGTGAATGAATGGGGTCGCTGCCACGACGTCAAGAATCTCTTTATTGTTGACGGCAGCATCTTCGTCACAGGCGCCGGCGTAAACCCAACGCGCACCATTCAGGCGCTGGCCCTATATGTTGCTGACAATATGAAGCAACGCCTGGCTAACCTGTTC
>JAQWMV010000114.1 GCA_029246605.1 Pseudomonadales bacterium | reverse complement strand
CTCTGGCGCGTGTGATGAACCTTAGCTATACCCGTATCCAGTTTACTAGTGATCTATTACCTGCAGATATCCTAGGTGTATCCACATTTGCAGCGCGTATATCTGCAAAAAGGCCTGATCTTGCCAATACGGTAACTCGAGAAACCGATGCCTATGTCGAACAAAATTATAGACTGGATGCGAACAATGAAACGGCGGATCTTAAGACAGCGATCCGCGCATTTCGTGTCCGGTCTTTATTGGTTAACTAGGTTCCTTTTTTCACTTCCACGATATTGACGGCTGGAATAATGGCAGCCGATGCGGCGTCCTGAAACGATTGAATCTGATCAAAGTTCAAGTACCGGTACAGCTCATCGGCCATCGTGTCGAGGTTGCTGGCATAGCTCATATACTCTTTGTTCGAGGGTAAGTGCCCCAGGATACTGGCAACCGCGGCAAGCTCCGCCGAAGCGAGGTACACATCAGCACCATCACCCAAGCGATTAGGAAAGTTCCGAGTCGAAGTCGATACACAGGTGCTGTTCGGGGCAACCCGGGCCTGATTACCCATACATAGCGAACAGCCCGGCATTTCGGTTCGTGCACCAGTCTGTGCGAAAATGTTGTATACCCCTTCTTCCATTAGTTGGTGTTCATCCATCTTGGTGGGTGGGGAGATCCACAATCGCGTCGGAATACCCTTTGCTTCACTGAGCAGACTTGCAGCCGCACGGAAATGTCCGATATTGGTCATACAGGATCCGATGAAGACTTCATCGATATGGGCACCGGCGACTTCCGATAGTGGTTTGATGTCGTCAGGATCGTTGGGGCAGGCCAGAAGTGGTTCAGTGATCTTGTTAAGGTCAATTTCTATGACCTCAGCATATTCTGCATCTGCGTCCGGTTCGAGCAATACAGGATTGGCAAGCCAAGCTTCCATTTCTGTGATGCGCCTTGCGATAGTACGCGCGTCACCATAGCCTTCACCGATCATCCATTTCAGCATCGTCACGTTAGAGGTGATGTATTCAGTAATGGGTGCCTTGTCCAGGCGAATGGTACAGCCCCCTGCAGATCTTTCTGCCGATGCATCTGAAAGCTCGAACGCCTGCTCTACTTTAAGCTTCGGCAATCCTTCGATTTCAAGAATGCGCCCGGAGAATATGTTTTTCTTACCCTCTTTATCTACCGTCAACAGACCGCGCTGAATCGCTGAATACGGAATCGCATTAACCAAATCTCGTAGGGTAATGCCTGGCTGCATTTTCCCACTAAACCTCACGAGAATCGATTCCGGCATATCGAGAGGCATCTGACCAATAGCGGCTGCAAATGCTACTAGGCCTGACCCAGCGGGAAAGCTGATCCCAATAGGAAAGCGTGTGTGTGAATCGCCGCCGGTACCGACCGTGTCGGGTAGCAGCATTCTGTTTAACCAGGAATGGATGATGCCGTCGCCTGGACGTAATGCAACGCCACCTCGGGTTTGTATAAAGTCCGGCAGGGTATGCTGGGTATCGATATCAATCGGTTTGGGGTAGGCAGCGGTATGACAAAAAGACTGCATAACCAGGTCTGCGTTAAAACCAAGGCAGGCTAGCTCTTTCAGTTCGTCCCGCGTCATTGGGCCCGTTGTATCCTGTGATCCGACCGTAGTCATTCTGGGCTCACAATAGGTACCCGGTCTTACCCCGGGGACATCACAGGCCTTGCCGACGATTTTCTGCGCCAGGGTGTATCCCTTATTTAATTCGTCTGCCGGGATTGCACTACGAAACGCGGTACTTGGTTCAAGTCCAAGTTGTTCCCGTGATCGGCTGGTGAGCCCTCTACCGATAATCAGAGGAATTCGGCCGCCGGCCTGTACCTCATCAAGCAACACGTCGGTCGCGAGCTCAAAGTTAGTCAATAACTCACCGGTTTCCTCATTCAGGATTTTTCCTTCGTAGGGGTAAATACTGATGACGTCACCCATGTTCATTTTTGAGACATCACATTCAATAGGCAGGGCCCCCGCATCTTCCATGGTATTGAAGAAGATGGGTGCAATTTTTCCACCAAGCACTACACCACCATCACGTTTGTTGGGGATATGGGGTATGTCGTCGCCCATGTGCCAGAGTACGGAGTTAGTTGCTGATTTACGTGATGAGCCAGTCCCTACCACATCGCCAACATAGGCAATGGAGTGGCCTTTCTGCTTTAAGGTTTCAATGGTGCCGATAGGGTCATCCATGGTCTTACCCAGCATGGATTGCGCATGCAGGGGGATATCAGGACGGCTCCATGCATCTCCTGCGGGAGACAGATCGTCCGTATTGGTCTCACCTTCGACCATAAATACCGTCACCGTTATTTTTTCCGCGACCTTGGGCTTGCTGGTGAACCATTCGGCCTCGGCCCAGGCATTGAGTACCCGCTCCGCATGTTTGTTGGTTTTGGCCTTTTCCACAACATCCAAACGGAAATCGAACATCAATAAGGTTTTGGACAGTGCTGTCGCCGCAGTTTCAGCAACTTCATCGTCATCCAGAAGTTCAATAAGCGGTTCGATGTTGTAACCACCAAGCATCGTGCCGAGGAACTCAGTGGCTTTATTACGATCGATTATTGGCGACGTCGCTGTTCCCTTGGCAACATCCGCCAGAAAAGCGGCCTTGACGTAAGCGGCATTATCAACACCAGCAGGTACGCGATTAACAAGCAGATCGAGAATAAATTCTTCCTCACCGGCAGGGGGTGCTTTTAAAAGTTCGATCAGGTGGTTAACCTCTGTGTCAGTAAGTGGCTGTGGAACGACACCTTGGGCTGCTCTGGCGGCGACTTTTTCTCGATAAGCGTTAAGCACAAACTACTCCTCTAAATCTATCGGATGGGTTAAAAGCGGGGCTGAGAGTCTACCCGATGCCGGTCGGAAAGTTAAGTATTGTGGATAGGTAAGACTATGAATGTGAACAGTTTTTTGAAGTGTGAGACCCCGCAGGGCTGGCTTGATCAGGTCAACTCGAATCTACCGACCCTGCTCGTAGACCACGCCAACTGTGAGAAAAAAGCAGCATCAACCGCGTTGAATCTAATGTATCGGTATTCCGATAAACCGGAGATGATGGTGCGCCTGTCCAAGCTCGCTCGTGAAGAACTCAGGCATTTTGAGCAGGTTCTGACCGTCATGCGAAAGCGGGATATCGGTTACGCCCATCTATCACCGGCCCGCTATGCCGGTGGGCTGCGTGAAGGGGTCCGCAAGCAGGAACCTGGTCGACTACTCGATATACTGATTGTCAGCGCGATCATCGAAGCACGAAGTTGCGAACGATTCGAAAAGCTCGTACTAATTTTAGATGCAGAACTGTCAGATTTTTACGCGTCTCTATTAAAGTCAGAAGCACGGCACGCGAGCCTGTACTGGGATCTAGCGAAAGAATATACGTCAGAGCCGATGACGGAACGTCTGGATTTTTTCATGGAGGCAGAAAGCAAACTCATCTCATCAGATGATGATGACTTCCGGTTCCACAGTGGTGTGCCTAAATGTCAAAAGCCTTGAGTTCGAACTCATGTTCATTGATCTCAACGTACCAGCCCTGTTTGTCCCAGTCGCCTAAAACCACCCGTTGACCCAATAGCGTCCCAGCATCGTCCGATACTTCATGAATGGCGGGGCGATGGGTATGCCCGTGAATGAACAAACTGACATCATGGCTCTGCATGTGTCGAGTGACCGCCGATGGCGTGACATCCATGATGTCCATCGCCGTTTCTCGAGTGTGCTGCCTGCTTTGCCCACGGGCATGGCTGGCGAATGCAGCACGTTCCTCTATCGATTTCGCGAGTAACTGACGCTGGAAATCTGGATCGCGTGCTGTCCTTCGAACCTTCATATACTCCTGATCCTCAGTACAAAGACAATCACCGTGCATCAGCAGGACTGGTTGATCGTAAATTTGAAGCGAGGAGGGGTCCTCAAGCAGTGTAAAGCCAGTTTGTTTGCAAAAATGTGAACCGATCAGAAAGTCCCGGTTCCCGTGCATAATGAATCGCGGCATCGTCAGAGCCGCGAGTGCGTTGATGATAGTGTCATTAAACGAACTTTTATGGTCATCGCCGAGCCAGACCTCAAAAAAGTCCCCCAGAATGTAGAATTGTTCAGCTTGGGCGGCAGTATTCTGCAGAAAATGCAGGAAAGCATCGGTGATATCCGGTCTGCCTTCCTCCAGATGTAGATCAGAGATAAAGATATGGCTCACAAATTGTCCTTTTTGCGCTAGGTACCTGCGTTTACAGGTAGTTAAAATGGTTAATCGTTTGACGCCGTTAATACTCGTTAAGTAGAATGCGCCGTTCCAATTGTGGCTTGTTCGCGATTGGGCCCGGTGCTTGTTGTACTATCTACAGTAGACTGTAGTAGTCCGTGCAATAGTACCTGCAATAGCGTCAGCATTGAATCGGGGTATAGCGCAGTCTGGTAGCGCGCCTGCTTTGGGAGCAGGATGTCGGGAGTTCGAATCTCTCTACCCCGACCAATTTTCAAGGGCGCCCGTAGCTCAATCGGATAGAGCATCGGCCTTCTAAGCCGAGGGTTGCAGGTTCGATTCCTGCCGGGCGTGCCAGTTTAAGTATCGGATCAATGGTGGGCGTAGCTCAGTTGGTAGAGCTCTGGATTGTGATTCCAGCGGTCGTGGGTTCAAACCCCATCGTCCACCCCAATTAAATCAATCACTTGCGCGTAACTACTGTACGTATAGCCATGTGTTTGGGTATATAATTGGGTATATACAGTAGTTTGCATGTTAGTGCGATGGTGCATCTGGGATGCTGTAATCGTAGTGTTTTGACATCGCTAACGAGGCGTGTTGTGAGAATAATTGCTTATCGTCAGCATCACTAATTGCCATTTTTCTGATCGAACTTGATGTGAACCACAGATGCTTTGGTAGTCGGTTCTTGTAACGATTCCAATTTGCTCTCATGCCACTTACCGTATATTTTTTGCCATGTTGATTGTGGATCACATATTTTGATATCGGTTGAATTCTTCTCGCACGATGCAGCACAGCGGATACTCTTGGCGTGATGATTTTGTTGTG
>JAQWMV010000040.1 GCA_029246605.1 Pseudomonadales bacterium | reverse complement strand
CTTGTGATTGTTAGAAACAGTCTCTATTCAAAAAATATCAATGTGGGGACGGAGAGCATTCGCACCGGTGACCTCAATGATCCAGACAATGCTAATTATCATCTAACTTTATACCCAGGAAATTTACTACTGCGAGGCGGTTTATTTTATCGGCTGGATTCCTCTAACATGAAGTTATTTAACTCCGAAGCAATGGTTAAAGGTTTTATAGAGTCCATCATAGATTGATCAGATTTACAATGGTTTTACCCCGATTCCACGGAGACTCAGTTAAGAGCAGTTTGATCGGTTACGCCTAACTTACGATGCTTCCTTGGATTGTAATACAACTCGATGTTATCAAAGATATCTGACCTCGCTTCTGCCCTCGTGACATAACGACGGCGATTGACTCTTTCTCGTTTCAACACACCAAAGAAGCTCTCGGCCGCTGCATTATCGTAGCAACTGCCAACTGCACTCATACTACAAGTAATGTTGTGTCCGGCCAGGAACTGCTGATACTCGTCACTAGTAAACTGCGAACCGCGATCTGAATGCAAGACAACAGGCGCTTTATTCTTTTTCTGCCAGAGCGCCATCCATACCGCCTGAATCACGAGTTGCCGATCCATACGATGACTCATCGACCATCCAACTACCTGGCCGCAGTAAAGGTCAACCACGACCGTTAAACTACCGGCGAACCACAATAGTGTAACCCTAGTACACGACCGTTACAGCTCGAGCCCTTACCGTGGCGCGCAGGACGCCAAAAAAACGATATAAAACAATATCTTAAGAAAATATATCTTTCGGCTAACGTTCTTATTTTTCTCAAAAATCTAACAGGTAGATAGCACCGCTGATAATTTTATCTTTTTCTTTACGGATGGCAATGGGTATACAAAGACGCAAGGTATAACCAAATTTCTCACATAAACTTTCAATATACTTTTTTGAATGCGAGTATCTTCCGGTTTTCTCGAGAAAAAATCCCTCCCCATTATAATCCTCTATCGAAAAAGCCAGCTTTCCATTTTTTTTATTTCGCGATTTTATTAATCGAAATATATCAGATATATCTCCAAGATAAACGAAGACATCAGTAGAGATAAAGTAATCGAAATTCAAATTTTCGTTCGAAAGGAAATTGGAAATATTCTGTTTCACTAATTTATCGTAAACATTTTTTTCCCTTGCTTTGTCGAGCATCTTTGCTGATAAATCGAGACCTTGAAGTTCCTCACAAAATTGTTTGACTTCCTTACCAAATAAACCAGTGCCGCATCCTAAATCTATTATTGAACCCAACATATTAGATTCACTATCTTTTAAAATCATTTCTGTGATAAGTGCTGGAATTCTATATTCAAGGTTATCAACGAGAGAACTTTCGAAGTTGGCTGCATATTTATCAAACAGTTTTTCAACGAAATCTTCTGGGGCCGATATAGTCGTTCTACCAGTCACGGCGGCAAGCATATGCTTAGCTGAAGAATCTTCAGGATCTAGCACCATGGCTTGTTGGTAGCTATCTTTGGCCTCTTCAAATCTATCTAGTTCTAGCAGCGTCATACCTAAGCCAAAGAACGCTTTGGCATAATCTGGTTTCAGTGCTATCGCTCGTCTATAGCTGTCTTCAGACTCTTTGAATCTGCCCTGTTCTTGTAGTGTATTAGCCAGATTGCTGTGCGCCTCAGCATAATCCGGTCTCATCCTTATCACTTGTCTACAGATGTCTTCAGCCTCTTTGAATCTGCCCTGTTTGTTTAGCGTGATGCCCAGGTTGTTGTGAGGAGTCACAAAGTATGGTTTCAAGGCTATAGCCCTTCTGAAATTCTCCTCAGCCTCTTCGGATCTCTCCTGTTTTTGTAGCGTGATCCCCAAGTTATTGTGGGCTTC
>JAQWMV010000087.1 GCA_029246605.1 Pseudomonadales bacterium | reverse complement strand
AAGGGCCGGCTTTGATTGGCTGGTGATGGATATGCAACACGGACTGCTGGACTACAACGATGTACGTAACATGCTGCCAGCCATTTCCCAAACTGACACCGTGCCTATTGTGCGCGTACCCTGGAACGAGCCTTACATCATTATGAAAACTCTGGATGCAGGTGCTTACGGCGTGATTGTGCCACTGGTTAACAATCGCGAAGAGGCAGAGAAAGCCGTTTCCGCCTGTCGTTACCCACAGGAAGGTATCCGCTCCTTCGGACCCATCCGGGCAGCCTCATATGGCGGGCGCGGCTATGCTAAATACGCCAACGACGAAATTCTTTGTATCGCGATGATTGAAACCGCCGAAGCGCTGGATAATCTCGATGATATTTGTCAGACCCCTGGGCTGGATGCCATTTACATTGGCCCATCGGACCTGGCCTACGCCATCGGACTGATTGCTGCCGGAGACAACAACGATCCGAAGCACGTTGAAACGGTCAACCACATTTATGCCACTGCCCGTAAGCATGGCATTCACGTAGGTATGCATACCGGCAGTCTGGAGTACACCAAACGCTATCTGGACCAGGGCTTCGACATGGTGATGCTGGGTTCTGATACTGCTTTTATGGGTCGTATGGTTAGCGCGGAACTCAAAGATGCCCGCACTAATACAGGCACAGAGCCAATCCAACCAGCGCCAGACTATACGTAACCTTTAGCGGACCACATGAAAAAGGGGGTAACCCCTTTTTCATGTGCGCTTTTTAGGAATCGACAAACTTCATCGACACTGAATTGACACAGTGCCTAATGCTCTTCGCTGTAATACCCTCATCTTCGAAGACATGTCCCAGATGACCGTCACACTTGGCACAGAGAATTTCCGTCCTCATGCCATCTGCATCGGGCTGGTGGCGTACCGCGCCTTCGATCTCGTCATCAAAGCTCGGCCAGCCGCAGTGCGAATTAAATTTATCATCGGATCGATAAAGTGGTGCATCGCAGCGCCTACAGAGATACACACCATTCTCAAAGAACTCATCGTACTTTCCGGAAAACGGCATCTCAGTGCCTTTATGGAGAATGACGCGCTCCTCTTCAGGGGTTAAGTCGTTATAGGTTTCGTCTGTCATGAGTCGTCACTCTACTGTGGTTTATGGATTTTTCTTAAGGTTGACATCTCTTCGCGCAATACCGGGCTCGTCAGTTGCTGCTCGACATGATCCAGAAACGCTGAGGCATCAACGATGCCCTGATGTTCATAGACGCTGGCCTGCATTGCAAACTCAAAGCGATCGATCTGCTTCACGATCTTTGCTTCTGCTGTTTCCTGGGCTTCATACTCATACCAATGGGCAATAAGTTGATCACCATTGGGCAACTTCTCAAATATCGTTTGGATCGCTTCAGATTCACGTTGCCGTTTATCTTCCGGTGCCACGTTATCATTCGGTGTGATGTCCCCAACATAGGCTTCACCGATATCATGGACAAGCGCCAACTTCAGAACCCGACCGGCATCAAGCTCAGGATGCTGATCGAGCAGCAGCACACAAAGCATCGCATTGCCAAAGGTGTGATCCGCTACTGACTCGCACAACTCGGGGGCTATCCCCCGCTCCAACCAGCCTTTGCGATACACCTGCTTCAAATGCACGATCTCAAACCACGCCGCAATGAGCGGTGAACTTTTCTCCCGGTCCAACAAATGAACCGGTATTGCTGCTTTTTCAATCACAGGATGGCCAATATTGATGTCGCACGTATTCTACACAAATATTTTCTATTCTTGAGGACTGTATTCTTACGGTGAGATCAGCTTGTCGAGTACACTGTCCGCCACACGGTACCTACGGAACCCTTACATGAAAAATTTTAGCGACAAACTCGCCGTGATTACCGGCGGTGGAACAGGTATGGGGCGCGAACTTGCACGCCAGCTTATCGCTGAGGGCTGTGATGTCGCGATCTGCGACGTGATCGCAGAAAATATGGCAGAAACAAAACGACTCTGTGAGGCCGAGGCTCCCCAGGGTAAAATCGTCAGTACATTTCGATGCGACGTCTCATCTGAAACAGATATTCTTATCTGGCGAGACCACATCAAAAGTGCCCACAAAACTGATCACATTAATCTGCTATTCAACAACGCTGGTATTGCTGGCGGCGGCAGCTTCATCAATGACGACAGAGATCACTGGGAACGCACCTTCAATATCTGCTGGAACGGCGTCTACCAGTCAACCCGGGTATTTCTGCCCATGCTGATTGCCAGTGACGAAGGTCATTTGGTCAATACCAGCAGCATTAATGGTTTCTGGGCATCCCTTGGGCCACATTTCGCGCATACCGCTTACAGCACCGCCAAATTCGCTGTTAAGGGTTTTACGGAGTCCCTAGTGAACGACTTTCGCTTGCATGCGCCGCACGTCAAAGTGTCACTTGTCATGCCGGGGCATATCGGTACCGGACTCGCGACTAACAGCAGGCTCGTTCATGGCGGCAAACAAGCCGAACTTCTGACCGATGCGGAACTTATAGCGCAGCAACGACAAATAACGGCAAGCGGCACGCCGGTAGACCACCTGTCTCTTGAAGACATCAGGAAGATCGTCAATAGTTTCGGCAATGACTTCAAAAACAAAGCCCCTGTGACCGCAGTCGAAGGGGCTCGCATGATCCTTGATGGCGTCAAAGCAGAAAAGTAGCGCATTCTATTGGGCGAGGATGCGCACCGGCTTGACGAAGCAGTTCGCGATAACCCCGAGGAAATCAACGAAGTGGACTTCTTCAAAAAGAAGTTCGTACCAACACTGGGACAGAAAGCCACTGAAGATTAGGCAGCGCCCTGATCAGCTGGGTACTTCGCCATTGTAGGCAAGGCCGATTGATTCACTCAGGCTTTTTAGTGCTTCTCTTTGCTCAGAGAGGTCCAAACGAAACACAGGTGGCAGAATGGCCTCGTGTTTGTCGGTCCAGGGGTGTGGGATGTCGCCTTCGTAAAATATCTCCAGATAGGTTTCAGGGGAAAGCGCCAAGTTTTCCCTGATCATTCTTTGAATTATGACATTGTTTTTTGATATCTCATCCACGACTTATGCCTCCAGAAGGCACTACATCAATTAGCGAATTCAGTCCGAATAGCATCGCTGTGTTCACCGAGCACCGGAATCTTGTCAGCAACGAGCACCTCACCATCGTAGGTAGCGCCGGGTGCTAATAATTTCGCAGGGCCCGCTGCTGTCTCTACCGTGATGTAGCGATTCTGCGGATGTTCGGCGAGATCCTTAAGGGTGCTAATGCGGCCATAGGCAATTCGACCCTGATCTAGGCGCTCGATCACCTGATCACGGGTGAGTTGGCTAAACACAGCATCAATAATCTTGTTTAGTGCTGGACGATTACGGACGCGATTCATGTTGTCGGTAAATTCTTCCCTATCAGCAAGAGCCGCATCCTCCAACACGTGTTCACACAAGTGACGCCACTCCCCTTCATTCTGAATGGAGATCAGCACCTGCTTGCCATCACTGCAAAGGTACGCGCCGTAGGGTGACACGGTCGGATGGTTGAGACCCGATCTTTCTGGTTCGAGCCTGCCATAGACATACTGCAGGTACGGGACATTCATCCAGTCAGCCAGGGAATTAAATAGCGACACCGAAACATGGCGACCCCGCCCGGTGTTACCACGACCGATGAGTGCCTGCAGTACACCTTCATAGGCTGTCATCCCGGCAGAGATATCACAGACCGATACACCGGCACGGGCACGGCCGGCCTCGTTACCGGTCACCTCAGACAGTCCGGTTTCCGCCTGCACCAGTAAATCGTATGCCTTGTGAAATTGATACGGGCCTGCATCACCGTAACCTGAGATAGATACGGTGATGAGTCCTGGATGCTTTTCGCGTAATGCTTCGGGGCCAAACCCCAAATGCTCTACTGCACCTGGCGCCAAATTCTGAATAAAGACATCTGCTTCGGCTATCATTTTTTCAAGCAGTAACTTGTCCGCGGACGCCTTCAGGTCCAGACAAATCGATTCTTTACCGCGATTCAGCCAAACAAAATACGCGCTCTCGCCCTGCACAAAGTCATCGTAATGCCGCGCAAAATCACCTTCAGGACGTTCGACCTTAATGACCCTCGCGCCAGCATCGGCCAGTCGGCAAGACACATACGGTGCGGCCACGGCCTGCTCAATCGAGACTACTAATAGTCCTTCCAGATCTTTCATGATGTTTTCGTTTGATAGGTTCAGGCTTCGCATTATAGCCCAGCCGCATTGCACCATGTCATCCGCACTATTATTGCAGCCAGGAAAGGGTTATACAGGTGATTACATCAGCCACAGATTGCACTCTTGCGTATTCGGAACACATCCCAAGCCTACGGTATCGTCAACATCGTCCTGCACTGGCTGATGGCACTCATCATTCCCGGGCTCATGGTATTTGGCCTGTGGATGGTCGACCTCGACTACTACGACCCCTGGTACAAGCAAGGCCCCGAACTGCACCGAAGTATTGGTATGGTGGTTTTGTTGTTACTGCTCATCAGACTAGGCTGGCGGCTCACCAACCCCAGACCGACAATGGAAAGCGGCATGGCGAACTGGGAGAAGATCAGTGCGACATTGGTGCACTGGGCATTTTATATTCTCTTGTTTGCGATTATTACCAGCGGCTACTTGATCTCCACTGCAGACGGCCGACCCGTGGTGGTATTTGAACTTTTCGAAATTCCGGCAACACTGACCTCGATACCTGACCAGGAGGATATAGCGGGTCTCGTACATTTTTGCCTGGCAGTCGGGACAGTCATACTTGGCGGGTTACATGCGCTGGCGGCCCTCAAGCATCACTTCATCAACAAAGACGAAACACTTCGCCGTATGATCGGTTTAAGCGGTAGACAACGAGATCAAGCAAGAGTTTGATAGGCCCCCTACTTGGGATCAAGAATTCAGGACTAAAAATTGTGGAGAATTGAAATGAAACGAATAACACTTTTGACATTTTTACTCGCATTCACATCGGCCGTTTGTGCTGATAACTATGTTATCGATACCCGCGGCGCACACGCGGCAATCACGTTTAAGTTCAAGCACATCGGTATCAGCT
>JAQWMV010000085.1 GCA_029246605.1 Pseudomonadales bacterium | reverse complement strand
TGTATGCCGAACACGCCTGCGCAAATCCAGAGTGGGATAACAGGTCTCTACGCTACACCCCAGATCACCGAGACTGAACGTAACATCGCGGAAGAAATCCTGAGCGCCGTAGGCGAAACGATCTGGGTGCAGGACGAATCCGACCTAAATGCTGTTACCGCGGTTTCTGGCAGCGGACCTGCTTATTTTTTCTACATGATGGAGGTAATGCAGGAGGCCGCTATCGGGCTCGGTCTTAGCCCGGAAATCGCACAGAAACTGGTACTGGAAACCGCCCTCGGAGCAAGCAAAATGGCGCATGCTGAGATCGCAAATAAGCCACCCGCGCAGCTGCGTCGCGAAGTCACTTCTCCTGGAGGAACTACAGAAGCTGCATTAAATGTTCTCTTGGCGCGTGATCTATCAGGGGTGTTCAGAGATGCAATACGCGCAGCCAATGCTCGGTCAATCGAACTAGCGAAAGACGCCTGAGTCACGTTACGTCTATAATTCAAACTCACTACTTTATGCAGTAGGCAACTATGGCAGACAATTTCGCAAACGCTGGTGTTTTTCTGATCCAGACTTTTTTTGGCATTTACTTCATTCTCGTGATTCTGCGCTTTCTAATGCAGGTTTCGCGCGCTAATTACTACAACCCGATCTGCCAGGCTATTGTTAAGGTGACTGACCCAGCAGTACGACCACTACGCCAAATTTTTCGAACGGTCCGTGGCTTGGACTTCTCAACCCTGGTCATAGCGTTCGCTGTTCAGTTCATCGCTGTCGTGCTCGTGATGTTGCTCAAAGGGGGGTATATTTTTCATCCCGTCTATATCGCCTGGGTTTTACTGGGCCTCGTATCAACCATACTGGACATCTATTTTTTCGCCCTGCTCATCAGTGTCATTGCCAGCTGGATTGCACCCTATACCCAACACCCGGCATTATCGTTAGTGAGTGAGCTCACTGAGCCAGTCTGTCGGCCTGCCCGCAAGCTTTTGCCACCAATGGGTGGCATGGATTTCTCCATAATCCTGGTGTTTGTCGCCATTACACTCATCGACTCCTACCTGGTCGTACAGCCGCTCGCAAACATGTTGGGCATTCCTCGAGGCCTGATCATGGGGCTTTAGTGTGCGTCTTTTCGTGGGAATACTGTTGGCGTTTTTCGTGTGTGAGACCCAGGCAGAACAGACTCATCACTGGCTTGGATACGATATCCATTACACCACATATCCCAGCACGCTAATCCCAACAGATGTAGCGGCCGCGCACGGTATTGTCCGTTCTGACAATCGCCTCGTAACCAACATTACCGTTATAAAACAGGGTAAACCCGTCCAGCTAGAAATCGCCGGGGACGCAAAGAATCTTCTAAACCAACAATTCGAACTCGAGTTCAGCGAGATCACAGAGCATGGTGCTATTTACTATCTTGCAAACCAGATCATCAGTGAGCAAGACGCAATTTCCTTTAATATCTCGATCAAACCTGTTGGCGAAACTGAAACCTACCTCCTAAATTTTGCCCGGAGATACTATTGATGCGCTACGTCCTGGCGAGTGACAACGAACACAAGATCCAGGAAATTCGGGACCTGCTGCCAGCGCATGTGCAGTTGCTAAAGCAGTCAGATTTTCATATTGAAAGTGCTGCAGAGACAGGGTTGACCTTCATCGAAAACGCGTTACTGAAGGCACGCCATGCCACCGCTGCTTCAGGGTTACCTGCCATTGCCGATGATTCCGGTTTGGAAGTCGACGCACTCGGTGGCCGGCCAGGGATATATTCGTCCCGTTTTGCAGGTGAACAGGCTACCGATCGTGACAATGTCCAGAAGTTACTCACCGAGATGGTTGGTTGTGCGATTCGTAGCGCCAGGTTTCGATGCGTGATGGTCATGCTACGACATGAATTTGATCCCGCCCCGGTTATTGCCGAGGGTTCATTGGAAGGGGAAATCCTCTACGAGACGAGAGGAAACTCAGGATTTGGTTACGATTCTGTTTTTTTTCTGCCAGACCGCCATAGATCTGTCGCCGAATTACCGTTATCTGAAAAGAATCGCATAAGCCATCGTGCGCAAGCGTTACAAAAACTCATACCAACTTTGTTATGAGCGAAATCCCATTAAGCTTGTATCTACATTTCCCCTGGTGCGAAAGAAAATGTCCATACTGCGATTTTAATTCTCACGAAGCAGGAAATACATTTCCAGAAAAGGCATATGTAAACGCGCTGCTGGCGGACCTCGATTTTGAATCCCGGGCAGAATCAAGAGCCATCCATTCAGTGTTTCTCGGTGGTGGCACACCCAGTCTATTTTCCGCCAATAGCATTTCACGAGTACTGGCGCACACAAGCACTCAATTCATGCTTACCGATGACGTTGAAATTACCCTGGAAGCCAATCCAGGTGCTATCGACAACGCACGAATTGAGGGTTTCCGTCAGGCTGGAGTAAATCGCCTCAGCATTGGCGTCCAGTCTTTCGACGATAAGAAACTCCATCAACTCGGTCGAATTCATTCCGCGGCGGAAGCGAGTGAAGCTTTCCATCAGGCACGCCGGGCTGGTTTCAACAACATCAACCTTGATCTTATGCATGGCCTGCCAGGACAAACCTGGCGAGAAGCTGAATTCGATCTACAACAGGCGATTTCGTTGGCACCTGAACATATTTCTTGGTACCAACTCACTATTGAGCCCAATACTATCTTCTACAATAATCCACCGCGATTGCCTATAGAAGAAACCCTGGTCGATATCTATGAGCGAGGCATGCAACTTCTCGCTGATCACGATTACACGCGCTATGAAATAGCGGCATTTGCTCGCCCTGGTAGGCAGAGTGTCCACAACCAGAATTACTGGCAGTTCGGCGATTATCTTGGAGTCGGTGCGGGCGCACACGGCAAACTCACCGTAGAAGACATGATTTACCGGACCACCAAAACCCGCCTACCGAAAGACTATATGGCAAGTTCGAACAGAAAAATGTCAAGGGTTACCCCTGAGGAAATACCCCTCGAATTTCTAATGAATGCGCTGCGACTTACGGAAGGGGTAGATCTGACACTATTTGAGAATCGTACCTTTCACTCTGTACAGTCCATCAAGCCTTTCCTGCAGCGCGCCGAAAAAAATGGGTTTCTTTCAAGTTCCGAAGACATAAAACCCACTTCTCTCGGACTGCAGTTTGTCGATGAAATGTTGTTACTTGTTTAAGCGGTAAGCAATGTCCGCGACTTCATGACCAAGTTTTACACCCCGTTTTTCATACTTGGTTAACGCTCGGTTGGGCGGTGTAGTTTCCGCAAAGCGTTGATCACCATTAAGACAATCGCGAATCTCTTCAGCATAGTTCGCCCAATCAGTAGCGATGTGGATAATTCCCTCGACCCGAAGAACATTCGCCGCGATATCTAGAAATGCCGGGTTGATCAATCTACGTTTGTGATGCTTCTTCTTCGGCCAGGGGTCAGGAAAAAACAACTGTAGGATTGCAACACTGGACGCTGGTATATGCTCTTTTAACACCGACAATCCATCTGCTCTAACAACACGAAGATTTGATATTGCATTATCGTGAATCCCCATCAACAGATGACCAACCCCAGGTCGGTGCACTTCTATACCCAGAAAGTTTCGCTCCGGATATGAGATCGCCATCTCCAGCAACGAGTCACCCATACCGAAGCCAACCTCGACTGTCAGTGGGGAACTATACAAGTCCTTAGTTTCACCGATATCCTCAGGTGCGATGCCAAAGGCTTCCCAATGAATATCGAGAGATCGACTTTGCGCCGGCGTCATACGACCTTCACGCAATACGTAACTGCGAATTTGTTTGGGTATCACGACGGGCTACAAATCAGCCAGGGGATAGAACTAGGCGGAGTTTCTTCAACGCATTCTGCTCTAATTGCCGTACACGCTCCGCAGAAATACTAAACTGCGCAGCAAGTTCGTGTAGCGTCATTTTTCTCTCTGACAACCAGCGCGATGAAATAATCTCCTTTGCGCGAGCATCAAGGCCTTCATAGGCATTCATTAGCCGCCCATGCTCATAGTTATTAAGATTTTCAAATTCCACAATCTCGGCAGGATCGTGGCTGGGGTCAGTCAGGTATTGCACAGGCGCAGTGCTATCATCATCGTCGTCATCCAGGTCAAAAGATGCATCCCGCGCAGCCAATCTACCTTCCATCTGGCGAACAGTCTGTGGGTCCACACCCAAAGTCTCTGCAATGTCGTTGACCTCCTGCTCATTCATCCATCCAAGACGTTTCTTAGCTCCGCGCAGATTGAAGAACAGTTTTCGTTGAGATTTAGTGGTTGCGATCTTAACGATGCGCCAATTCTTTAGAATAAACTCGTGAATTTCCGCTTTGATCCAGTGCACCGCAAATGACACTAAACGAACTTTGAATTCCGGATTGAACCGCTTCACAGCCTTCATCAAGCCGACATTGCCTTCCTGAATCAGGTCAGCCTCTGATAAGCCGTAGCCGGAAAAAGATCGAGCAACGTAAGCCACGAATCGGAGGTGGCTTAGTACCAACTGCCGTGCCGCATCAACATCACCTTGATGAAAGAGCTTCTCTGCGAGCTCAGCTTCACGCTCCGCCGACAACAGGGGTATTGAGTTTACATTTTGAAGGTAAGACTCGAGGTTACCACCAGGCGACATTACATCCAGCTGTTGTATACCAGTACTCACGACAAATCCAAAAAATGCAGGGGAAGCGATTTTAGCACTCAATTATCTAGAGTGCTAACCTTCGGCCAGCATCGCCGCCGAGAAAGTATGTAAATGCTTACTTACGGCAAAAGCCGCTCCGAGTATACCCAGCAATGAACCCACAAAACAAAGAGCCAAGGTTTCCATCGCGCTTAGACCCTGAAGAGAAAAGTCATCCTGGTAAGATTGAGCGATCAATTCAACAGGGCCAGCTAAAAATAGAAGACAGGTATGAACTAGAATCCAGGCCGTAATCGACCCTCCCAGACCATACCAAAAGCCAAGATACAGGAACGGTCGACGAACAAAATTATCAGTTCCGCCCACTAGTTTGACTACCTCAATTTCTGTACGTCGATTCTCTATTGCTAGCCGAATCGTGTTACCCACTACCAGCAGTACGCCCAAGGACAAGATTAAAGATAAAGCCCAGGCGACCCGTTCGCCAAATGATATAAACGCAAACAATCGTTCAATCCAGGCGAGGTCAACCACAACCAGATCAACAAACGGTAAGACTTCGATCTCCAAAATTCGCTGACGTAACGCATATGGCTCAGCATTCCTTGGGACAAGTTCAATCACAGGAGGCAGTGGGTTACGTTCCAAGCTATTTAAAACATCTCCAAATCCTGATCTTTCCTGGAAATCTGCAAGGGCCTCATCAGGCGTGATGAACTTTACTTCTTGAGTATCCGGGTGATCTCCGACCAGTCCAAGTGCCTGCTTGGTTTCTGAGGCCGTGGCTTCCTGCTGCAAATAAATACTAATGCGAGGATTGCCGTCAAAATCAACGCTTAGGGCCACTATATTGAGCAGTACCAAATACAAAAAAACCGGTAGTGCGAGCGCAATACCGAGCACCAGCCAGGTCATGGCGCTGGTCACCCAATTGACCAGCAATGCCACAAGGGTCTCGGACGACACCTGTCTATGGTTAGCAAGCCATGCCAATAATTGATCCCGGCGACCCGAAACCGCTGCCGTCGCACCGCTATGCATGGTCTACCAAACGTCCTTCATGGAGTTGAAGTTGACGCTTCTTCAATCGTGAAACCAATTCAAGATCGTGAGTCGCAATCATGACGGTAACGCCAACCTGGTTGAATTGATGAAATAGCTTCATGATCTCTGCCGACAATCCCCGGTCCAAATTGCCAGTAGGTTCATCTGCCAGTAACAATTGCGGACGATTTACCACAGCTCGTGCGATGCCTACCCGTTGCTGTTCACCCCCCGAAAGGGCGATTGGCAAGACTCGCTCTTTGTCCGTCAAGCCTACCTTCGAAAGTGCTGCCCGAACGCGTCGACCGACTTCCCGGTGTTGGAATCCCGCAATGATCAACGGTAAAGCAACATTGTCGTAAACTGTGCGATCAAAGAGCAACTGATGATTCTGAAAAACGACACCGATATCTCTACGTAGAGGCGGGATGTGTTTTTCCGCGATACGATTAACATTCAGACCGTGTACGAATACCTGACCCTGACTGGCCCGCTCCATCACAATAATTAGCTTCATTAGCGTACTTTTGCCCGCACCGGAATGGCCCGTCAGAAATACCATTTCACCTGAATCAATTTCAAAACTAACTCGAGAAAGCGCTTCCTTACCCCCAGGATAACGTTTACTTACATTATCAAATCGAATCAAGACGGTCGCCAAACAATGCATTCACAAACTGTTCTGCAGAAAATGGCTGGAGATCTTCCACGCCCTCACCCACACCTATAAAACGAATCGGGATGCCAAGCTGTTTAGCGATGGCAAATATCACACCGCCCTTTGCCGTGCCATCCAGTTTTGTCAAAACAATCCCAGATACCTGGACAACATCAAGAAACTCCTTGGCTTGAGAGATTGCATTTTGTCCTGTACAAGCGTCCAGCACCAGCAACACTTCATGGGGTGCGGCCTGATCCAATCGACCCAGCACGCGTGTTATTTTCGACAGCTCCTCCATCAGGTTTTTCTTGTTTTGCAACCTGCCTGCTGTATCGGCGATCAACAGGTCCTGACCTCGCGACTGAACCGAAGCCATCGCGTCATAAATCACGGACGCACTGTCTGACCCCTGACTCTGAGCGATGACCGGTACATCGATTTTCTCTCCCCAGGACTGTAATTGTTCAACTGCAGCGGCCCTAAAAGTGTCACCGGCTGCGAGCACAACAGATTTACCCTTATCTTTGTAGTAATGCGCCAACTTGCCTATAGTCGTTGTCTTGCCAGCGCCGTTAACCCCTACCGTGAGTATCACAAAAGGCTGTTGATCAAAGGTAAGTGATTTTTCACAGGGGGATAGCAGGTTTGTTAGTGCTAACTTCAGGGCCCCGTAGAGGGCCTCAGCATTATCAAGCTCATGCCTTGCTACTTGCTGGGTCAGTTCATTCATGATGTCTGCCACAGCCAGCGCACCAACATCCGCCAACAACAAAGTCGTTTCAATCTCATCAATCATCGATTGAGAGATACTCTTCTCGCCCAGAATCAGTTTCTCTATGCCTTCCTTGAGATTCGATCGCGTCTTTTCAAGTCCTTGGAATATCCGAGCTAAGAAACTCAACTTGCTATGCGCTTTTTGTTCTGCAACATTGTCTTCTGTCAATCTAGGGGCTCCTATAAATAACCCAACAAACCTATGATGTCGTATGCGTAACGGACAATTGAGAATTATCGGCGGAAAGTGGCGCGGCCGCAAAATATCTTTTTCCCAAGCGCCCGATTTACGCCCGTCGCCCGATCGCGTACGGGAAACTTTGTTTAACTGGCTTCAATCTATGATTCCCGGTGCAACGTGCCTCGAATTGTATGCCGGTAGTGGGATCCTCAGCCTCGAAGCTTTATCGCGCGGGGCCAGACAAGTGACCCTGGTGGAGAAGTTACCCTCAGTTCATCGCCAGCTGCAAACAACTTTTGACACTATACAGGCACAGAACTACAGCATCTCCTGTAGCCCCGCTGCTGATTTTGTACACGATACTGTTGAATCTTACGATATCGTATTTCTGGACCCGCCCTTCGATTCAGATGAACTTTCTCTAATTCTACCCATGCTTGGCCCAATCATGCATGAAAAGAGTTATCTTTACGTTGAAACGAACCGGGAGATTTCAGATCTTGATGGCTTTTCGAAATACCGAGGCAGCCGAGCGGGAAAAGTCTATTACTATCTCTTTACGCCCCTCGATGTCTGCCGCTAGATTTTTGTGAGTAATGTGTTCATTATTACGGCTCTTTAAATTTCCAACACACTTATGACTACAGTCCTTTATCCCGGTACTTTCAACCCAATACACAATGGCCATACTGATTTAGTCGAGAGAGCAGCAGCACTCTTTGACTCCGTCATATTAGGCATCGCCACCAGCTCTCATAAATCACCTGCCGAACTTGGATTGCGTGTCGATCTGGCTAAAGAAGTTCTCGGACATATCAAAAATGTTGAAATTACCGGCTTTAATACACTAACCGTGGATTTCGCTCGAGAAGTCAATGCGAACGTTATTTTGAAAGGCATCCGCACCGTAACTGATTTCGAGTATGAATTTCAGATGCTTGGGATGAACAGGGTGCTACAACCTGGATTGGAAACGATTTTTCTCGCGCCCTCTGAACGTTATGCCTACATATCATCGACGCTGGTCCGGCAGATCGCCAGTTACGGCGGCGATATTACAGAATTCGTTCATCCCGCCGTCGCAGAGGCCCTCAAGACAGGGCGCATAGATTAGTCTTTTAGTTCTCGTTCTTGATCTTGATCTTTTTTACCGGACGTACTGCAACCCAGACAACGCATAAATACTTCCTTTGCAGGCTCAACCACCATTTTTTGAGCGGCTTCATCCGCGTTTCCACCGAGCACGGAAACCGGCAAACTGACTACAAACGCCGCAGTACCGACCGTGGCCACAACCAAACCCAGTGGCCTGGCAACGAGCAAATCACCGAGCATACGAAACATACTGGGATTTTCCTCAACTCTTTCCGCGATCGCAAATGATGGGGCAGCATCAGCAAACCGGTCAAAAATAACGTGCTGATCCGCTTCGCACTCCTGTTGATGTGTAATCTAGCAATAGCAGACTCCATGTCGAATCTAAATAATTAATATAAACATGCAGTGTAAGTGTTTGATTTTAAAGAATAATAGATAGTTTTACCAGCGTCCCGATCAGCGCTGACAATGACTGCAAAATACCGTGCTGCGCCCTACCTGGCGAATTTCCCGTAACAAACGTCCACACTTCAAACAGGGTTCACCTTTTCGACCATAGACTTCGAGGTTTGAACTAAAGTACCCCGGTGTTCCATCTTCTTTGACAAAATCACGCAGCGTTGTGCCACCTGCTGCTATAGCTTCCGCTAGCACCAACTTAATTACCTCAACCAATCTTTCATAACGAGCTTTTCCGACCCGCATTGCCAAACGATCGGGTCTGATACCTGCTCTATAAAGTGCCTCGTTCGCATAGATGTTTCCAACACCAACGACGATCTGACTATTCATAATAAAGGTCTTTACAGCAACACGCCGAGTTCTGGATCGTTCAAATAGATAGTCTCCTGAAAAGCCCGCTGACAGCGGCTCGGGTCCCAAATAGTCTAGTAACACATGGGATTCATTATCTTGAAGCCAGAAGATCGAACCAAATCTGCGTGGGTCGCGAAACCGCAGAATACCGCCGTCTGAAAGGCCAATATCGACGTGGTCGTGTTTGCCTGGATGTTTTTCCTGCCTAAGAACCCGAAGACTACCTGACATACCAAGATGGATCATCAGTCGACCTTTGGCACTCGTTAATAACAAATACTTGGCACGACGGTCGACGGATTCTATGGTCTGACCGGTGATACTCTGGGATACGCTTTCTTCTATAGGCCAGCGTAGGCGGGGTTCTCGAACCTCCATCCAGCTGACTTTTCTGCCAACTATATGGGGCTCTATGCCGCGACGTGTGGTTTCAACCTCGGGTAATTCTGGCATGTATTTGTGCCAGTTGGGAAAGTAAGAATGTTACTTAATCTTGCCTTCTTTATAGATGACGTGCTTGCGAACAACAGGATCGAATTTTTTGATCTCCATTTTGTCCGGCATGGTGCGTCGGTTTTTGCTAGTCGTATAGTAATGACCTGTGCCTGCGGTCGACTCTAACTTTATTTTTTCTCGCATGTCTTATACCTTTTCGCCACGGGCTCGTAGGTCACCAATCACTTGATCGATGCCTCGCTTATCAATAATACGCATTCCTTTCGCAGAGACTCTGAGCTTTACGAATCTTTGTTCGCTCTCAAGCCAAAAACGATGGTCATGCACGTTAGGCAAAAACCGTCTGCGAGTCTTGTTGTGGGCGTGTGACACGTTATTGCCTGTTAATGGCCTTTTTCCCGTCACCTGACAAATTCTAGACATGTGGCTTCCTGTTACGGTTGTTTACTGGTCTCCTACAAGCCGTGCTTTATACCAGAAGGGTTCAGGCAATTCAACGTCTACAACCACCCCCTTTCTGCAAACGAGACTGCTTCTACATCACCTTCTACATCACCAACGATCATATGATCTAGAACTCGAACATCGATAAGCATCAGTGCGGACTGCAATCTTTGAGTGATTCTCTTATCGGCAGAACTGGGCGCCGCCACACCTGATGGATGGTTGTGGGCGAAGGTCATTGCCGCTGCATTGTGAAAAAGTACCCTTTTGACAACCTCTCCGGGATGAATGCTGGCACTGTCAATTGTCCCAAAGAACAATTCCTCATAGCTGATCAGCCGATGCTGATTGTCGAGGTACAAACACGCAAAGACCTCCCTTTCCTGATGCCGCAGTTTGGCACACAGGTATCGTCGGGACATAGCGGGGTCTGTTAGGACATCCCGTCGTTTCGCAGCGCTTTGCATACAGCGTACTGATAATTCCTGCGAAGCAATTAACGATGCATATTTCGCTGGTCCCATGCCCGGCACGGCCGTAATTCGCGCTGCATCGGCTTCAAGTAAACCCCGCAGGTCGCCAAATTGCTTTAGGAGTTGGCCCGCTAACATCAATACCGACTGGCCCGCCGTACCGGTACCCAGGAAAATCGCTAGTAGTTTGACATCGGATAACACCTCTGGGCCATCACGCAAGAGTTTCTCTCTGGGAAGCTCGTCAGCCGTGATGTGAATATTCACTTACACATCCCAGTAGTGTTAAGTTATGGTACGCATCCATGTTGGCACTCCACATATGGAAAAGGGCAGAATAAACGTAACGCTTAGGGCATGGCTGTAATCTATCAATGAGTATGACCGTAGACCAATGTTAGATACGCACTCCGCAGGAGGATCACAAAATGCAGACTCTGACCAATAAGAGAGTCCTTCTTGGTGTGACCGGGGGGATTGCTGCTTATAAAAGCGCAGAACTCGTTCGTCGCCTGCAGGATCAAGGCGCCGATGTAAGGGTCGTGATGACCCGCGCTGCTGCAGAATTCATCACCCCTTTGACTTTGCAGGCCCTGTCACAAAACCCCGTACACACTGAATTATTAGATTCTGAAACGGAATCTGCCATGGGCCATATTGAGCTTGCCCGCTGGGCAGATCTGGTGCTGGTGGCACCGGCTACCGCCGACTTTATGGCGCGTCTCGTCGCAGGTCGTGGAGATGACCTTTTGACCACCTTATGCCTCGCTGCAGAGTGCCCTCTGGCTGTTGCACCGGCAATGAATCAAGCAATGTGGGCAAACCCTTCAACTCAACAAAACTGTACCTCTCTGGCGGATCGAGGAATTCATCTGTTTGGACCTGGTGCTGGGTTGCAGGCATGTGGCGAAACTGGCCTGGGCCGGATGCTAGACATTGAAGAGATTGTCATTCAAACAGCAGGCTTGTTCACCAGCGGAGTCCTGGCCGGCAGACGAGTGTTAATTACGGCAGGTCCCACACGTGAAGCCATCGATCCCGTTCGGTTTATCACCAATCATAGTTCCGGAAAACAGGGCTACGCACTCGCTACTGCGGCTATCGAAGCCGGCGCCAGCGTCACCATCGTTTCCGGTCCTACCCATCTAGACCCGCCTGACAGAGCAAACTGTGTTTTCGTGACCAGTACCAACGAGATGCACAATGCGGTACAAGAGGCGGTACTTGACGTAGATATTTTTATTGGTGTCGCCGCCGTAGCCGATTATCGTCCCGTGTCTGTCAGTGAACAAAAAATCAAAAAGTCCGCCGCCCCATCTAACAAAGGGATCACCCTCGAGCTTGTCGAGAATCCAGATATAATTGCAACCGTAGCAAATTCAGAACCTAAACCCTTTACTATCGGTTTTGCTGCAGAGACCGAGAACATAATGGAATATGCGAGACAAAAACTCGTCGCTAAAAACCTTGATATGATAATCGCTAACGATGTTGGGGACGACGATATCGGTTTTAACAGCGATCAGAATAGAACGACGATCCTATGGCCTGATCGAACTGAGGCGCTGCCCATGATGTCCAAATCGGCTTTGGCATCGCGTATTATCGAACTCATTGCAGAGACGGTAGAAAAAGATGATTGACCTGCAGTTTAAGATCCTGAATCCTCTCATCGGAACAAAAATTCCACTACCTAGTTACTCTACAACAGGTTCGGCAGGCATGGACCTACGTGCCTGCATCACATCGGACCTCTCCCTTTCTCCCGGGACGAGCGAGCTGATTCCCACGGGAATTGCCATTTACCTCTCAGACCCTGAACTCGCCGCTATAATATTGCCCCGGTCAGGGCTCGGGCATAAGCATGGGATCGTATTAGGTAATCTCGTAGGCTTAATTGATTCCGACTATCAGGGAGAGTTGATGATTTCCTGTTGGAATCGAAGTGATACTGCATTTACTATTACTCCAGGTGATCGAATCGCTCAATTAGTGATTTTACCGGTCATCCTGGCAAAATTGACCGAGGTCGATACATTCGTCGAAACCCATCGTGGCACGGCGGGTTTTGGATCTTCGGGTACAGATTAAGGAATACCATGAAGGGAACATTGGCGACATTTACGTTACTGGATGGAGTTCGCGTCGATTTTTCAGATGGCTGGGGACTGATCAGGGCGTCCAATACGAATTCCACATTAACGCTTCGCTTTGAAGCTGACGACCAAACTGCTCTGGAGAGAATTCAGGATTTGTTCAAAAGCCAACTACAATCGATAAGGGAAGACTTAAGCTTCTAATGGCGCACACCGAGGAAAATATATAGTGACTTTGTCTCGTGAGTCAGCAATGAATATCGCTCAGGTACTGACAGAGTCGCTACCCTATATTCAACGCTTTACTGGGAAAACGATTGTCATCAAATATGGCGGCAATGCAATGATCGACGAAACACTGAAGCATGGCTTTGCGCGCGATATTGTTCTCATGAAGCTGGTCGGAATGAATCCTGTTGTGGTACACGGTGGTGGTCCCCAGATCGGCGCGGTCCTTACCGAACTCGGAATCGAGTCCAATTTCGTCGATGGTATGCGGGTCACCGATAGTAAAACGATGGATGTTGTGCAAATGGTCCTCGGTGGACTGGTCAATCAGGATATCGTCAGCCTAATAAACCAGCACGGCGGAAAAGCGCTGGGACTTACTGGAAAAGACACAAATTTGATTAACGCACGTAAGATGCTAATCGAAAGATCGTCCCCAGACTTACAGGTTCCTGAAATTGTCGATATCGGCCACGTCGGTGAGGTCAAAAGTATAAACAGAGAAGTGCTGGACGTTGTTTTGGCCAGCGATATCATTCCTGTCATTGCGCCTATCGGCGTCGGTGATAACAACGAGACCTACAATATCAATGCTGATCTTGTGGCTGGCAAACTCGCTGAAGAGCTCGATGCTGAAAAACTTATCCTGCTGACCGATGTGCCTGGACTCAACGACAAAGATGGCAAGCTCCTCTCTGGCCTTGATGCAGCGGAAGTTGACCTTTTGATCGAGAACGAAACTATTACCGGCGGCATGCTACCGAAGATACATTGTGCGCTAAGTGCGATCAACAATGGCGTGAAAACCGCCCATATTATCGATGGCCGTGTTGCCCATGCCCTAATGCTCGAGGTTCTAACCGATGAAGGCGTCGGTACACTCATTTCTGCACAGCCAACATGATGCCCGAAGAACAACCCCTTTCGAGAAAACAGAATATCCTGCAGGCTTTGGCGACAATGCTTGAACAAAGCCCTGGTGCAAGGATTACGACAGCCGGACTTGCAAAACAGGTAGGTGTCTCAGAAGCGGCGTTGTATAGACATTTTCCCAGCAAAGCAAAAATGTTCGAAGCGCTAATCGAATTTATCGAGACCACTATTTTCTCTCGGATATCCATTATCCTGAGTGAAGAGACTGCGACAATTGCACGCGCAGAACAAATGGTGCACCTATTGCTGACGTTTTCGGAAAGAAACCCGGGAATCACCAGAATTCTGACCGGAGACCCATTGTCAGGGGAATCGGAGCGTCTGCGTACTCGCGTAGTGCAGTTTTTTGATCGTTTTGAAACTCAAGTGAAACAGGTACTACGTGAAGCGGAATTACGAGATGGTCAGCAGCTAAAACTGGACATTCAAAATGCTGCCAATCTGATTGTGTGTCTGGCGGAAGGCAAGCTTTCTCAATTTGTTAGAAGTGATTTTTCACGGTTACCAACGGTTGCCTGGCAAGAACAGTGGCAGCTTATTACCCAGGCCATATTTGAGCTCAACGGCCAGGATCCAAATCGTAGAGTTCCTTAACCCGCTTCAGATCTTTGCCATAAGAATCGCGAAGATCGGCAATTACTCCACGCTTCTCGTCAATATCAGCATTAATCTGATCCATTCGTGTATCGATGGTCCTAATCCGATTAATCCGATCCCTACCGATAGTTCCACCAGAGCGCTCGATATCAGCTAACTCCGACTGCAACTGGCTTCTGGCTTTCCAGTCGCTGTAAATTGCCCTGCTGCGTAACAATAAAACCGTTAATACGAGACAGCTTTGTATCGCGTGCCCTAATAACATCGGCTGGCGTACTATAGAGTCGTAACAGATTCTCATCGGCAATTTCCTTCTCGCGGCGTTGCGCCTCAAGACGTTCCTGCTCCTTCAGTTTTCTATCCCTTTCCCTGATTTCCTTCTCAGTCAGGGCCCTGGGTACAACTTCCAGAATTCGGCCATCCAGACTTAGTATTGAATAACCGTTTTTAACATATCGGGCTGGTATATGGCTGTCCAATACAGTCACGCCATCTTCGTTGGTATATTTGTAAAGTTCAGCACGCACCATGCTCGGTATCAATCCGACCAATAGCAAGCAACCTCTAACAGTTTTACAAATCGCATTTATGTTGCGACACCGTATTTGGTTCTATAATTTTCAACCAACATCACTCTGTCATCACCCTTTTCCGCAAGGTATTCAATAATGTGCTCCAACTTTACGATGCTGGTCACACAAACGCCATATTCTTTTTCGACCTCCTGAATAGCGGATAATTCACCCGTGCCTTTCTCTTGGCGATCAATTGCTACCAGGATTCCGGTTACCAGAGCCTCAGTTTCTCGAAGCCGTTCCATGGTTTCTCTAACCGCTGTACCGGCGGTAATCACATCATCAACGATTATTACCTGGCCCTTAAGTTCTGCGCCAACTATTTGACCGCCTTCCCCGTGGTCTTTCGCCTCCTTGCGATTAAATGCATAGGGCACATTAATATCATATCTGTTACTAAGAGCAATCGCTGTCGCGCTGACCAAAGGGATGCCTTTGTATGCCGGACCAAACAATAAATCAAAAGGAGCATCCGAAGCCGTTAACGCGTCGGCATAAAAGTTACCGAGCCTGGCTAACAAAAATCCACTATTAAAGGCTCCTGCGTTAAAGAAATATGGGCTCACACGTCCAGATTTAAGCGTGAATTCTCCGAACGAAAGAACACCTGCATCCAGTGCAAAATCAATAAACTCTTTTTGATATTCAGCTAACATCAGACAACATACTACTCCGCCAAAGCGGCTCTTTGAATCCCTACAAGTTCAGCAATGCCTTTTCGTGCTAGCGCCAGCATTTCTTGAAGCTCTGCGTCATTAAATGGCGCAGCTTCGGCTGTCCCTTGAATCTCGATGAATTCGCCATCCTCCGTCATGATGACATTCATATCGGTATCGGCATTAGAGTCCTCTGTGTACTCAAGATCCAACATTGGTTGACCGTTAACGATACCCACAGAAACAGAGGCGACAAGTTTAGTCTCCACATCCAGTGTACTCAACGCATCCAGCAAAGCGACACAAGCTCCCGTTATAGACGCTGTACGTGTACCACCGTCAGCCTGAATCACATCACAATCAATCTTAATGGTGTTTTCACCAAGGTTATCCATGTCTACCGCAGCCCTTAAACTACGGCCAATCAGTCGCTGAATCTCGACGGTTCGGCCACCCTGTTTACCCTTTACTGCTTCTCGGTCCATGCGGGTATTGGTTGAACGGGGCAACATTCCATACTCACAGGTTATCCAGCCCTTACCTGATCCGCGAAGAAAGCCGGGTACACCTTTTTCCAAACTCGCTGTACAAATCACACGGGTGTCGCCGTATGCAACTAACACCGACCCCTCTGCATGTTTGTTGATATGACGTTGAAGAGAAATGTTTCGTAGTTGGTCAAAATCTCGACCACTTGATCGATTCGCTGAATGTGTCATGAATACTCCGGATGAAAGTTGCATTATACTTGCTTCACATAGAGCTAGAGTCAATTAATCTTTTATGACCAAGAGCATGACCGCATTCGCACAGGCAGAGGCCCGCAACGTTAGTTGGGAAATTAGATCTGTAAACCAGCGTTATCTGGATGTCACATTTCGCCTGCCGGAATCAATGAGAGTGCTGGAGACCGAACTACGTGCGCTTACCAAGTCCTTTGTTTCTCGGGGCAAAATCGATTGTGTTCTAAGTGTGTCGGATGACCAGGCCACGATAAAACTAGCAGTAGACGAACAATTGCTACAGGCTCTTGATGGACTTCAAGACATCGTTGCCCAGAAAACCAACTCAAACAGATCAAATAATGCCCTGGAATTGCTACGTTGGCCCGGCGTCATAAAAGAGCCGACGCCGAACTTAGATTCACAATTCGATGCCGTGAGGTCGCTTTTCAGTAAAGCGTTAGAACAACTTGTCGCCATGCGTCGAACTGAAGGTGATGCTCTCACCCACATTATTGAAGAAAAATTACTCGTATTTGGTGATATGGTTAAGATGATTCGACAATCACAGCCGAAAATCATCGCGGATCATCAGGAAAAGCTAAAGACAAAGCTAGCTGAACTTACTGCAGAGGCCGATCCTGGAAGACTGGAACAAGAGCTGGTCCTTATGGCAAATAAATCAGACATTGCCGAGGAACTGGATCGTCTTGATACCCATATCAGCGAAGTAAGGAATACACTACACCAGAAGGGTGCCATTGGCAGAAGGCTGGATTTTCTTATGCAGGAGCTCAATCGTGAAGCCAATACCTTGTCCTCAAAATCCCTTGATACCGTGACAACATTTTCAGCCGTTGATATGAAGGTGCTGATAGAGCAAATGCGAGAGCAGATTCAGAACATTGAGTAAAAAACACGGAAATTTATTCGTTATTGCCGCACCTTCGGGTGCAGGAAAGACCTCTTTGGTTAAAGCAATACTAGGTATAGAACCTGGTGTGCAAGTCGCCATATCACATACCACCCGGCAACGCAGGCCTGAAGAAAAGTCAGGGGCAAACTATTTCTTCGTCTCTGAACAAGAATTTCACAGGATGCGCAGGGAGGATCAGTTCATTGAATCAGCAAATGTATTTGGCAATCTTTATGGCACAAGTAAAGCTGAAGTGAATCGAATCCTGAACAGCAATCAAAACCTTATTCTGGAGATCGATTGGCAAGGTGCGATTCAAATACGGCAGTCACAGACTACCGCCATAGGCATTTTCATTCTCCCACCCTCGGTTGAATCTTTGCGAAATCGACTATTGCAGCGAGCGCAAGACGACAGCGAGACCATTGAACAGCGTATGTCATCTGCAATAGATGAAATGTCGCACTATCACGAGTTTGACTACCTCGTCATTAACGATGACTTTGACACCGCATTGATGGAAATTCGCGATATCCTACACGATAAGGGCGAAACGCTGCGAACCGGCATCCAAAGCCAGCGATACGCATCATTAATTACAGAATTACTCCCTACGACGTAAACAATTGTCAGCGCCTCTCTTTGTCGTTAAACTGTGCCGTCCTTGAATTCCCGTAATACGATCATTAATGATCTGAAATCAGACTGGAATTTCATCTCAATCGCTGGAGAATAAAAACATGGCTCGTGTAACAGTAGAAGACTGTCTCGAAAACGTAGCAAATAGGTTTGAACTTGTAATGGTTTCAAGCAAACGTGCCAGGCAACTCGCCAACGAAGGTAAGGAAGCCCTGGTACCTTTGGAAAATGACAAACCAACCGTGGTAGCGCTTCGTGAAATTGCGGAAGGCCATATCAACGCCAGCATTCTCGACCATACCATTGTTGAAGAACCGGAGGCACTGTCACTCGGCGCACAGGATGGATTTGACCAACCAGACTCAATATTCTAAGAACAGACAACGTGTTAGCGGGGGTACGCCTTGCTAACTATTGACAGCCTTGCCCATTCCCTAGATAACTACCTGGAACCCGAGCTCGTCCAGCAGGTTAAAAAAGCCTACCTTTTCGCCGAGGAAGCACATACCGGGCAAACGAGACAATCCGGTGAGCCCTATATTTCTCACCCCCTGGCAGTTGCTTCCATCCTTGCAGATATGCATATGGATCATCAGTGTCTGATGGCCGCACTGCTACACGACGTCATCGAAGACACCGGCGTTCCCAAGCACATCATTGGTAAAGAATTCGACAATCAGGTCGCCGATCTGGTCGATGGGGTCAGTAAGCTAAATACCATGTTATTTGAGTCTCGCGCTGAAGCGCAGGCTGAGAATTTCCAGAAGATGACTCTGGCGATGGCAAAAGACATTCGAGTCATCCTCGTCAAACTCGCCGATCGTCTGCACAATATGCG
>JAQWMV010000062.1 GCA_029246605.1 Pseudomonadales bacterium | reverse complement strand
CTTTGGTGGTGAACAGGTAGATATTCTTTGGCTGCAGTGACTCAATCAGTGAATCATAGGATGGGTAAGTTTTAACATTCGCAAATTCATGGTAGTCGAGCCCGGCTCTGCGCAACAGTTTGTCATCCAGTGTGAAGCCGAGGGGTTCAATAAGGTGTAATGTGCATCCGGTATTAGCGGACAGACGCATAATATTTCCGGTGTTAGGGGGGATCTCCGGTTCGTAGAGTGCTAAATGGATCATGGTACGTTCCTGTAACTAACCGATTTCCGACTCGGCAATTGTCTGATCCTCCAGACCGAGTTCGTTGATTTTTCTGGTTAATGTATTGCGGCCCCACCCCAGAAGGATTGAGGCATCCCGCTTTCTGCCACCGGTTTGTTTCAACGCGGCCTGAATCAGAATCTTCTCAAATTTAGGCAGGGCATCATCCAGTAAACCAGAGTCGTCAGGTTTCTGTTGTGCCAGTTTTCGTGTTGCCCAGGTGGTGAATACTTTCTCCCAACTATCGCCGTCACTGGGCGCTGCTTCCTCGCCGCGGAGCTCTGGCGGTAAGTCGTCGATCATGACTTCACGACCGCTCGCCATCACCGTGATCCAACGGCAGAAATTCTCTAGTTGGCGAACGTTACCCTGCCAGGGCAACTGGCAAAGGTAATCCATGGTTGCGTTGTTGATGATTTTGGTTTCCTCGTGCAATTCCTGTGCGGCGAGGTTCAGGTAATGGTCTGCTAAAAGGGGGATATCCTCTCTGCGTTCAGACAGTGTGGGTATATGGATACGAATGACATTCAGGCGATGGAAAAGGTCTTCCCGAAATCGGTTTTGCGCGACCAGGTCTTCAAGGTTCTGATGGGTAGCGGCGATGATTCTGACATCTGCCTGTAGTGGCTCGTGACCACCGACGCGATAGTACTCGCCGTCCGAGAGAACTCTAAGCAGTCGGGTTTGAGTTGCTGCTGGCATATCTCCAATTTCGTCCAGAAACAAGGTGCCACCGTTGGCTTGTTCAAATCGACCGCGACGCGTTTGATCGGCTCCTGTGAAGGCGCCTTTTTCATGGCCAAATAATTCTGATTCAATAAGATCGTTGGGTATCGCTGCCATATTGAGGGCAATGAATGTTTGTCCTGCCCTTGGACTATGCTGATGTAGCGCCTTTGCGACCAGTTCTTTTCCCGTTCCGGATTGACCATTTATCAACACCGTGACGTTGGATTTCGACAGTCGTCCAATGGCCCTGAAAACCTCCTGCATGGCCGGTGCTTTTCCGATAATCTCGTTGCTAGTCTCCTGAATGTCAGGTTCAGTTACCCTCGTCTGTTCGCTCTGCGCAATGGCCCGTTTGACGATTGCGATAGCTTCGTCTACTTCAAAAGGTTTGGGAATGTAGTCGAAGGCACCGCTCTTGAATGAGGACACATGACTGTCCAAATCGGAATGGGCCGTCATGATAATGACCGGTAAGTCGGGAAACCTTTCCTTCACACCTGCTAATAATTGCAGGCCATCAATACCCGGCATTCTGACATCACTGACGATGACATCAGGTTGGCTTGTTTCGAGCTCCGAGAGCATGGTGTCGCCGTCTTCGAAGCATGTAACGCTTAGGCCGTCCTGTGTCAGGGCTTTCTCTAACACCCAGCGGATGGATCTTTCGTCATCCACGACCCAGACATGGTTATTCATGATATTGCTCCAGGGGAATATAGACCCTAAATGTTGTGTTTCCGGGTTCGCTATCAAATTCAACGATACCCCTATGTTGGTGAACCACTGTGTTGACCAGCGGTAGACCAAGGCCCGTCCCGTCAGGACGGCCGCTGATCATCGGGTAAAACAGGTTTTGTTTTAGGTCATCGGGAATACCACAACCATTGTCTGCGATTTCGATCCGTAGCACGTTTCGATATCGCGTGCCGTTTATCGTGAACTGTCGTTCAATGCGTGTCGAAAATCTCAGCGCTGGACTAGCGACATTCTCCATGCTTTGTATTGCATTACGGGCAAGATTCAAAATTGCCTGGTACATTAACTCTGAATCAATTGAAAGCTCCGGGATGGAGGGGTCGTAATCTTTCGTGATGTCGACCTGACTGTTTTCAAATAGAACAAGTTTGC
Organism: Pseudomonadales bacterium; assembly: GCA_029246605.1. GTDB lineage: Bacteria > Pseudomonadota > Gammaproteobacteria > Pseudomonadales > Azotimanducaceae > UBA7455. The sequence goes on along the minus strand of JAQWMV010000062.1, from coordinate 35,586 downwards.
CGACCCTTTCCAGTAACTCATGGATATTGGTCATCTTTGGGTTGAGGTTGTGCCGCGGTCCGAGCATCCTGTCCACCAGCCTTGCTAGGCGATCAGTTTCTTCGATGATAACTTGCGTGTATTCGAGCAGTTCTTCAGAGGGCAGTTCCTTTGCCAATAATTCTGCGGAACCGCGGATTCCGCCGAGTGGGTTTTTAATCTCATGCGCCAATCCCCTTACCATCTGAAGCGAGATTTTTTGGTTCGCCTGCAGGGCTGCGTCTCTGTCGATACGCAGATAGCGGTCCAGGGGATGTATCTCTAGCAGCAATCTAGGCCATTCGTCTTCGCGAACTGGAGAGATAGTGAAGTCAACGGTAGTTGTGCTGCCGGAAGCTAAAGTGAGTTCTGCCATTCTCTGGGTATACGGTTGGCCTGACTGGATGGCGTCATAGAAGACCCAAACGTACGCGCCGAATCCACAGACGAGTTCTGCGAGCGGTTGCCCCAGACTCTTGGTGGCGGAGATTTCCAGCAGGCTTTCTGCCGGCTGATTGATAAAGCAGATACGCAACTCATGATCCAGCGAGACAATCGCGGTATAAAGGTTGCTGAGAATGTTCTCATTCATGTTTGGAACTGCTTCCATGGATCTCAAACAAATAGCTTAAAAGCTAATACAGTGCAAAAACTACACCACTTCTGTCGCCTGGCTAGAGACCAGTGATAATGCCCACTAGAGAAATGAATTGTAGATCAGATTAAAAATATATGCACCAAAGTGGTGCGGATAGATTTTTCTAGTGTTGAACCGAGTGCCGAAGCAGGATGACAGAGGAGGCAGGGCCGGTTTCGATCACTTTTCCGCTTTGTTCATGGGTCACCTGTAACTGAAAGACGTGAGTACCGCGATCGACATTTTCCAAAACTATCGTGCCTGTACCTGTAAGCTTTTGATAGGGTTGGCCATCCATCAGCAGTGTCAGTGTGTGGTGCGACTGTACGCGTGGTTCTACCTTCACTGTTAGGGTCAATATCCCTGCATTGTTGCGAACGGCTGTGTCGTTTTCGGGTGCAACAATATCCAATGTGGCGTAACGCTGTTGTTGCTCGGGCGCATCCTTCTTTGATGCTGGGGAGGTTGCCGCCTTTATATGTCGTAGGTTCCTTCAGTTCGACTTCGCTGGCGGTTTCATCGGCACGATTGGAGTATACCGGTCGGCCGAATTCATCCTCCGACTTGTAGATGGTCGCAGCGGATGTGGTACTGCAAAAGATGACGATTATAAAACGAATCACAGGGTAACCTCTCAATGCTTCCATTGTAGGGGCAATTGAGGCAAAAAAAGTCCCTCCAGGAGGGACTTTTTTACTGCTTATTACGAATTACACGCTGTAATACATCTGGAACTCAACCGGATGCGTGGTGGAATTCAATAATTCGACCTCCTCAGTCTTTAAATCGATGTACGCATCAATCATACCGTTGGAGAACACATCTCCCTGGGTCAGGAATTCACGATCATTATCCAGCGCTGAAAGAGCCATCTCGAGTGATGAGGCGACTGTAGGAATATCCTTGATTTCCTCAGCAGGTAAGTCATACAAATCTTTGTCCATGGGTCCGATTGGGTCGATCTTGTTTTTGATACCATCAAGGCCTGCCATCAACATCGATGAGAACATCAGGTATGGGTTGGCTGAGGGATCGCCGAAACGAACTTCTACACGCACACCCTTAGGGTTACCACCCTGAACATAGGGAATCCGGATAGAAGCAGAAAGATTCCGGGCTGAATAAACCAGCAATACTGGTGCTTCAAAGCCAGGTACCAATCGCTTGTAGGAATTGGTGCCCGGGTTCGAGAAAGCGTTGATTGCCCTGGCATGTTTGATAATGCCGCCGATGTACCAGAGTGCTTCCTGAGACAGATTGCCGTAGCCATCGCCTGCGAAAATGTTCGTTCCATCTTTCCAGATAGACTGGTGGCAGTGCATGCCGTTGCCGTTGTCGCCAACTAGTGGCTTGGGCATAAAGGTCGCTGTTTTACCGTAAGCGTGGGCGACGTTGTGTACACAGTACTTATACATCTGAAGTTCGTCACCCTGCCGGACCAGTGAATTAAAACGGGTACTAATTTCCCCTTGGCCAGCGGTACCTACTTCGTGGTGGTGCAGTTCAATCGTCAGGCCCATGGCCTCCATGGCGCCACACATGGCATTACGCAGGTCAACAAAAGAGTCGACGGGAGGTACCGGAAAATAACCGCCTTTGATGCCGGGTCGGTGTCCCATATTACCGCCGTCAAAGTCCGCGCCGGTCATCCAGGCAGCTTCTTGCGACTCTATCTGGTAACTGGCACCGCTCATATCAGCTTTGTATTTAACATCATCGAAAATAAAAAATTCCGCTTCCGGACCGAAGAATGCCGTGTCTCCAATGCCGGTAGATGCGAGATAGGCTTCAGCTCGTTTGCCAAGTGATCGTGGATCACGATCGTAACCCTGTAGTGTGCTCGGCTCGAGAATGTCGCAGCGAACATTGACGGTAGTTTCTTCGGTAAAGGGATCGACTACAGCTGACTCGTCATCCGGCATCAGAATCATGTCTGATTCGTTGATTGGCTTCCAACCCGCGATGGAGGATCCGTCGAACATCGCGCCGTTTTCGAAGAAATCTTCGTCGACCTGTGCCGCAGAGTTGGTGACATGTTGTTCTTTACCCCGAGAATCGGTAAATCGAAGATCAACCCATCTGGCGTCGGTTTCTTTTATTAGATTCAGAGTTTTCTCTGACATTTCAGTCCTCCAAAGGATTTGGTATCAATGTGGTGCGTATTAAGACAGCAAAGAATATGCCATCACTGATCAATAATAAACCCTTATAAATAGGGCGTTGTGGGGGAGAGGTTTATTCGTGACCGCACTAATGTGGCGCGTTTTTCATTAAGCGCACCTTATTGGGGCGCTTCTACCTCGATCGTGATGCATATTTCTTGGTCGTTGCTTTCAGATGTGAGTACCGTATGGCCATTAATGCGACACCAGGTGGGTATATCTTCCAATACACCAGGATCGGTGCAGTAGACAGCGAGCTGATCACCGGGTTCAAGTTCCTTAATCCTGTCTTGTGTCTTGATTACCGGCATAGGGCAGAGCAATCTTCGGACATCCAGATCGAAGCTAGACATACCACGATTGCTCGATGGCTGTTGTCGCCATTGGTTGCACGGTCAGGCGTTGGCATTGGCCATCTTTGGTGGTGATTTCCACGTCTACGTCACTTGCGTCTCTACCCTGGCTAAAACGCGCCGTTATTTCTGCGGCAAGTTTTAGGTCGTCTTCGCTTGGTGATCCATCAACCAGAACTAACGGACCCTTGTGGGACACTGTGCTGATACTGGTGAAGTCGCGTCGGTAACCGGACAGGTAATTATTCTCACCTTCCTCGCGACCAACAATGAGTTTGAAATTTGGTTTGGGCCGTATATGACGTTCCACCTTTAGCAGCATAATGTCATCGATTTCATATTCACGCTTACCGCCGGTGGTCCAGAGGTCCTGTAATTTTGATGAATAGGACTGATCAGTGAGAAAACAGCATCCTCCCGCAGGTTGCGCAAAATCGGTGAATCCCAGTTTATGGGCGAGGGCAATTTGAGGCTTGCGATTGCGTCCATGAAAATCAAGCATTGCTTCCCGGTCGACCCAGCCCTCGCGTTCCGGCAGTGTCATCGGCAGGTGTTTTGCACACAGGGGACGTAACAATCGGTCCTCGGCTCCTGATTCCCTTGCGATAACAGGCATGGTTTCGCGACGTTGTGATTTTGGCCGTTGCCCGATGACTTCTCCGGTGATAATGAAATCAAACTGATTTTCCTCCATCCATGCCCAGGCCTGCGCTTTGTTCACCATGAATATCTTGCAGTCGAGGCACGGGTTTAGGTTCTGTCCATAGCCGTGTTTAGGATTGATAACTACGTCTTTGTATTCTTCAATCACTTCAATGATATGTAGTTTGATGCCGAGTTGTTCAGCTACCCAAAGCGCGTTGTTTCGTTTGGCTTTTTTGTTTGTCCTTCTGACGGATGGCATGGGTATGGCCTTCCACACAAAAACCAGTATAAAAGTTAATACCTTCGACGTGGACGCCCTGGTCCATGACAACTTTTGCGGCAAGCAAGGAATCCAGGCCACCGGAGATAAGCACAACCGCTTTAGGGGTATGAGACATAATTTGACAAATAGAAAGAAAACTGAAGATCAGAGAACTTGAATTATAACACTGCAAGGAGCAATGGTTTAGGTATAATGCCGCGCTTTGCCAACCTACCAGGCTCTTATCAAACATGAATCTAAACCGAAAATTGGTTTGCTCCGCGAAAGCGGTGGCCGCTTCGGACCGCTGAAGGCTCCTATGCGCAGACAAGAACTTCGCAATATTGCCATTATTGCCCATGTTGACCATGGCAAGACCACGTTAATTGACAAGCTTTTGTATGAAGCCGGCGCTTTGCATCGTGGCGAAGATCAAAAAGAGCGCCTCATGGATTCTAATGATATTGAGCGCGAACGTGGTATCACCATTCTTGCTAAGAACACAGCAATCAATTGGCACGATCATAGAATCAATATCATCGATACACCTGGTCACGCTGACTTCGGCGGTGAGGTAGAGCGGATTCTATCCATGGTTGACTCGGTTCTGCTGCTGGTTGACGCGGTAGACGGGCCTATGCCGCAGACCCGATTTGTGACTAAAAAAGCGTTCGAGAACAATCTGAAGCCAATCGTCATGATCAACAAGATTGATCGCGATGGTGCCCGTTCGGACTGGGTTGTCGATGAGGTCTTTGAGCTCTTTGATCAGTTGGGTGCGAGTAATGAACAGTTGGACTTTCCGGTAGTTTACGGCTCTGCGCTGAACGGTCAGGCGGGGTTGTCCATGGACAACATTGAAGATTCTCTTGGTTGTCTGGTGCAAACAATAATCGACAAAGTGCCAGGTCCTGATGTCATCGTCGATGGTCCACTGCAAATGCAGATAAGTGCTTTGGATTACAACAGTTACGTTGGTGTAATTGGTTTAGGCAGAATTAAGAGTGGTGAGCTGAATTCAGGTGACCAGGTTATTGTTGTCGATAAGGAAGGTAAGGAAAGGAAAGGAAAGGTTTTACAGGTATTGGACTATCGTGGTCTGGAACGTGTAGAGGTTAAGAAGGCCAGGGCAGGCGACATCGTATGTGTGTCAGGCATTGAGAATTTACAAATATCTGACACCTTGTGCACACCGGGTCAGGTAGAAGCGTTACCGCCGCTTGAGGTAGATGAACCAACCATCTCGATGACTTTTCAGGTTAACGATTCACCTTTTGCAGGCCTGGATGGACGTTTCGTTACCAGTCGCAACATCAAAGAGAGACTAGAGCAGGAAGCACTCCACAATGTCGCGCTACGGGTTGAAGCAACGAACAGCGCAGATAGATTTAAAGTGTCAGGTCGCGGTGAATTACATTTGGCGGTGTTAATCGAAAACATGCGACGTGAAGGCTATGAACTTGGTGTGTCGAGGCCAGAGGTTATTTTTAAAGACACCGACCAGGGTAGAGAGGAACCCTTTGAAAACCTGGTCGTAGATGTTGAGGATGCGCAGCAAGGTGCGGTGATGCAAGAGCTGGGTATTAGAAAAGCGACCTTGGTTGATATGGTACCTGATGGCAGTGGCCGCGTACGGGTAGAATACCTGGTGCCGACTCGAGGTCTGATTGGCTTTCGCTCCCATTTTCTCACACTAACGTCAGGCTCGGGCATCATGAGCAGTGTATTTTCGCACTATGCTCCAGTAGTGACACAGGAAGTGGCGCAGCGCTCAAGTGGTGTGCTGATTGCAATGAATCAGGGGAAATGTCTGGCATTTGCACTTTTCAATCTTCAGGCAAGGGGTAGACTATTCCTAACGCCAGGAGAAGAGGTGTATGAGGGGATGGTCATAGGAGAACACCAGCGTACAAACGATCTTACTGTAAATCCCTTGAAGGGTAAGCAGTTGACTAATATCCGAGCTGCGGGAACGGATGAAAGCATTATTTTAGCTGCACCGATCAAGCATTCATTGGAACAGGCTATAGAGTTCGTTAACGATGATGAACTGGTGGAGATAACCCCAAATCATATTCGTATTCGTAAGAAAATCCTGGCGGATAATGAGCGAAAGCAAGTGAATAGAGCAAGGCCCTAGGCATGTTCACACTGTATCCGGAAATTAAACCCTATGCCCGGCATCAACTCAGTGTCGATGACATTCACGAATTGTATATTGATGAGAGCGGCACGCCAGAAGGGATCCCTGTGCTGTTTGTCCATGGTGGGCCCGGTTCCGGTTGTGAATTCGACAGTCGATGTTTTTTTAATCCTGAAAAATACCGCATCGTGCTTTTTGATCAGCGTGGTGCAGGTAGGTCTACACCACACGGTGAGCTTGAGAATAATAAGACTTCCGATCTGATCGAGGATATCGAGAAGATCAGAGACTATTTAGGGATTGATCGTTGGGTAGTGTTTGGTGGTGGTTGGGGTGCTACCTTGTCGCTTAACTATGCTGAAACCTATCCAGATAGAGTGCTTGGGCTTGTGTTACGGGGCGTTATTCTAGGTAGGCAGAAAGACATCGATTGGCTGTACCAGGATGGTGCAAGTCGATTTTATCCCGATCACTGGGAGGACTATGTTGCCCCCATTGCCCCGGATAGCCGTGATGATATTCCGAAAGCGTACTATGAACTAATTACTGGATCGAATGACTTGGCCAGGATGACAGCCGCCAAGGCTTTTTCAGCATGGGAAGCGCACTGTTCTACGTTGCATCCCAATCAAAGACTTATCACGCATTTATCGAAATCCCACCGTTCTTTGGCGCGATGTCGCATAGGTACCCACTACCTTGTAAACCAATTTTTCCTTGAAGAGGATCAGATTATTGGGCAAGCATCTGTGCTCGGCAACATCCCATGCATTATTGTGCATGGTCGTTTCGATACGGTGAGTCCTCTTGATAATGCCTACGCTTTACACGCGGCCTGGCCAAATTCCCAATTATTCATTATTCGGGAGGCGGGACATTCCGCAACAGAACCGGCGATTATTGATGCCCTTATCCGAGCTACACGGGACATGGCGCTTAGGTTCGAGTCCGATTTCGACGTATAAATGCGTGCCTTAATCCAGCGAGTGAAGCGGGCGTCGGTTTCTGTTTCTGGCGAAGCGGTTGGCCGGATAGAGAATGGTATTTTGTTGCTGCTTGGGTTCGTGAAGGAAGATACTGAGTCGGATGTCGAACGACTGTTAAACAAAGCGCTACATTACCGTGTGTTTCCTGACGCTGATCAGCATATGAATCTTAGTTTGTTGGACGTCGGTGGTGCTCTCCTGATTGTGTCGCAGTTTACCTTGGTAGCCGATACCAAAAAAGGTACACGTCCCTCATTTTCTAGTGCCGCGTATCCGTATACTGCACGTCGTTTGTATGAGAGTTTTGTCGAGAGAGCAGGCGAGCAATGTGAGACGGCGTCTGGTGTGTTTGGAGCAGATATGCAGGTCTCATTAGTAAACGATGGGCCGGTTACATTTATGCTTGAAAGTTAGTGCTTGATTTGTGGGCGAATGATACCGGAGAAAATAATGCCCAGTTCGAACAGAAGCCACATGGGTAGAGCGAGTAATATTTGTGAGATAACATCGGGAGGTGTCAGCAGCATACCAACGACGAAACAGCCGATGATAACGTAGGGGCGTTTGCGCTTTAGACTTTGCGCGTCGGTGGCACCAGTCCATATAAGCAGCATGGTTGCGATAGGAATCTCGAAGGCGATACCAAAAGCAAAGAATAACTTCAGGACAAAATCGAGGTAACGGTTGATGTCCGTCATGATAGTGACACCTTCCGGTGCAACGCTGGTAAAGAATCCAAAAACCAGCGGAAAAACGACATAAAAAGCGAATGCGATACCTGCATAGAATAGAAGAATGCTGGAAGTGAGTAGGGGTAGGGCAACTCGTCGTTCGTTAGAATAAAGTCCGGGTGCAATGAAACTCCAGATTTGGTGCAGGATATAGGGAATCGCGATAAAGATTGCCAACACCAGGCTAAGCTTAAATGGCGTGAGAAACGGTGAGGCAACCTCAGTTGCAATCATCGTCGCGCCTTCGGGCAGGAACTGTCTCAATGGTCGTGAGATGAAGGTGTAGAGATCGTTGGCGAAATAGAAGAGCGGCAAAAATACGATCAAAATGGCAACGAGTGCGTGCAGAATCCTGTTGCGCAATTCGATTAAATGCTCAATTAAAGGTTGACCTTCTTCTTCAGCCCGAGTGTTTTCTGTCGACATTTTCTTCACTGTCTAGTGTCAGGCTGGCTTTGGTTTCACCAATAATGTTGTTGATATCTTCTTTGGCTTCTTCGAAGGTCGATTTAGATTCTTCCAGTTCCCGCATGATTTCTTCGTTGTGTAACTGTTGGCGTATTTCATCCGCGCCGATTTCCTTCTCAATTTCTCGCCTGATGTTGGCGAAACTTCGACGCAGTCGACCAAGCCACAACGACAGGGTTCTGATGGCCTGTGGCAATTCGCTGGGCCCGATGACGAGCAGCGCCACAATGCCAATCAGCAATAGCTCGGGAAAGCCCATATCAAACATAGGCTTTAGTCAGTCTTCTTCTCGGTGTCAGTGTCTATTTTCTTGGGTTCATCACTGGCGACTGCTGATTTGAATCCCTTAATAGCAGAACCTAGATCGGCACCTATAGATTTTAGTTTAGTCGTGCCGAACAACAGCAGCACGATGACAAGGATAATAGCGAGTTCTGGAATACCAAATGACATAGTTAATCTCCTTGGCGAGAGTGTGTCGCCCGTGAGCACTAGTTTACCACAGCTTTAAGTATGCGCTCTGCCGACAATCTCTCGAATCAATCTCTTGTAGAACGGGCAGCGCACAATAGCATGTCAGGATTGGATATACATCCAATAGAGGCCAAGGCTGCCGAGTATAGAAGTGCCGATAAGGGCCTCTGGAGTGGATGCATAGCCGCTTAAGGGTAACAATGAGGTGAGAATTGCGGCGATTAATGCAACGCCGCCGATTCGCGTATAACGGTTTCTGCGCGCCTGCTGATTGAGCTCATGTTTAATGTCAGCAAGCAGTTTGGTCTGCTGGTCAGCTCGCTCACCCAGGGAGTTCAGTTCTGTAAGGGCGCCGATTGCCAGGTCAGGCAACTCGGGTAGTTGCCGTAACCAGCGAGGTGCATTGTCGGTGACATTTTTGAAAAGTGCGGTTGCCCCGTATCGTTCCTGCATCCAGTTTTCCATATAGGGTGCTGCAGTTTCCCAGAGATCAAGATCCGGATAGATCTGGCGACCCATGCCTTCGATATTGAGCAGTGTTTTTTGCAGCAGCACTAGTTGAGGTTGTACTTCCATTTCGAACTGACGAGCGGCTCGAAACAGGCTGAGTAATACTTTTCCAAAGGAGATGTCTTTGATTGGTTTTTGAAATACCGGTGCACAGACGCTGCGTATCACTGATTCAAAATCTTTGACATTGGTGTCGGCAGGAACCCATCCGCTAGCGACATGCAATTCTGCCACTTTGGCGTAGTCCTGTTGAAAAAAGGCCAGTAAATTTTCTGCCAGATAGTTTTTATCATCCTCCGTTAACGACCCAATTATTGCGCAATCCAGAGCGATATAGGTTGGGTCGAGCGGGTCTGTAATGTCGATAAACACATTTCCAGGATGCATGTCAGCATGAAAGAAATTGTGTTCGAAAACCTGTGTGAAAAATATGTTTACACCGAGGTGTGCTAATTTCCGAAGGTCGACTTCATTTCTATGAAGTACGTCAAGGTCCGTTGCGTGAACACCATAGATACGTTCCATCACCATCATGTTGCTGGAGCAGTCATCCCAATAAACCTGAGGTACATAGAGCTCATTGCTGTTTAACCAATTCTCGCGCAACGTGGCCGTATTGGCTGCTTCGAGCTGTAGGTTAAGTTCGTTTAGGATAGTGTGTTCATAATCGTTGACTACCTCAACTGGATGTAATCGTCGACCTTCCCGCCAGAACCGTTCTAGCGTGTGAGCAATGAAAAGCATAATACGGATATCGAGCTTGATCCGTGATTCGATATCCGGACGGATAATTTTTATCACGACTCCTTCACCGGTGGCAAGTTTCGCAGTATGGATCTGCGCGACGGAAGCGGAAGCCAATGGTTCTTCAGCGAAATCTCTAAATACATTTTCTATCGGTGCATTCAATTCAGCTTCTATAAGCTGTCTTGCCTTAAGGCTGCTAAAAGGAGGCACCTGATCCTGAAGTTTTTGTAATTCGTCGGTTACTTCATCACTAAAGAGATCGCGTCTCGTAGAAAGTAGTTGCCCAAATTTAATAAATATTGGGCCGAGTTCTTCGATTGCGAGACGTAGAGAAACTGCAGGTGAAGCGGAAGGCGTTGGCATTAGTCGTACTAACTTGATGACGACTGTGAGCCACAGTGGTATGTGGGCGCCAATAAATCTATCCAGGCGATGCTTGGCCAGGATATACAAGATGTGAAGGATTCTAATCAGTCTCATCTGTGATGCCTTTGCTACCCACGTGGATTGCGACCACCCCGTTCAACAGGTTGTGGTACTGCACATTTTGGTATCCTGCGGCTTCCATCATGCTGCAGAGTTCTTGTTGTGGGGGATGCATTTTGATCGACTCTACGAGGTATTGGTAGCTGTCTTTGTCGCCGGTAATGATTTCTCCCAGCCGTGGCCATAGGTTGGAAAATTCCCCATACAACTTGCGAACAAGGGGATTTTCAGGGGTTGAGAATTCGAGGACTACCAGTCTTCCGCCTGGTTTTAGTGCCTGAAGACAAGCCTCAAGTGCAAACTGTTTGTTGGTGAAATTGCGCAGGCCAAAGCCAATCGTGATGGCATTAAATTGATTGTGTGTAAAAGGTAGTTGTTCGCCGTCTGCCTGGATGTAGTTCACGTTGCCATTTATCCCATCATCCAGTAGGCGGCCTCTACCTTGAGTCAGCATCGCATCGTTGATGTCGCAGAGGATGACATGCCCGGTTTTGCCAACTACTTTGGACAACTTAATAGCGAGATCACCAGTTCCGCCGGCTAGGTCCAAAATGATATGTCCTCGCCGGGCAGCGGTATATTCAACGGCAATTTGTTTGAACAATCGATGCGTGCCGAGGGACATCACATCGTTCATGACGTCATATTTGTTCGCTACGCTTTGGAACACTTCAGCAACACGGCCCGCCTTTTCGGCGATAGGAACCTTCCGGAAACCAAAATGTGTTGTGTCGTCGTGGTCAGTCATGGCGCTTACAGATTATCTGAATAAAGACAGAGTACAGACAACGGATTGTAGATTACAGTTTTTCTAATCATTCCCTAGCTGACAGCAATAAACAGTGATTCCCGACTTTTGCCTGTTTCCTTCAAGCTTTCCAAGTATTCCGTCCAGTTGGATTGCTGGTTACAGGCCAGCTCAAAGAGGTAGTCCCAGGAATAGATACCGGAATCATGACCATCTGAAAAAATTAGTTTCAGAGCGTAATTTCCCTGAGGCTCGATGTCTTTAAAGTGTACGTCCTTTTTACCAAATTGTAATACCGCCTGGTCGGGGCCATGACCCTTTACTTCCGCTGAGGGCGAAAAAACTCTTAGATATTCTGCGGAGAGTTCATGGCTTACATCGGGATAGACGAGCTCAAGCGTAGCTGATTTTTTGTGCACGTTAATCGTCAGTGGGGTCATTTGCTAAAGGTCATTTGGTCAAAGATCAGACTTAAAGAATGTAGCGACTGAGGTCCTCGTCGCCGGCGAGGTTTTCCAATTGTTCGTTCACATAGTCGCAATCTACGAGAAGTTTCTCAGTTTCTCCGGCATCGAAAGACACGGCTTCGAGTAGTCTCTCCATCACTGTATGTAGCCTTCGGGCGCCAATATTTTCTGTTGCTTCATTGACCTGCCAGGCAATCTCTGCGATTCGCGTTATCCCGTCGTCGGTAAATTTTAGATCAAGCCCTTCGGTATTCATTAGTGCCTGATACTGTTCCGTAAGGGATGCATCGGGTTCGGTGAGTATGCGCTCAAAATCTTTTGTACCTAGGGCATTGAGTTCTACCCGAATGGGCAGGCGGCCTTGAAGTTCAGGAATTAAATCTGATGGTTTACTTAGATGAAACGCGCCGGACGCTATGAACAAAATATGATCTGTTCGGATCATGCCGTATTTAGTTGAAACGTTGCTACCCTCGATTAGTGGAAGCAGGTCACGTTGTACGCCGGCTCTGGAAACGTCAGAACCACCGTGTTCTGATCGCGTAGCGATCTTGTCCATTTCATCGATAAAGACGATGCCTGTTTGCTCTACCGCGTCTACAGCCTGTGAGCGCAGGTCGTCCTCATTGATGAGTTTTGCTGCCTCTTCATCCGTCAGTCGCTTTAGGGCCTCTTTGACTTTGAGCCGTTTTGGTTTTGAATTGCCAGGTGCCATGGTTGAAAACATATCCTGAAGCTGGCTGGTCATATCTTCCATGCCGGGTGGTGCCATGATTTCCATACTGACTTTGGGTGCTTCTAGCTCGATTTCGACTTCATCGTCATCGAGTTCTCCCTCACGAAGCTTTTTCCTAAATACCTGTCTAGTAGAAGTATTGATTTCCTCTTCTCCTCGAGCGGGCGGCAGTATTGCATCCAGTATTCGTTCTTCGGCCGCATCCACCGCGCGTGGCTTTGCATTTTCCATCTGTGAGTCACGCAGCAGCTTTACGGCAGCTTCGACAAGGTCTCGAATAATAGATTCAACATCTCGGCCAACGTATCCGACCTCGGTAAATTTTGTGGCTTCCACTTTGATGAACGGAGCATTAGCCAGCCGTGCCAGTCGGCGCGCGATCTCAGTTTTACCAACGCCAGTTGGACCAATCATCAATATATTTTTTGGTGATATCTCTGTACGTAAATGCTCATCCAACTGTAGTCGTCGCCAACGGTTCCGCAGTGCTATCGCTACCGCGCGTTTGGCATTCGATTGTCCAATGATGTGTTTGTCGAGATCATGAGCGATCTCTCTGGGTGTCATATTTGACATGATTAGAAGTCTATTTCTTCGATGGTTGTGTCGTGATTGGTGTAAATACAGATTTCTGCAGCAATGTTAAGCCCCTGCTCGACAATCTGCCTGGCGCTGAAGTCTGTGTTGGCAAGCAGGGCCATTGCTGCAGATTTAGCGTAGTTACCACCGGAGCCTATTGCAAGAATACCGTCATTGGGTTCTATAACGTCCCCATTACCCGTAATAAGTAGTGAGTCGTCCTTGTCGGCGACAATTAGAAGTGCTTCAAGGCGGCGTAGGGCTCGATCTGTACGCCAGTCCTTGGCAAGTTCTACCGCAGAGCGCAGTAGGTGGCCCTGATATTTTTCAAGCTGACCTTCGAAGCGCTCGAACAAAGTAAAGGCGTCGGCCGTGCCGCCGGCGAAACCTGCAATAATCTTATCGTTGTACAAGCGTCTTACTTTGCGGGCGTTACCTTTCATCACGGTGTCGCCTAAGCTGACCTGCCCGTCACCGCCAATAACAACTGTGTTTCCACGTCTGACACTAAGAATCGTAGTGCCTCTAAACTGCTCCACTGGATACTCCAGAAATAAATTGCCCAGTGTTCCGAAATGGGGGCTGTTTGTCTATTTTCAAGTCTACCGTCTGACTCGAAGCGGTAGCGATTCGATTTGTGCCTGGGCTAACGTATCCTGCGCACGATTTAATGCAAGATCGTTCTCGAGGGGACCAACAATGACTCGATACCAGTCGTTACCATCCACATCTATTTTACGAACGAAGACGGTCAGCCCCATCAATAGCAATTCTGCCCGCAATTGATCTGCATCTGCTGCATTCTGGAACGAACCTGTTTGCAATATGTAAGCATGATCCTGGACATTTTGAACTTTTACATCGTCTACATACTCTTCGATGATTGGTACTTCTGATTTTGGAAAAATTTCATAGAAATCCCAGCTCATCTCCTCAACCTTTGGTTTTTCACTTGGTTTTGGAATTTCTGCCGTAGCCGGGTCCGGAGGCACGGTTTGCCAGAGATAAATCAGAAATGAAACAAACATGCCGGCAATAAATCCCGTGACGAACAGTGTGAATCGAGATATTTGTCGGTCGGGCTGGTTGCTGGTGGAGTGGCGTTTTGCGAAGTCTTGTGACATTTCTTAAGACGATTTTCCTATCTACTGGTATGATTGAATTGTATCACGCGATGAGAGGATACTTTAGAACAGGTCTATTGGATCGATATCCACCGACCAGCGTAGCTTCTTGCCGAGTATGGAAGATTCAGCCGTTAAAATTTTTTCTTTGAGTTCCTTGTGCAGGCTTTGTCGTGACTGACTGGATATCATTAACAACGCACGGTAGCGTCCTGCCCGTTTTTCCATGCTCGAGGGGAAGGGACCAAACACATCAACGTGTGGATTATTGGCGCCTTCAAGTTCCTCCAAGAAATCCATCGCGAGCCTTCGCGAAGTACTTTCCGCCCGAACCAGAGCCTGGTGGCAGTAAGGTGGTAGGCCGTTATCTCTCCGTTCACTGAGTATAGTGTCAGCGAAGGTGTTGTACCCTTCATCGATTAGCTGTTTGAGCAAAGGCTGATCTGGAAAGTGGGTCTGAATGACCACTGTACCAGGCTTTTCCGATCTGCCGGAGCGGCCACCGACCTGGAGTATTAACTGTCCCATACGTTCCATTGCTTTGTAGTCGGCGCTGTAGAAACTTGAGTCGACTTCGAGCATGACTGATAGGGTGACATTACTGAAGTGATGCCCTTTGGCCAGCATCTGTGTACCTATCAATATGGCAGGATCCTGCCTGTTGATTTCATCTAACAGCTTGTCGAATGACCCTTTTCGCCGGGTACTGTCGCGATCAATCCTTAGTACTGGCACGTCATCGAATGTTAGTTTGAGGTGCTCTTCAATCCGTTGAGTGCCTAGACCCAGTAGAAGCAATTGGCTGCTTTGGCATTGAGCGCAATGTTGTGGAACAGATGACTCTGATGTGCAGTGATGACAGATGAGCCGTCGTGAGGACAGGTGATAGGTCATTCTTGCATCGCAGCGTGGACAATTCGCCATCCAGTGACATTTGGTGCAAAGTAATACCGGTGCGAATCCGCGACGGTTTAGAAAGATGAGTATCTGCCCCTTGGCATCAAGATGTTGTCGCATCAATTTAAGCAGCGGCGGTGAAAAACCGGTATCCGGTTCCTTATGTTTGAGACTAATGACCTGGTAAGTCTCCTGGGCAATACCGGCGGGTCTCTTCCGTAGTTGCAGGTGTGTGTATTTTCCTGAAATTGCGTTGTGCAGGCTTTCAAGAGACGGCGTCGCAGAACCAAGGAGGATAGGAGCCTTGTCCCAACTGGCGCGCAAAACGGCAAGATCACGAGCAGAGTATTTAAATCCTTCATGCTGTTTAAATGACGCGTCATGTTCCTCATCAACAATGATAAGACCTGGTTTGGCGAAGGGTGTGAATACTGCTGACCGTGTACCTATGACGATGCCTGCCTGGCCGGTCCTGGCCTGTTGCCAGGACCGCAGGCGTTCAGTTTCGGTAAGTCCCGAATGGACCACGGTGATGGTTACGTCAAAGCGTGTTTCGAAGCGTTTGAGGGTTTGTGGCGTGAGACCAATCTCTGGCACTAGGACCAGGGACTGTAGCCCCTGATCAAGCATTCGCTCTATGAGACGCAAATAAACTTCGGTTTTACCGCTTCCTGTAACACCCTGTAAGAGGTAAGTACCTGGTGAGTTGATGGCTTCAATAGCATCGTTTTGCTCACCGGTGGGCTGGATTCCCTGATAGTTGGTCCTGGTATGTGAAAAGGGTTGTTGGGAAACAATCTCCTTTGTCACTAATTCCTTGTCGATGAGGGAGTGAATAATGGCGCTGGAGAATTCTCCCAGTTCATCCCGGCTAAGGCCCTGGGGGTTCTGGGATAGTAAATCGATCATCGCACGTTGGCGGTGAGCCCGGGGCTTAAGTTCGGTCTCCTGTCCCCGCGCTGTCAGCACGAATTGCAAATCCTCTGGAGAGTCACCCCGGCGCAGCAGGTTGGGTAGAGCAGCTGCGAAAACCTCTCCGATAGGATGATGGTAATAATCGGCAGCCCAGATACAGAGTTTACATAGTGTTTCTGGCACGATGGGTGCTGTATCCAGTAACTCTTCGGCAGGCTTTATTTTATGTTTGTCGGTCGCGATTGAATCCACGTAGCCGAGTAGTATGCCGGTAACCTTTTTGTTGCGAAATGGTACACGTATGCGACTGCCGGGCTGGATATTTGCAGGGAAATCGGGGGGAGGCAGGTAATGGAAACTTCTACGCAGTGGCGTGGGTACCGCAATGTCAAGATAACGCTGCAACGCTTGTTGCTCCACGGTAAAGGTCTGGTCAGTTGATGGCCTATGCTACTACGTTATTGGACGGCAAGTCCTTGCGAATCTAAGATTCTCTGGTATGATTCGCCACCTTCCAGAGAGCACGTGACGGAGTACCTATGAAAGCAGACATTCACCCCAAGTATGAGGAAATAACGGCTACCTGTAGCTGTGGCAACGTCATTAAGACTCGCTCTACGGTATGCGAGGATATCCATTTGGAAGTCTGTTCCGAATGCCATCCTTTCTACACCGGACAGCAGAAGATGATTGACTCAGCTGGTCGTATTGATCGTTTTAACAAACGATTTGGTGGTCGATCTGTCAAATAATTTTTGACGAAAAAAAGACGCTTAGTGCGTCTTTTTTTTTGCTTGTTGCAAAACACTGCGTGAGCCCGGTCAGCACTTCTAAACAGGAAAGCTAATAGATTTCGAGGTGATAGTTGTTGCTGTCGCTATTCTTACGCGCCGGTTTTGGCGCGTTTTCGAGTCTGAACATTTCAAATTCGCCTTCAGAGTCTTCGGTACGTAAGCCGGTACTTCTATCAATACGTACGGTGACGAGGCCGTCAGGGGTAGGCAGTGTGGGGGTCAGGTGCTCTGGGCTAAGGACCTCTTTCATAAAGGAAATCCACGTTTCGATAGGGATCGTCGACCCGAATTCGCCGCGTCCGACCGGGCTATTGTCACTAAATCCTGCCCATGCAGTAGCCACAATGTTAGTGGTGAATCCCGAAAACCAAATATCAGCGTCATTGGTGGTACCTGTCTTGCCTTTGATGTCACTGCGCTTAAGCGCGCTTTGTACTTTGATACCGGTGCCTCTTTTGATTGCATCACTCAGGATGCTGTTCATGATGTACGCTACCCTGGCCTCGACTATTCTGGTCGCTGGATTCAAGCCATCACAGTTGTCATGACAGACCGTCTCAGGAGTGGCCAGCCATAGAGTATCTTCATTGATGGACTCAATTCTCTCTACTAGAAAGGCTGTGACTTTATAACCGCCGTTCGCAAAGCTGGCGTAGGCGGTCGCGATTTCCAATGGGGTCAACGCGATCGTGCCTCCGCCAAAAGCAAGTTGAACATCTTTAGGAAAGTTCGTTGTATCGAATCCGAATCGAGACACATAGCGCAATGCATTTTCTGCACCGTAATCCAGGATAACCCTTAGCGATACCAGGTTAATTGACCGATAGAGTGCTTCGCGGATACTGATATTGCCTCGGAAGCGATCACCGGAGTTCTTTGGCCGATAGACTTCCTCTAGCTCACCGCCGGGAAGCACAAAAGGTGCATCATTATATATGGTGGCCGCAGTCAGACCATTTTCCAGCGCTCCGGCGTAGAAGAACGGTTTAAAGTTTGAGCCAGGCTGACGCTTAGCCTGGGTTGCGTGGTTAAACTGAAGTGTGCGGAAATCGAAACCTCCCACAAGTGCGAGAATGGCACCATTTTCGGGTGATAGTGCGACCAGGGCTCCTTGAATGTCTGGGATCTGACCCAGTAGCCACTGGTCACCATCTTTCACTATTCGGATTAGATCCCCGATAGCGACGACATCACTTGGTGTTGCGGGTCCCGGGTAGGCTCGGGTATTTACATTGACATAACGGCGTGCCCATTTAAGGCCATCCCACGGAATCGAGATCGTTTCCAGGTTCTGGTTGATGACATCGACGCTCGTCTCGCTAATTCTAGTCACGATGGCCGGATGCTGATTGCCATTGATCGCTGCATTGGCGAGGGTTTCCAGCCAGTTGGTCGGATAACCAAATTCCGGCGCGGCGAGGTACTCATCTGTTCCCTGTAGTCGATGAAACTCAGGGCCGCGATAGCCGTGGCGTCTATCGTAAGCTATGAGTTGCTCAGTCAGGGCTGCCTCAGCCGCGAGTTGGTGGTGACTATCTATAGTGGTATGGGCGATGAGGCCTTGATTGTAGGCATCTCTCCCATACTTGGTTAGTAAGTTCTGACGTACCATTTCAGCGACATAAAGGGATGGCAGCTCTATTTTCCGCTGATGAACCTTGGCCGTTATTGGCGCGTTTACCGCTACTTTAAAGGCTTCTTCCTCAATGGAGCCCTGCTCAAACATTCTGCGCAGGATTAGATTACGTCGTTCAAGCGCCCACTTGGGTCCGTTAATCGGATTGCCGCCTTCCGGTTTCTTAGGTATTCCCGCCAACATGGCAGTTTGGGCAAGATCGAGTTGGTCGATGTTCTTACCATAGTAGGTATTTGCTGCCGCCTGTAAGCCAAAAGCGTGTTTACCAAAAGGAATGATATTAAGGTACAGCTTGAGGATTTCTTCTTTACTCAATTCGCGCTCAATTTTTAGCGCCAGCAACATTTCTTTGAATTTGCGAATAAATTGGACTTGAGAATCACCTGAGATGTTTTTTACGAGTTGCATGGTGATGGTACTGGCGCCTGTTTGAATGCCACCACGATTACGAATCAGCTGCCAGGTCGCGTTCAGCAGCGTGATGACGTCGATACCGCCGTGCTCAAAAAATCGCTTATCTTCGGTGTCCAAAATCGCCCGAATGTAGATCTCTGGGATTTGTTCAAACTCAATGGGAATAAGGCGTTCGCCGAATTCCTGAATAAGCTTGTCGTCCTTCGAATAGATTCTTAAAGGTGCACGAATAGTGACGTTTCGGAACGTTTCAGTGTCTGGAACCTGCGGGTTCAAATAGAGAAATGCAGCGCTGAGCAATAAGATTGAGCCGCTGATCAGCGTCGCAGTGACCCATATCACGCGCTTGATGAAAATCTTTATCATCTGAAATTGGACCTGAAATTAAACAATTATATGTAGAATCCTTCCGAATGCCTGGATTCATCCATTTGAACGGTTCGCCTAATAGCATTCACCCCTCGGTATTAATCATTATAATGGCATTCCCCTTAAATTTGTCAGCAGGAGGTCGTTCATGGCCACAGTTATGCTTAAGGTGCCCAAAATAGAGAAAATTGTCCAAAAATGAACGAATTACAGCATTTTTTTCATTTAAATTATTTGCTCTGGAGTTAAAGGTGTTATTTAATGTGACAGTGTATGTATCGCTGTCTTGGGCTTGGATGTGAAGCCGCAGATAACACCGGATAACAGAATTGTCATGGAACTGCAGGTGAGTCAGGATACGGTTGGTGCCGTGTTCAATGGTGTGCCCAGTATCAACACGAACAACATCCAGACACAGGTTCTGGTGGATAATGGTGAAACTATCGTACTTGGCGGGATATTCACGATGTAAACCACAAGATCTGTGACTAAGACTCCATTTCTGGGGGATCTGCCTTACCTGGGTGAGTCCTTTCGACGAAATACAGAGTCCGATGATAAACAGGAATTGCTAATTTTTATTACACCGCGTCTTATTAGAGATAGTGTTTCAAGTCGGTAGAAATTGCAGTTCTCCATAGTCAAACGGCGAACTGAACCCGGACGGGTGCTCCCTATGCGCCTCAACAGTAGTATTTATAAAAGCCTCTTTCTTGTTGGTCCCATGGGTGTTGGTAAAACAACCGTGGGTAAACTCCTGGCCCGAGAGTTATCACTTAAATTCATCGACTCTGATCAGGAGATTGAAATTCGTGCCGGGGCTGATATTTCTTGGATATTTGATGTTGAGGGCGAGCCAGGCTTCCGCGAACGTGAGACAAAAGTTATCGACACCCTGACTCAGCTACCGGATGTCCTCGTATCTACAGGCGGTGGCTGCATTTTGAGTGAGAACAATAGGGCGGTGTTAAAGTCACGCGGGGTTGTCGTATTTTTGGATACTTCTCTGGACATACAGGAGGTCCGTACCAAGAAAGATCAAAAGCGCCCCTTGCTACGGGGTGTTGACCGTAGAGCGGTTCTGACAGAGATGAAGGCCTTTCGCGATCCTCTTTACCATGAAGTTGCTGACATTAAGGTTTTTGTAGGTGAGTCTAGTAGTAAGCGAGTGGTAGCGAGCATCATCGACAAACTGAAAGTGCAGAATTTTATAGAGGACAAAGAATAGCCTAATGGAAATTGTAAATTTGAATTTGGGTGAACACAGCTACGCGATCCACATTGGTGCAGGACTTTTGAGTGACGAGCGCCTACTTAATCAGGAAGTTACCGGCGCCAGTGTATTTATAGTGACAAGTGAATCAATCGCACCACTTTACCTCGCGAAGCTGCAAGCGGCATTTCGTGAACACCGGGTGGATACCTTTGTATTGCCGGATGGCGAATCTCAGAAAAATTTGTCTAGTTATGAGTCGATCGTTGGTGAATTGCTGACTAAGAGACACAATCGCGCAACGACGCTGATAGCGCTTGGTGGTGGTGTGATAGGTGATGTTACGGGTTATGTCGCCGCAACCTATCAGCGTGGTGTTAACTTCATTCAGATACCTACGACGTTGCTGTCGCAGGTAGATTCTTCCGTTGGTGGCAAGACTGCAGTTAACCATCCTTTGGGAAAGAACATGGTCGGTGCTTTTTATCAGCCGAAAGCAGTTTATATTGATACTGATACTCTGCAGACGCTCCCCGATCGTGAGCTCTCTTCAGGATTGGCAGAGGTAATAAAGCACGGCGTACTTGCCGATGGCGAGTATTTTTCGTCGATTGAACAAGAGATGACGGCCTTAAGGTCATTGCAGCCAGAAAGCATGGCCAGGACAATTCGTCGCAGCTGTGAAATCAAGGCGTCTATTGTCGCGCAAGACGAGAAAGAAACAGGTGTGCGGGCCCTTTTAAATCTAGGGCATACATTCGGTCATGCCATAGAACACCTGATGGGGTATGGTGCCTGGTTGCATGGTGAGGCAGTTGGTACAGGGCTTGTTATGGCGGCAGATCTCTCCTCACGCCTGGGACGTATTACACAATCAGATGCTAAACGTATTAAAAACGTGGTTGCTTCTGCGGGACTACCCACCTGCCCACCGCTGACGCTCAGCGTTGATGACTTTATAGAAAGTATGCAAGTAGATAAGAAGACGACAGATGATGGACTGAGATTTATTCTGATAAATGATATTGGCGTTGCTGATCTCGTGACCGATGTCGACGAGGCCAAGTTACGGGAAACTCTTTTGGCACGAGAATCATTGGCGGAGAACTAGGGTAGCTGTGTGTTGCCCATCAAATCTCTATCTATTTCTCGGGCCGCTTCACGACCTTCGTTGATGGCGCGAACAACCAGATCCTGTCCTCTGCGGCAATCAGCTGCAGCGTAGACTTTGGGTACACTGGTACGAAAATTAAGCTTATCTGCAGTAAAGTTGCCACGATCATCCAAGTCCAGACCGAGAGACTCATTTAGGTAATGTTCTGGTCGCAGAAAACCCATTGATAAGAATATAAGGTCTGCTTTCCAGGTTTTCTCAGAACCGGCGACGGGCTGTAACTTATCATCGACATTGATTGTCTTGATGCCTGTCAGGTTATTATCGGTATCCCTTAAAAATTCCTGACTCATGATCGAATAGACGCGTGGATCATCGCCAAATTTCTCGGCTACTTCTGCGTGTCCATAATCGACACGATGAATCCTAGGATAGAGCGGCCAGGGGTTGTTTGCTGCACGTTCGGCGGGGGGATGTGGCAGTAATTCAAAGTTAACCAGTGACTTGCAGCCATGGCGTAAAGCGGTGCCTATACAATCGGTGCCGGTATCACCGCCACCGATCACGATAACATCTTTATCCTTTGCGCTAATGTACTGACCGTCTTTATGATTTGAATCGAGCAGACTCTTCGTATTCAGGGTGAGAAATTCCATTGCAAGATGGACGCCTGGCCCTTCTCGATTGGGTATGGGTAGATCTCTTGCTTCTGTCGCTCCAGTAGCAAGCAGCAGTGCGTCGTGATTATCGATGAGCGTCTTTATATCGACGTTCTTTCCGATATCTGCGTTAACCTGAAATTCGATGCCTTCCTCACGTAGTAGATTGATGCGACGGTCTACAACCTGCTTATCCAGTTTCATGTTGGGTATACCGTACATTAGTAATCCACCAATTCGATCAGCACGCTCGAAAACAGTTACCTGATGTCCCGCTCGATTTAACTGTGCTGCTGCAGCAAGTCCTGATGGTCCGGAGCCGACTACGGCTACCTTCTTACCCGTTCGCTGTGCAGGAGGCTGTGCAACAACCCAACCACTATCGAAACCACGATCGATAATGGCATTTTCAATGTTCTTAATGGTTACCGGTAGATCAGTAATGCCGAGTACACAGGCACCTTCGCAGGGTGCTGGACATACTCGCCCAGTAAATTCGGGGAAATTGTTAGTTTTATGTAGTCTGTCCAGGGCTTCGCGCCAGCGGCCTTTGTAAACCAGGTCGTTCCACTCTGGTATTAAGTTAGAACTTGGACAGCCGTTATTTGACTGACAAAAAGGCACGCCACAGTCCATGCACCGCGCGCCCTGAGTCTGTAGATGTTCGTCATCATGGGGGGTGTAGAGTTCTTTGAAATCGAGAAGCCTTTCGGACACTTCTCGATAGGGTTCAGCTTTCTGTTCAAATTCCTTGAATCCAGTAGTTTTACCCATTATGCCGCTGACTCCAGAAGTACTCGTTTATAGTCGGTTGGCATGACTTTCACGAAACTTGAGACTTCATGCTGCCAGTTGTCCAAAATATGTTTAGCTACCGCAGAATCGGTATATTGAAGGTGACGTTCGATCAAGGCTCTACACTCCAGGATATCGGCATCTTGATCAAGAGATTCCAGTTCCAACGTACCTGTATTGCACTGGGCCCCAAACTTGCCAGACTGATCCCACACATAGGCGATACCACCGCTCATGCCAGCGCCGAAATTTCGCCCGCTTTCACCGAGGATAACCACTCTTCCTCCGGTCATGTATTCGCATCCGTGATCACCGATACCTTCAACAACAGCGCTCGCACCGCTATTGCGCACGCAGAATCTTTCCGCTGCAATGCCTCTGAAATAGGCTTCGCCGGACGTTGCCCCATAAAGTACAACGTTACCAACCAGGACGTTTTCTTCAGCGACGAAAGTGCTCTCTTTAGGGGGGTAAATAATGATCTTGCCGCCGGACAAGCCCTTGCCTACGTAGTCATTGGCATCGCCCTCAACTTTTATGGTGATGCCCGTTGCCAACCAGGCACCCAGACTTTGTCCAGCTGAGCCGTTTAGCTTGATGTTAATCGTATCGGGAGGAAGCAATTCACCATTGGTCGCTT
Organism: Pseudomonadales bacterium; assembly: GCA_029246605.1. Lineage (GTDB taxonomy): Bacteria > Pseudomonadota > Gammaproteobacteria > Pseudomonadales > Azotimanducaceae > UBA7455. The sequence goes on along the minus strand of JAQWMV010000062.1, from coordinate 11,864 downwards.
TGGCTACTTCATGTGAGAGCATAGTGCCGACTACGCGATTGATATTGATAATTGGTAGTTCAATATCAACCCGTCGCCCTTGCTCAATGGCGGGCTTGGACAATACAATGATTTCGTTGTCGAGGGCTTTATCCAGACCGTGGTCCTGCTCCATCGTGGCGTACACTTCGGTACCTTCGTAAATGATCTGAGCGGGTGTCAGTATCTTGGTGAGGTCGAGGCCGCTAGCCTTCCAATGATCAATTGCGTCTTTCGTATCGAGTAGGTCTACTCGTCCGACCATGTCGTTGACTGTTTTAATGCCAAGCTCTGCCATTATTTGCCGCAATTCCTCAGCGACCATAAACAGATAGTTGACAACGTTTTCTGGGTCACCCTTAAATTTCTTGCGCAATTCAGGATCCTGCGTGGCAATACCGACTGGACAGGTATTGAGGTGACACTTGCGCATCATAATGCACCCCAAGGTGACAAGTGGTGCTGTTGCAAAGCCGAATTCTTCGGCACCGAGTAATGCTGCGATTGCCACGTCGCGCCCGGTTTTGATTTGTCCATCAGTTTGCAACACCACGCGCGAGCGCAGGTTGTTCATGACCAGCGTCTGGTGAGTTTCAGCGAGTCCTAATTCCCAGGGTAAACCGGCATGTTTTATAGATGTGATGGGTGAGGCCCCTGTACCACCATCATGACCGGCAATGACAAGGTGATCCGTTTTTGCTTTGGTAACACCCGCTGCGATGGTCCCGACACCAACTTCAGCGCCCAGTTTTACACTGATTCGCGCATTGCGATTGGCATTTTTAAGATCGTGAATCAGCTGTGCGATATCTTCAATGGAATAAATATCGTGGTGTGGTGGTGGGCTGATCAGACCAACGCCCGGTGTCGAATGGCGAATTTGGGCAATATAACTGTCGACCTTGCCGCCCGGTAGTTCTCCACCTTCGCCAGGTTTTGCACCCTGTACGATTTTTATTTGCAGTTCATCGGAGTTAGCTAAATACCAAATGGTTACGCCAAAACGACCAGACGCTACCTGTTTGATCGCCGATCGCTTTGAGTCCCCGTTTGGCATGGGTGTGAAACGCTTAGGATCTTCTCCACCTTCACCGGTATTAGATTTACCGCCGATTCTATTCATCGCGACTGCCAGTGCTTCGTGGCTTTCAGCAGAGATAGAGCCGAACGACATGGCACCGGTACAGAAGCGTTTTACAATGTCCTTCGCTGGTTCCACCTCATCGATTGAGATGGGATTCCCTTCGCGAAATTTGAACAGTCCACGCAGCGTAGCGTTTCGAGTAGCGTGATTGTTGGCATGATCTGAGAATTGCTGGTATGCATCACTGCTATTAGTCTTGGCGGCGACCTGAAGATTTGCAATGGATGTTGGATCCCACATGTGGGTGTCGCCACCCTGGCGCCAGTGAATATCACCAGGATTTGGTAGTACAGCAATAATATTGTCATCTCTGCTGGGAAAACCAATTTCATGACGTTGTTTCATTTCTTCAAACAACGTTTCAAAATTTACACCTTGAATACGACTTGCGGTGCCTACAAAGCATCGTTCAATAACATCATCGGCAAGACCCACGGCTTCGAAGATCTGGGCGCCTTTGTAGGACTGCAGCGTTGATATCCCCATTTTTGCCATGACTTTGAGCATGCCCTTGGCGATCGCTTTTTTATATGCGGCCACAATTGTCTCGGGATCAGTGTATTCGCTGTTATCGAGCAGGTTATCTTCTCGCGCTTGCCAAAGTGCCTCAAATGCGACGTAGGGGTTAATTGCATCTGCCCCAAAGCCCGTTAGCAAGCAATGATGATGGACTTCTCGAGCTTCACCGGTTTCAAGGACGATACCGATCTGTGTTCGTTGGTGAGCAGTCACCAGATGATGGTGCACGGCGCCGCAGGCAACAAGTGCACTGATAGCAATTCGGTCCGGGCCAATATTGCGGTCCGAGAGTATGATTAAGCTATAACCCTCTGCAATAGCTTTTGAAGAAGCCTCGCAGATACTGTCGAGAGTTTGCTGCAATCCGTTGGCGCCAGCAGATTTATCGAAAGTGATATCAATTTCCTTCGAACGCCAGCCCTTGAAATCGATTTGTTTCAGTTTGTTCAATTCCGCATCGGAAAGAATAGGGTGTGGCAAACACAGTCTGTTTGCCAAGCTTTCTGTGGTTTCGAGCAGATTTCCTTCAGGCCCGATGAAGCAAGACAGTGACATCACCACTTCTTCCCGAATGGAATCGATAGGAGGATTGGTGACTTGTGCAAACAATTGTTTGAAGTAGTCGTAAATCATTCGCGACTTGTTCGACAGGCAAGCTAATGCAGAGTCATTTCCCATAGAACCCAGCGGGTCGCGCCCTTCCGTTACCAGTGGCAGCAGCATGAACTGCATTGTCTCAACGGTATAGCCAAACGCCTGCATTCTGGCGAGTAGTGGTGGCGTAGATTGATCCTGGCTGTCGGCCTCTGGAATGTCTGACAGTTGCAGCTTCTGATTGCTGAGCCACTTGCCGTAGGGTCGTTTGTTGGCGAATTCTGTTTTTAATTCTTCGTCTGGGATTAACCGACCCTGTTCAAAGTCGATGAGAAACATTTTGCCTGGTTGCAGGCGTCCTTTCGTCTTGACGTTTTCTGGTTCTACCGGCAAAACCCCAACTTCCGAGGCCATGATGACTCTGTCGTCAAATGTTACGTAGTACCGGGAGGGCCTAAGGCCGTTCCTATCCAGCACTGCGCCTATGTATTTCCCATCGGTAAATGCAATTGAAGCCGGACCATCCCAGGGCTCCATAATTGATGAATAGAATTCGTAGAAGTCTTTTTGGTCAGATGGCATGTTGTAATCGGATTGCCAGGCCTCGGGGATCATCATCATGATTGCTTCCTGCAACGTCCTACCGGACATCAACAGGAACTCGAGCACGTTGTCAAAGGTGCCAGAGTCTGAGCAGTCGGGCTCGACAATCGGAAACAGTTTATTGATACGGTCGCCAAATACCGGTGACTCGGCAGCGCCTTGTCTCGCGGTCATCATATTGACATTACCACGCAGGGTATTGATTTCACCGTTATGGCTCATAAATCGATTCGGCTGAGCACGGTCCCAGGAAGGGAAAGTATTTGTTGAAAAGCGAGAATGCACCATTGCAAGGTGCGTCTCATAGTCTGCGTTTTCTAGATCAGCGTAAAATGGAAACAATTGTGTAGGCGTTAACATTCCCTTGTATACAATGACCCTTGAGGACAGGCTGCAGGCGTACAGCAGCCTTGACTGGCTTAGGTCTGGATTGCCGCGCAGTGCATTAGTGAAGCGTTTGCGGGTGGTGTAAAGCATTCTTTCGAAGGTGTCTTGATCGACCCCATTATTGGCGATAAATAGTTGCTCGATAACTGGCATAGCTGTAATCGCAGCAGGACCAATATCGGCGGAAGCAGGGTTGATGGGGACGGTGCGCCAGGCCAGGAATTGTAGTCCCTCTTTACTGATGATCGACTCGATAGTTTCTTTGCAGGTTTTTCGCTCGTCGTCCAACTGAGGCAAAAATATGTTGCCGACTGCATACTGCCCGGTATCAGGAAGCTTTAGGTCTAGAGATGTAGCGATTTTTTGGAAAAAGCTGTCCGGGAGTGCGGTCAGAATCCCAGCGCCATCACCTGTGTTTTCTTCGAAACCACAACCACCACGGTGGTCCATACGCGAGTTGATGTGATAAGCATCCTCCAGGATGCCGTGACTCGGTACACCCTTGATATTGGCCACAAAACCTACGCCGCAGGAATCCTTTTCGGAACGCGGGTCGTAGAGTCCATTTTCGGGTGGATAACCGATCAGCTCGCTTGTTGGCGCGGATTCCTTATTTGTCATTCTCTGCCTCTATAACACTTGCAAACATCATCGACCGGTTAACTGAGAAATACTTACCAGTAAGCCGATTGTCGACATAGAGTGGGTCGCCCACCATAACATTAGGACCATGGATGTCAAGAGTTTCGGCACGTTGCACGCCGATAGTTTTAGCTCTAACTTATTGATTATAAGGGATTATTGAATGGTGGAGTTTTAATGGAGAAGGAGGCTGGTGAAATTCTCGCGAATACCAAGATTTTTTTTGGCAGTTGTCACGACAGTGTATTGGTATTAACCTGCGCCCTTCGATTTTAGACTTCGCTATTGAGAGGTAAAGTTGCAATGAAAGACCCAATTAAGGTCGCAGTCACCGGTGCAGCCGGTCAGATAAGTTACTCCCTATTGTTCAGGATAGCATCAGGACAAATGTTGGGCGATGACCAACCCATTATTTTGCAGCTGCTGGAGATTCCACCTGCAATGGAAGCTCTGGGTGGTGTCGTTATGGAGCTGGAAGATTGTGCTTTTCCGTTACTAAAGGACATTGTAGCAACGGATGATCCTAATGTAGCTTTTTCAGGTACCCAGGTCGCGTTATTGGTTGGTTCTAGGCCTCGCGGACCCGGTATGGAACGAAAAGATTTATTAGAGGCTAACGCTGCAATATTTTCTGTACAGGGTAAGGCGCTCAACGACAATGCCGCGAAAGATATACGTGTTCTTGTTGTGGGTAATCCCGCCAACACTAATTGCCTGATTGCTCAGCGTAATGCACCTGATATTGACCCGAGACGTTTTACGGCAATGACCCGACTGGACCACAACCGGGCGTTGACTCAGCTGGCTCAAAAAACACAAACCCACATTACCGAGATTAGTGGACTGACCATCTGGGGTAACCACTCAGCAACGCAGTATCCAGACGTGAATCATGCAGTAGTCACAGGTAAACCTGCGATGGACATGGTTGATCAGTCATGGATCGAACATGAGTTTATTCCTTTGGTGCAGCAGCGAGGGGCCGCAATCATCAGTGCTCGTGGATTGTCCAGTGCGGCTTCTGCCGCAAACGCTGCGATCGATCACGTCCATGATTGGGTTAATGGGAGCAACGGCGAAACAGTAAGCATGGGTGTGTACTCCGATGAAAGCTATGGAATCGAGGCTGGTTTGATTTATTCGTTTCCCTGCACCTGTGAAAATGGTGACTGGTCGATTGTCCAGGATCTTGCGATTTCTGATTTTTCCCGACAGAAAATGACGGAGACGGCCCAGGAGTTACAGGAAGAGCGAGACGCAGTTCAAAGCCTGCTGCCTTCCTGAGGCATTGCCAATAACACCAGACTGTCGGTAGAACCGTCATTGCTAATGACGCGTTCACTGCTTTTTGGGAGGTAGAAGGCGGATCCCGTTGCTACCAGGATATTTGCTAACGTCACTTCACCGATAATTGGCATTACAATGCAATAGCGTTGTTCTTCGACAATAAAGCTTTCCCCTGGGGAAAGCTTTATCCGATTTACCAAAAAATCATCAAAGTCGGCGATGATGTCATCGGAAATCGTGCACAGCGGTGTATCCGTCGCAAAATTCAACAGAGGTAGTGCTGACTCGGTATCCCAATGATCCTGTGTCAGTACTTTCTGTGCGAATGACAGGATATAGCGTTCATAGTGAGGTGTCTGGAATTCAACGACGGTCACACCGTGCTGTAGAGAATGTGGGGTTAGTGGTGGTACTTGTACGACATCTCCAACGCGAAGGTCGCGTAGTGATGTAAACGATTCCATTTCCGCACGCAACATCACCTCTCGGTCGCGCAGTTGTTGATCAGCATGGTCTGATTGGTCAATCGTTGTTCTAACTTCGCGATAGGCATCGACAGCCTGAAGGTACGCGTTAGCAAATGCATTGGTGTTGGGGAACTGACTTTTTTTGCTGCCGGAAAAACCAAAACGAATTTTGCCAATACCATCAGGCCAGGAATCTTTGTCTACGGCTGTGACAATATAAACCTCGGTCTTATGAGCATGGGCCTCAAAATATAAATCACCGATAACATCCTGTGCCAGAGGTTCCAGGATTTTTAGGAGTATCGGTGGAGTATAGTTATAACCACTTAGTATTTGCCCAAAGCAATCGAGCACCCAAGGGATCGGTACTCCTCCCATGGAACACACACCGCGTTGTTCTATTCCTGTGTACCAGATTTCCTTTCCCCAGGGCTTTTCAACCGGATGAGCTGATAGTGAAATCGCGGATCTAAAGTCGAGTATAGGAACACGCAGCCGGTCTGCGATGGCATCCAAAGACATGTCTTCGAAATGATGATCACCATGGGGTGCTATGACGCAGCGCTGGTTCTGATGATTGTTTTCGCAAATGACCGTGAGCAGCAGCGCAGGTTGATCAATGTAGGATTGGTCATGCAGGTAGTCGAATTGCAACAAATCAAGCGACCCTTCATGAGCGCTAAATAATGCTTCTGGATTATCTGTTAGTCCCAAGACTTGGAGCATAGCTAATACGAGGTCTGTTTCCGGCTAGATTGCAAAACGTACCGGTACTAAGATGCCTGAACTGTTATTGAATGTGACGAACATGTTAATCGATCATCAGGTCTTTGAAAAAGCGCGTCGATCGCGGGATCCCAGATTTGATGGCCGTTTTTTTGTCGCCGTCCGGACGACAGGTATCTACTGTCGACCAATTTGTCGGGTAAAACTACCAAAATCTGAAAATGTTACGTTTTTCCAGACTGCCGCCGCTGCCACAGAAGCGCCGGATACCGACCGGATCTACGTTGTCGTCCTGAGGCTGCTCCTGGTACGCCTGCCTGGCGTGGTACCTCAACGACAGTGTCGCGGGCATTGAGATTGATTTCGGTGGGCGCGCTTGATGACCAAAACGTACCGCAATTGTGTCACAGATTGGGTGTTACTGATCGACATTTGTGTCACCTTTTTCGTTAACATCTTGGCACCTCGCCGGGTGCGGTAGCACAAACCCGTCGTTTGCAGTTCGCGAAGAAACTTATTGATGAGTCTTCTTTGTCAATGATTGAAGTCGTTATGGCTGCAGGTTACGGCAGCGTCCGGCGCTTCAATGATCATATTAAACAAGTTTACGGGAGAGCGCCCGGTACGTTGCGTAAGCGTTCGACGACCAATCAGACTGGCGGTTTGGTAATCACCTTGCCGTACAGGGAGCCCTTTGATTTCAATGCGTTGCTGACTTTTTTTGCAGCCCGTGCGATTCCCTCGGTGGAGCAGGTCACCGGTGATGAATAATGCCGTAGTATGTCCATCATGGGCGCGCCTGCCCGTGTTTCTATCACAGATGACGACGGTGCACTTACCTGTCGGATTGTTGCTGATGTCCCTTTGCCCTTGATCGACATAGCGGAAAAGATAAAGCGTTTGTTGGATCTTGATGCGTTACCGGAGGAAATATCGGACGGTCTAGGCCGTGATGCGGGGCTGGCTCCTATCGTGGCGCGGTCTCCGGGCCTCAGGTTGCCGGGTGCCTGGGATCCGTTTGAAACAGCAGTGCGTGCGATTGTTGGTCAGCAGATCTCAGTTGCAGCCGCGACCACAGTGATGGGCAAAATTGCGCAGCAATTCGGCACCGAGAGCCCATATGGGTTGCTGTTTCCAGGTCCCGAAACAGCTCTCAGTATTGACAGAAGATGCGCTACCCATGCCCAAACGTCGCGCTACGGCGCTTCGTGACCTTGCGGTGCGGTACGTTAAGGTGAAGTGGACTTTGATTCAGAACCAGACGATATACGTCACAGTTTGCTAAGTATTAAAGGTGTTGGTCCCTGGACAGCGCAGTATATCTCGATGCGGGCCGTGAACGATCCTGATGCATTTCCGGAAACAGACCTTGTGGTGTTAAAAGCAGCGCAAACCTACCTGAAGGTTTCTGCAGCAGTTGAATTGTTGTCCCGGGCAGAAAACTGGCGTCCGTGGCGACCCTATGCCTGTATGCCCCTGTGGGCAGCGAGTGTGTCGACGTGAACTATTGTTACGTCAGTTCACCCATTGGCCGGTTGCTGTTAGCTGGCCATGATGGCCTACTTTGCTATGTCGGTTTACCTGATGGTAAGGCCCGTATATCTCCACAACAGGACTGGCGACAGGTTGAGGATGGATTCCCTGCCGTCACGCAACAGCTTAAAGAGTATTTTTCCGGGCAGCGCGAGACGTTTAGTGTCGCGTTGTTGCCGGCCGGTACAGATTTTCAGCTATCTGTATGGTCCGCACTGCGAGAAATCCCTTACGGCCAGATCCGGACCTATGCGCAAATAGCGGAGATGATAAGGCGACCTCGGGCTATTCGGGCGGTGGGTGCGGCCAATGGTGCGAATCCATTGCCAATTCTGGTGCCTTGTCATCGAGTGATCGGCGCCAATAGAAGTCTTACCGGTTTTGCGGGTGGATTAGCCGCGAAATCTCACCTGCTGGGATTGGAGTCCGCAAAATGACAGACCGACTTAAAAACATCGAAGTAATCTGGAAAGGTCTTTTTTGTACAGTCCGGATCGTTAATGGTAATTGGCTGATTGCCTAGTGCGGCGAGTGAGAAACCCATGGCGATGCGATGATCTCCATAGGTGTCAATGGTTGTGGACTGTATGCTTGCCGGAGGTGTGATGGTGATTGAGTCTTCGGTAGTCAGGACGGTGGCACCAAGCTTGCGCAGTTCCGTTTCCATGGCATACATCCTATTAGTTTCCTTCACGCGCCAGTTGTAAACATTACGAATTCGCGTCGTGCCTTTTGCAAACAACGCCATAACCGCGATTGTCATTGCAGCATCGGGAATATGGTTTAGATCTACGTCGATGCCGTTTAGTTCGCCCTTAGTAACAGTAATCGATTGTAAGTCGCGATGAATCTTCGCACCCATTGCCTCGATGGTATCCAGAAATTGGATATCACCTTGAACAGAGTCTTTGCACAGTCCGTGAACAGTGATCGTGCCAGAAATGGCAGCTGCTGCATAGAAATAGGATGCAGATGAAGCATCTCACTCAACCAGGTAATCTCCAGGGGATACATAGTGTTGGGAGCCGGGTATTGAGAAATGCTGGTAGTTATCATGTTCAACGCTAACACCAAATTGGTTCATGATATTCATGGTGATATCAAGATACGGTTTAGATACCTGGTCACCAATGACATTAATAATGCTGTCATTTTTTGCCAAGGGCAGCGCTAGCAGTAATGCGGTTAAGTATTGACTGGAAATATTGCCAGCGATGTTGACATCACCACCGGAGATTTGACCTCCTGTTAATGAAAATGGAGGGTATCCTTCTTTACCAAGATATTTAATGTCTGCGCCGAGTTGCATCAGCGCGTCGCAAAGATGTGCAATGGGTCTTTCCCGCATGTATTGATCACCATCAACCTCAAATTGCCCAGGAATTAGACTTAGGATTGCTGTGAGTGGTCTGATTGCAGTGCCGGCATTACCCAGGAAAAATGCACTATTGGAAGGCGTCGCGAAAAGACCAGCATTGCCGACTACGTTGATGTGCTTGTCATTCATAATCGTTGAAACACCTGATTGCTGCAGGGCTTCAATCATGCGTGCTGTGTCATCGCTCGCTAGCGGATTGGTAATGCGCGTCTCACCTTTCGCCAATGCGGCGAGTAGCAGGGCGCGATTAGTCAGGCTTTTGGAGCCTGGCAAATTAATCTCGCCAGAGATTGATTCGATGGGTGTTAGTGTGAGGTGTTCCATGTAAATGCCACTGTGTGTTCGTGACGCTAGTATATGTCAGGTGAGGCGAGAACTGGAGTAAGACGATTTAGAAAAGTATTGAGGTCATTTTCGACGATTTTGATCGGTGGCTTTGCTGGTTCCTCGAGCAGAATTTCACCGGTCTTATTATCGACACTCAGGAAGAGCTCTGAATCTGGCTCTGTAGTAGCGAAAAAGAGCGTTAACGGTTGTTTGCGTTGTCGCTTCACTAAGCCATGCCCAATGAGATTTTCGATCAGTCGATCGAAATCATCCGGGTTCCACAGTTGAATGAGACTGACCTGTCCCTCTTCGCTGGTAGTCTCAAGGGGCCCGGACCAGAAACTGCCGTAAAAAGTACAGATGTCAGGATGTACTTCAGTTTCCAGAGCATTGGCCAGCCCACGAAAATCAACAGGTGTTGACTGAGGTACGGGGCGCCACTGCCTGTTGTTGACACAGGGCGATTTCTCGTCAAGGTCTGTCGTGAAGTATCCGTCGGGTGTGAGAGACAGGGCTGTCGTTGCTATCCGCTCGAGTGCTTGTTGAACCAGGATGATTATTGCTTCCTGTCGCCATTTCGTCTGGGTGGTCGATCAGGTCCCCGTGGCCGGTCCGGTCCTCGTCGTATCGTGCTCAGCACTCGCTTGCGTTGCTGCTCATCTAATTTCGGAATAATAAGAAGCATCATCTCGTGCATCTCGGTTTGGTACTCATCCGATGTGCGTCGTAATTTAGCTAGCGATTGTGACATTGCTTCGCTATCAATTGCGACGTCAAGGAGTTGTCTGTTGAATGTTTGTTGCGCACGGCGCATTTGTTTTCGTAATGGACCAACACGTTTATTATGTTCTAACATTTCTGGACGAAGCAACTCGCGGGTAGGCTCGTCTAAATGACGGATCATCCACCCCAGTTGAGAGGGCATTCGCTCTGGCCCCGGCCCGCCGGAAATAACACGACCGACGAATATCCCTGCGAGAAGCAAATTGACAGCGATGGATACTAAAAGTGCTACGGTTAGCCATCGCGATTTATTCATTGAGGTTGCCCGAGTCATAGAGTGCTATCAATTCGATTTCATCTTCCCAGGTGTCGGCGATCTCGACAGTGAACAGACTAGACCCTAGAAGAAGACCTGTAATGAGGGGTAGCGATGCAGCTAAAACCGGTCGCCAAAAATAAGCGAGTAGCTCATCAAAGGAAGGCATTAGCCATTCGATACAGCTATCCACCCAGGATTTACGCAAATTACCCAAAATCTTATTTCTGAGATGAGGTGCAGGTGCCGTGACATAGCTATCGAGCGCCGCATCAAGACTCTTAAGACTAACAATGGCTTGTTGAGCTTTTGAGTCCTGCTCAAGCTGATGCACTGCTGCCAAACGTTCTTCTTCCGGCCATCGCTCGGAATTCGTACCGTAGGCATTAATGATTTGGAGTAAGCGTGTATGGTTCATATTTTTGCTTCCAGGAGTTTCCGCAACTTCCGCCGACCGCGTGCCATTAGTGATTCAAGGGCTTCTACCGAGATTTCCAAAATGACGGCAGCATCCCTGTTGGACATACCTTGGTAGTGACACATGATGATCGCGCTACGCTGCCGCTCGGGCAACTGCATCAGTGATTGTTCAACATGCTTTACGTTATCAAAATGCATGAGTTGGTCCACAAATTCTTCCTGTTCATCCGGTTCATCGGCCGCTTCTTCGAGAACCATCCTGTTGTGTTTTCTGAAATGGTCAATACAAAGGTTGTGTGCAATGTTATGCAGCCAGGTTGTCAGCTTTGCCGTGTCTGGATTGTACCTTGTCCCCTGTGTCCATAGGCGCAGGAACGTTTCCTGCACAATATCTTCCGTGTCAGCATTGCTCGCCATCATGCGTGTCACGTACGCTGTGATCGGAGCAAGATGTCTATCCAGTAGAATTCGGTAAGCATTTTCATCTCCCGAACTCAGTTGCTCGACTAATTCTGCTTCGGTCATCTGGAAGACTTAAGTATGGATACACGGGATAAAGTCTCTCACGATAATGCGTATAACGCCTAATCATGCTCAGGGCGTCGATCTCTTCGGCCCTTGCCTTTTGTCGCTCCGCGATGTTTACGCATCTGCTTTCTCATTTCTTCGCGAGAGAGGTAACCGTCGTCATCTTTATCGAGTTTTGAAAACGCAAAATTTTCGGCCTCTTCCTGTGTTACCGCGCCATTACCGTCGGCATCCATGTTGGTAAAACGTTCG
>JAQWMV010000061.1 GCA_029246605.1 Pseudomonadales bacterium | reverse complement strand
GTAGTGGGTGCGACAGGGGCGGTAGGCGAAGCCATGATGGATATTCTCGAGAAACGGGATTTCCCTGTGGACACTCTGTTTCCCTTAGCAAGCGAACGCTCGGCCGGAACCAAACTCCAGTTCAAAGGCAAGCCCGTCATGGTGCAGGATCTAGCGACTTTTGACTTTAGCCAAACTCAGATTGGGTTATTTTCTGCGGGGGGCAGTATATCTGCAGAGTATGCGCCCAAGGCCGCAGCGGCGGGGTGCGTGGTTATTGACAATACGTCGTATTTTAGAAGAGATCCCGAGATTCCGTTGGTTATACCTGAGGTGAATAGCGAGCGCGTTTTGGATTACTCGAGACACAACATTATTGCTAACCCCAATTGCTCGACCATTCAAATGCTTGTAGCGCTAAAACCCATCTATGACGCAGTAGGTATTACCCGGATTAACGTCAGCACCTATCAAGCGGTGTCTGGTGCTGGGAGAAGTGGCATCGAAGAGTTAGCCAGCCAGACTGCTCGCTTGCTTAACGGGATGTCCGTCGAGACGTCCGTGTTTAGCAAGCAGATTGGTTTCAATGCGATTCCACATATAGGTGATTTCGAGGAAAATGGTTTTACGCTGGAAGAAATGAAGATGGTTTGGGAGACTCAAAAAATATTCGAGGATGAGGATATTCAGGTCAATCCCACCTGCGTTCGTATTCCGGTGTTTTTTGGCCATTCAGAGGCCGTTCATATTGAGACTCGAGAGAAAATTACTGCAACTCAGGCAACAACGTTACTCGAAGGATTTCCAGGTGTGGAAGTCATTGATGAGCGGGCAGACGGGGGATATCCTACCGCTGTTACTGAATCTGCAGGCACCGACGGTGTATTTGTAGGCCGAATTAGAGAGGATTTACATCTCGATACAGGATTGGACTTCTGGGTTGTATCGGATAACGTCCGTAAGGGCGCTGCGCTAAATAGTATACAGATAGCAGAAGTTTTGATAAAACATCTGTAATAAGCGATACTTAACGCAACTATTGGAGACCATTTCTAGCTTTTTCTGTAGATATCTTGTGAAAGGTCTGTTGAAAGTCCTGCAAAAGACAGGGCTAGTAATGTTCGGTGGATGTATTCAAAAGTAGTCTTTAAAGAGTGAGAGAGGAAAAAATGATTCGAAGTCGTGTGTTGCTTTCTGCAACTCTCCTGACTCTCTATAGTGCAACTGCTTTTGGGTTCGGCATGGGTAAGTTAGAGCTCAACTCTGCATTGAACCAGGTTTTTAGCGCCGAAATTCAGTTAATCAACATTGGCAGACTCCAACCAGAAGAAATTATCCCAAGTCTGGCCACCCAGGACGATTTTAATCGATATGGCGTAGAGCGCATCTATATTCTGACGGATCTTGACTTTGTGGTTCGTGGTAGAGAAGACGGCAGCGGTTACTACCTTGAGGTCACTAGCGATAAACCCATTCGTGAGCCATTTCTAAACTTTATTGTCGAAGTTCTCTGGCCGAGCGGCAAAATCCTGTCTGAGTTTACTGTGCTATTGGATCCCCCGGTTTTTGGCGATCAGGGTGTCGCGCCGATAGTGACGGCTGAGTCGCAACAGACTTCCATGGCCCCTGTGGCGAAATCGTCTCAAATTAGAATGACCACACCGGTACCTAGTGCTTCATCCATGGGTGAAGTAGATGTGGTTGACGACGAATACGGCCTGACTGGCCCGGGTGATACTTTGTGGACTATCGCGCTTAAAGTGCGTCCCAATGATTCTGTTTCCGTACAGCAAACTATGTTGGCCCTGCAGAGACTAAATCCGGAAGCATTCATCAACAACAACATCAATCTGCTTAAGGCCGGCCATGTACTACGCATACCGGATGCAGGAGATATTCGTGAAGACTCCACACAAGAAGCTGTGGCAGAAGTTCGCGCTCAAAATCAGGAGTTTCAGGATTATAAGTCCAGCGGCATTGCGCAGATGGATGCAACCCGTAGACAACGCCAGGATAGTTCAAGCGATGCTGGTGACGAAGATGGTGAGCTAAAGTTGCTGGCTGCAGATCGCACTAGTGGACAACGGGCAGGCGATAGCGACGCTCGTACTGCGGATATTGAAAACGAACTTGCGATCATACGAGAGGATCTGGACCGGGCACGTCGAGCCAATAATGAGCTCAATGTACGTCTTGATGACCTGGCGGGCCAGATCGAAACGTTAAACGAGATCGTGAAGCTGAGGGATGATCAGTTGGCTGCCTGGCGTGCAGAACTCCAAAAAGTACAAGATACACCAGCGGATGCGCCAGCTGCTGCCGCTAAATTCTCGCAACCTGCCGCTGTTGCTCCGGCTACAGAGGCGCAGGGTTCATTACTGACAAATCCGTTTGTAATAGGTGGTTTACTGTTGTTGGTTGTAGGTGCGTTGGTTGCAGGCATGCTTGTCATGTGCAGACGTAAATACAATACTACTGACGATGAATTTACAGAAGTTACCCTTGCTGAACCTACAACGTTAAGCGATGACGAAGAAGAATCGGGCGAAGAAGACGACGATGATGACTTGAGTTTTAACGAGGATGCTAGTACCAAATTAGATCTTGCGCGTGCATATATCGATATGGGTGATAAAGATGGCGCCCGAACACTGCTTAATGAAGTTACCAGTGAAGGTGATGAGGCACAGATCAAGGAAGCAAATGATCTTCTTGGATCTTTGGAGTAGTAGCTGAATTCTGTTGCTCTTGCCGTTTCATATAACGGCAACCCATTCCATGGTTTTCAGTACCAAAGCGAACAGATTCCTACCATTCAGGGCCAGTTAGAATCTGCGCTTTCACACATTGCTGCCGAACCCATCCGTGTAAGGTGCGCTGGTCGGACTGACGCCGGTGTACATGCTACCAATCAGATTGTGAGCTTTACGACCAATGCTACGCGTGAAAGCAAAGCATGGGTGCAGGGTACCAATGCGCGTTTACCTGATGACATCTCTGTTACAGCTGCTGTAGCAACACCGGCATCTTTTAATGCGCGCTTTTCAGCTATTGGTCGCCGTTATCTCTATGTCATTTTTAACAGTCCTGTACGTTCCGGGATAATGCCGGAATATGTGACCCGAGAACATAGACAGCTTGATCATACAAAAATGCATATTGCAGCCCAGGTTCTCCTCGGCGAACATGATTTCTCTTCTTTTCGTGCGGCAAGTTGCCAATCAAAAAGCCCAATACGGCATGTCCGTGACGTATCAGTGAAGCGATATGGGGATATTGTGCTTATCGACATTGCAGCCAATGCTTTTCTGCAGCATATGGTTCGTAACATTGCCGGTGTGTTGATGGATGTCGGGTCAGAGATCAGGCCTGTTTCCTGGCCGAAAGAGCTCCTTGCGATCAAAGACAGGACCAAAGGGAGTAAAACAGCGCCTCCTAATGGCCTGTACTTCATCGGTGTTTCTTACGAACCTGATATTGGGTTGCCAACTGTGGCATGGCCGCACTTTCTCGCTGCAACAAACTAGGCGGCGCTAGTTCGGTCCAAGGGAATTATCTGGTAAACTCTGCGCCCTTTAAGCTTAGCTCAAATCAAATAACCAGCCATGCGAACACGAGTTAAAATTTGTGGTATCAAGTCATCCGATGCTATTGACGCGGCCGTCGCAGCCGGTGCCGATGCATTGGGTTTTAATATGTACAAATCGAGTACTCGTTATGTCGGCCCAGAAGAAACTGCAAATTTACTGGTGCAGATACCACCGCTCGTGACGAAAGTTGGACTGTTTGTAAACCATAGTGCTGACGAAGTCTCAGCTATTATTGAGCAATGCCGTTTTGATGTATTGCAGTTTCATGGTGATGAAAGCAATGAATTCTGCAGCGCTTTTTCGATGCCATTCATTAAAGCTATTAGAGTGGAGCAGAATACAGATATTGAAGCAGCGGTGGCGACATATCCAAATAGCTCGGGTGTGCTCTTGGACAGTCACATACCTGGACAATTCGGTGGTACTGGCACGACCTTTGACTGGTCAAAAATTCCTGTCCTTGATACGCCTGTTCTGCTTGCCGGAGGGCTGACAGCTGATAATGCAGGTCGAGCAATCGATCTTGTACATCCTTACGCGGTGGATGTGAGTGGCGGTGTTGAATCTAGCGCAGGAGTTAAGGATGCGCACTTAATCACGAAATTTATAGAGGCGGTACAAATGGAAAGGCAGTCCTAGTGAAAAACCCAGGCCAAAACGAAATGTTGTTTGACTTCCCGGATGCTGAAGGGCATTTCGGGGTGTTTGGCGGTAAATTCGTGGCAGAAACATTGATGACGGCGTTGTCCGAATTGGAATCAACCTATGCTCGATTGAAAGAAGACAGCACTTTCATATCTGACCTTGAGGATGATCTTCGCTTCTACGTGGGCCGGGAATCTCCACTGTACTTTGCAGAAAGACTCACCAATGAAATGGGTGGTGCGAAGATATTTCTAAAGCGAGAGGATTTAAACCACACCGGTGCCCATAAGATTAATAATTGTATTGGCCAGGCGTTGATTGCCAAGCATATGGGGAAACCCAGAATTATTGCAGAGACAGGTGCAGGACAGCATGGTGTTGCGTCAGCGACTGTTGCTGCGCGCTTTGGTTTGAAGTGCCAGGTTTATATGGGCAGTGAGGATATCGCCCGTCAATCGCCAAACGTCTATCGAATGAGATTGCTTGGTGCAGAAGTTGTTTCCGTGACTTCTGGTTCACGGACTTTGAAAGATGCATTAAACGAAGCCATGCGCGACTGGGTGACCAATGTTGATAATACGCACTACATTATTGGCACAGTTGCCGGACCGCACCCTTATCCAATGCTGGTCAGAGATTTTCAATCCGTGATTGGCCGGGAGACTAAAGCTCAGTTTGCGGCCCAACATGGGGGGTTACCCGATGCAATTGTGGCCTGTGTGGGCGGTGGATCGAATGCCATGGGGATTTTTTACCCGTTTTTAGAAGACGAATTTGTAAAACTGATTGGTGTTGAAGCTGCTGGTTTTGGACTTTCCACGGGCAAGCATGCGGCGCCGCTGAATGAAGGTAAAGTAGGGGTGTTGCATGGTAATCGCACCTACTTGATGGATGATGAAAATGGGCAGATTGCTCATACTCACTCGATTTCCGCGGGATTGGATTATCCCGGAGTCGGGCCAGAGCATGCCTGGCTTAAGGATATTGGCCGCGTAGAATACGGCGCCATTGATGATGAGCAGGCGCTACACGCATTTCGTCAGCTTAATCTTCTTGAAGGTATTCTACCGGCCTTAGAGTCTTCTCATGCAGTCGCCTACGGCATGGAGTTGGCAGCCTGTATGAGTAAGGATAAGACTATCGTCATCAATCTTTCCGGTAGGGGTGATAAAGACATTCCAACCGTAGCAAAGATAGATGGCATATCGATCGAGTAATGAAATGAGCAGACTAGGTACAAAATTTGCGGCACTACAAATAAAGAAAGCTTTGTTGGCCTATCTCGTTGCAGGAGATCCAGATAAAGAAATTACCGTTGATCTGATGCATGCGATGGTGGCCTCAGGCGCTGATGCCATCGAATTAGGCGTACCGTTTTCGGATCCTGAAGCAGAGGGGCCGGTGATTCAGTTGGCCCATGAACGAGCATTGGCAAATCAGGTGTCTTTGGCGGATTGTTTCAATATGCTCGCTAAGTTTCGCGAGCGCGACCAACAGACACCGGTCATTCTGATGGGTTATTTAAACCCCATTGAGTCAATGGGTTACGATGTGTTTGCCGAACGTAGTGCTGCTGCCGGCGCTGATGGCATGATTATAGTGAATCTACCACCAGAGGAGGCGAGCGAGCTATCGGGTTCTCTGCAGCGACATGATCTGGACCTGGTCTTCCTGCTTGCCCCTACAACAACAGATACTCGTGCTGAAATGATCTGCGATAAAAGTAGCGGTTTTGTCTATTACGTTTCACTCAAAGGCACTACCGGTGCTGCGACAATTGATGTTGACGATGTAGCAAGCAAGATGTCGCGTTTCCGCTTGATGAGCTCGCTACCGGTTATGGTTGGATTTGGTATCAGGGACGGCGAGACGGCCGCAGGGGCAGGACAACATGCCGATGGCGTGGTCGTGGGCTCTGCCATTGTGGATCTCGTGGCAAAAAACGCGACCGACCCCGCCAGGATTATAGAGGCCGTAAGCAGCCTGATATCTGAAATCAGACTGGCGTTAGATGACCTCTCTGGCTGATTGGCTCAGCTATATAGAATCACTGCATCCTAAGTCATGGGATCTAGGGCTGACGCGGGTTCAGAGCGTTGCAGAAAACCTGAAGATTTTACCGTCGGGCACGGTTTTTCTCGTTGCAGGCACAAATGGTAAAGGCTCAACCTGTGAGTACATTGATCGACTCTGTCGTACCAGGGGGCTTGTTGTGGGTAAGAGTACATCGCCTCATTTGGTCCGATTTAACGAGAGGATACAGATCGACGGACAACCAGCCTCCGATCAGGAGATCGTCACCGCATTCCAGACCATTGAGCATGCTCGCAAAGATATATCGCTCACCTATTTTGAATTCGCTGTGCTGGCATCGCTGCTGATATTTAAAGAACGTGGTGTTGATGTTTTGGTTCTTGAAATTGGAATGGGCGGCCGCCTCGATGCCATGAACATTGTCACGCCTGATGTGTCTGTTATTACGCAAGTCGCGCTTGATCATCAGGAGTGGCTGGGGCATAGCCGGGAGGAAATTGCTGCGGAGAAAGCCTGCATCATGCGTCCTGGTACCCATTGTGTTATCGCGGATAGGGATCCCCCAGGAACGTTGACTGCACATGCCGAGCAGGTGGGGGCGAAGGTGCATTTATTAGGTGTGGATTTTGATTTTAACGACGCTCAGTTTTTCGCCGCTGACACTCAATTGGGTGATTTAGCAGCGCCCAAGTTGCCCAGAGATAGTGCTGCTGCTGCCATTCAGGCGGTTATCTGTGCAGGTATCATGCCGGACAGAGATGCAGTCCATGAAGTCCTGTCACAAACGCTGTTACCTGGGCGCAGGCAATGGTTGACGCCACGATTGTTGTTGGATGTTGCACATAATCCAGCCGCGGTGAGTTATCTAAAGACCTATGTAGATACGTTACCAGCATCCACGGTTCGTGCGGTAGTCGGTATGTATCGTGATAAAGAGTTTTCTGAGGTGTTGCGTATCATGTCCTCATCAGTTGACCATTGGTATTTTACTGATTTACCTCTTGAGCGAGCTGCTGACGCAGCAGCGTTGGCCGAGGCGATTGGTTCAATTGATCATAGTGGCGACGTCACGACCTATGATAAAGTAGACAGCGCACTTAATAACGCGATGAGGCACAGCACTATCGAAGACTTGATTGTTGTTTTCGGCTCATTTCCAGTTGTCGCTGGCGCCATCCTATCGGTGTCTGTTATGTCCTTGTCAAAAGCCTAGAATCGTGGAATCGAAACTTCGACAGCGGGTAATTGGTGCTGTTGTTCTGACCAGTCTCTCGATCATCATATTACCGGTGCTACTGGATGGCTCCGCTGAAGATCGCGCACGCGTGGTAGCCAGTATTCCGCCAGCGCCAAAGATTGAAATTAAGACGCTGACAATGTCCGATGTCACAAAAAAGATGCAGCAGATGGAGCGCGATAGCGCCGTCCGCCTGCCACGAGAAGTGGTCGATGAGACTGATTACTCAGACGAGAATGCCTCGCTCGACAAAAACAGCTTGCCAATAGCCTGGAGTTGGCAACTTGGTAGTTTTAAGAACGAAGACAACGCCAAGAAACTAAGGGCGACACTGCGCGATGCCAAGTACCGAAGTTATATTCTCCAAACAAAAACCCGAGAAGGGGATGCCTTTAAAGTTCTTGTTGGTCCTATGCTTGAAAAGTCTGCTGTTGAACGTATCGGTGCCGAGATAGCGACACAAATGAAGATCGAGGGAAATGCCGTTCGTTATCAAATTGAAGAAGACGGCGCGCAATTAGGAGGTTAAGTGGGCGTAGTTGACTGGGTAATTTTGGGTGTGATCGTAATGTCGACACTACTCAGTATTCGTCGGGGGTTTCTAAAGGAAGCGCTTTCCCTTGGTACGCTGGTGGTGGCGATATTCGTGGCCCGTGTTTTCGGGTCCCAGGTGTCGACGTTGCTGGTTGATGTTATCGAAATACCCAGTGTCCGTGCCGGCATCGCCTACGGGTTATTGTTTTTCGGCACGCTAGTTGTCGGAGGGTTGATAAACCGCTTGTTAGCCGAAGTCGTCAAAATGTCTGGCCTCGACGGAACCGACCGTTTTCTTGGTATGTTTTTTGGCTTGGCACGAGGTGGGTTGATTGTTTTGGTCGGCACTGCGCTCTTGCATTATCTGGTTCCAGTTGAGGAAGATGACTGGTACAAGGAATCTTTATTGCTACCACACTTTGTAACCACGGTAGAATGGCTTGGTCCCATATTATGGGAGCAGGGAGAACAGTTAATTGATGGATCCCAGGGAGTAACCTAGATGTGTGGAATCGTTGGAATGGTTGGCCGTAGTAATGTGCAGTACGACTTATACGATGCGTTATCGTTGCTTCAACATCGAGGTGAGGATGCTGCCGGAATGGTGACATGCGAGGGTGATACTCTGCATCAGCGAAAAAGCAATGGTTTGATTCGAGATGTATTTCGCCAGGAACACATGAACAGCCTGCGCGGCAACATGGGTATCGCGCATAGCCGCTACCCGACCGCAGGAACTTCGAGCTCTGCCGAGGCGCAGCCAATGTACGTGAATTCGCCATTTGGTATCTGTCTGGCACACAACGGCAATCTCATTAACGATGACAAATTGAATGAGGATCTATTCAGAGCGGATCGCAGGCACATTAACACCAGTTCAGATTCAGAGGTGTTACTTAATGTGTTTGCTCACGAGTTGCAGAATGTGTCGGGACTGCGGCTACGACCTGGCGATGTTTTTAAAGCCGTTGAAAGAGTCCATGAACGAGCGGTAGGTGCTTATGCGGCAGTGGCGCTTATTACAGGCTATGGAATTGTCGGTTTTCGAGATCCCCACGGTATCCGTCCTATGGTGTTTGGTAAGCGTGAAACCGAGGATGGCCCCGAATATATGATTGCCTCAGAAAGTGTAGCTCTCAGTATGCAAGGGTTTGATGTGATTGACGATGTCGCTCCTGGTGAAGCGGTATATATTCAGTCTAACGGCAGGCTATATCGTCAGCAATGCTCGCCGAAAACAACTTTCAGTCCCTGTATTTTTGAACACGTTTATTTCGCACGTCCGGATTCCGTACTTGATGGCGTTTCTGTCTACAAGGCCAGGCTGAAAATGGGTGAAAAGCTAGCCGATAAGTTGCTGCGTTTGCATCCTGATCATGACATCGATGTGGTAATGCCAGTTCCTGATACAAGCTGTACCGCCGCGTTACCGATAGCGCACCGGTTAGATGTTAAATACCGTGAGGGATTAGTAAAAAATCGCTATATCGGCAGAACGTTTATCCTGTCGGAGCAGAAGCAACGTCGACAATCGGTGCGGCGAAAATTTTCTCCTATTGATATTGAATTTCGTGACAAAAATGTCTTGCTGGTGGATGACTCCATTATTCGTGGCACCACGACTAAGTATTTAGTACAGATGGCCAGAGATGTCGGTGCGCGAAACGTTTATTTGGCGTCGGCTGCACCCCCGGCCCGTTTCCCGAATGTATACGGCATTGATATGCCAACGGTTAGCGAATTCGTTGCCAATAATAGAACGGAAGAAGAAATTGCAGAGTACCTTGGGGTTGATTGGCTGGTCTATCAGGATCTTGAAGATTTAGTGGCCTGTGCTGAGGACATCAATCCACGCATTGATCGTTTTGATACGTCGGTATTCGATGGCAAATACGTTACCGGCGGGGTTGATGAGACCTATCTAAACAGGATTGAAACATTGCGTAGCGACAATGCTAAAAAAGCCCGGGCGGCCGATGCGGATGTCATAGAACTCCATAATCAGATCTGATCTATGCAAGCAGCAATAACAAAGACCATCGAGGAAGTTGGCTCAGTTCTGCAGGGTAAAGAACAGCAGATTAAGCTTGCCTTATTGGTTAACTAGCTTCCTTTTTTCACTTCCACGATATTGACGGCTGGAATAATGGCAACCGATGCGGCGTCCTGAAACGATTGAATCTGATCAAAGTTCAAGTACCGGTACAGCTCATCGGCCATCGTGTCGAGGTTGCTGGCATAGCTCATATACTCTTCGTTCGAGGGTAAGTGCCCCAGGATACTGGCAACCGCGGCAAGCTCCGCCGAAGCGAGGTACACATCAGCACCATCACCCAAGCGATTAGGAAAGTTCCGAGTCGAAGTCGATACACAGG
>JAQWMV010000265.1 GCA_029246605.1 Pseudomonadales bacterium | reverse complement strand
GGCGCTTAGTCCAGCATCTGGATGAACGCAAAGATGTACAGAATATCGATCTAATGAATCTGGCCGGATTTTGTCGAAACTGCCTTAGTAAGTGGTATACAGCGGCGGCAGAGGATAAAGCAATTGATCTGGATTATGAAGATGCTAGAGAAATTGTTTACGGTATGCCCTATGCGGAGTGGAAAGAAAAATATCAAACAGAAGCGATCGCGGCAAACAAGATGGATAGCTGCCCGTGAACCATGATGCCGCCAAATGCCACGGTAAATACCAGTAAGTAACCCAGGCCGCTTTCTATACCACCACTGGTTAGTAAAAGTGCAGTTAGAAAAATATATCTATAATGACAAATGCAGCGATCGATGAATCTGAGATGACCCATTTATTATCATTGACGAGAACGAAAAAGCCACTGGCGACATTACAAACCAGGTAGACCATGACGATTGTTTCGAACCATCTTGGTTCTAGCAGGCCTGCAAATGTTTGATTGGCTACCTTGTAGAATATAATCAGCAACGCAAAGGAAATCACAATGCGATAGTAGTTGTAGCCTCTTAGAACAACGGCACGTTCGTATTGGTGCTGGCTCTGACGATTGTGTAGTTGTTCTTGGGGGATTGCATCCTCATCTATTTGTGTGCCGCTATCATATGCAACCCTGCTATCCATATTAGTCTCGGTTTGGGAAACCGTTCCGAGCGAATATTCTGTAATCCGCTACCGATTCATGATGGATGTTACTGTAGTGGCCAAAGAAAGCAATATCGATAAAGGCTATACATGAGGCTAATCTGGGAGATTATAGGATATTTGGGTCGTTAAAGTAGCGACGAATTTAGCTAACAATTGTGAGGATGTGTTGATGACGGAGCAATCAGATATTGCGGAGATACGTAAATCTGTTCGGCAACTTTGTGAAAATTTTGGTGAAGACTACTGGTTGGCGCTCGATCGAGAGACCGGCTACCCCACAGAATTCGTGAAGGAGCTAACGACTTCTGGATTCTTGACGGTATTGATTCCAGAGGAGTATGGGGGTGCCGGTTTAGGCGTTTTTGAAGCCGCGGCGGTCATGGAAGAAGTGTGCCGATCTGGTGCTCATGCGGGTGCGTGTCACGCCCAGATGTATGTTATGGGATCCGTATTACGTCATGGAAATGACGCCCAAAAGAAGGCCTATTTACCCAAAATTGCAGCAGGTGAAATTCGCCTGCAAAGTTTCGGTGTGACAGAACCAACTACCGGTACAGATACCACCAATCTGAAAACTATAGCGCAACGTAATGGAGATGATTATATCGTTAACGGACAAAAAGTCTGGATTAGTCGAATCGAACACTCAGACTTGATGGTACTGTTGGCCAGAACAACGCCACGTGACCAAGTTAGTAAGAAAACGGAGGGTCTGTCTGCCTTTATTGTCGATGTAGAGAAAGCTGTGGGCAATGGGTTAAGCATTCAACCGATTGCATCAATGATTAACCATCACTCCTGTGAATTATTTTTTGACGATCTGCGCATACCTGCCGAAAATCTACTGGGTGAGGAAGGCAAAGGATTTGAGGTTATTCTTGATGGCATGAATGCGGAACGGATCCTGATTGCCGCTGAGTGTGTTGGCGATGGAAAATATTTTATAGATAAGGCAAGTGCTTACGCCAAGGAGCGTGTGGTGTTCGGTCGCCCCATTGGTCAAAATCAGGGGGTGCAGTTCCCGATTGCCCGTTGCCATGCTGAGGTAGAGGCTGCATCTCTTATGGTTGAAAAGGCCGCACGCATGTTCGATGCAGGCGAGCCCTGTGGCGCAGAAGCCAATATGGCAAAAATGCTAGCGTCAGAGGCATCGTGGCACGCCGGGGATGTGTGTATGCAGACTCACGGAGGTTTTGCCTTTGCCAAGGAGTATCACATAGAGCGAAAATTTCGTGAGACTCGCCTCTATCAGATAGCGCCAATTTCAACGAATCTGATTTTGAGTTTTATTGGGGAGCATGTCCTAGGTATGCCGAGGTCTTTTTAGAAAGGAGAGAATATGAACATTGACGTAATCAGACAGGTCGCGCTGCGTTCAGAAGGCTAAGATCAATCTGTGGATTTCTATGAGAATACGTTGGCGCGACGTTAATGGGTCGATTCGATCCGCCCGGGATTGCGTTGTTTAACTTTTCAGGTACCCGCTTGTTACTAGAGCCAGAAGGGCTGGTTTCTTCGATTTATTTCTGGGTTGATGAGGTAGACCAGGAGTGTGCATTATTGCGGGAAAAAGGCGTGACAGTTGCGGCCCCTGAAGTGATTTTTGAGGATGCAGAAGGGGTCTTTGGGCCAGCTGGCGAAGCTGAAATTATGGAATTTTTTGAAGATCCGAGCGGCAATACACTGGCTTTTTCGAGTAGACGCTAATCGCCCGACTACACCGCCATCTTCGCCTTGATCGCCTTGTGACTTTGGTAGTCAGTTAGAGAAAAATCTTCCATCACAAAATCATCAATGTTTGTTTGTCCGCGATCTGCAATAGTTAACTGGGGAAGCGGGTGAGGCTTCCGTGTTATCTGCTCTTTTACTTGATCCACCGCATCCAGATAGATGTGTGCATCCCCGAGCGCATGGATGAATTCAAAAGGTTCGAGACCCGTGATTTTTGCAACTATATGCAACAGTAGCGAGTACGAGGCGATATTGAGCGGCACACCAAGGAACATATCCGCGGAGCGTTGGTACATCTGTAACGAGAGTTTATTGTCAGCGACATAAAATTGAAAAAAAGCATGACAAGGGGGTAACGCTACCTGATCGCTTGCTGCCTCACCCGGGTTCCAAGCGTTAACAATGATTCGTCTGGAGTCAGGATTGTTTCTGATTAAATCAATGGCGTCATTCAACTGGTCGACTTGTTTCCCATCTGAAGTTTGCCAGTTTCGCCACTGGGTGCCGTAGACGCGTCCCATATCACCATTATCAGTGTCCAGTGCAAGTCGTTTACGATAGTCCTCGTAGTTGGCGTCCCATATCTTATTGTGCTCATAGATTGCTTTAAGGTCGTGGATATTATTCGAGCCGGAAATAAACCAAAGTAATTCCGATGACATGACCTTCCAGGCAAGTTTTTTCGTGGTCACAGCGGGAAAGCCATCACGCATGTCGTATCTGGAATGCATTCCAAATGCCGATATAGTACCGACGCCCGTACGATCAGAGCGGGTTATACCGTGATCGAGAATATACTGCAGTTGGTCGAGGTAGGTTTTCACCTATCCGCACTTAGAGTCGCCGCAGTTCAGGCATGTCATGCAGCCATCCATTAGCACCATTGCCTGAGTATTGCATTTCTTACAAAGCTGCGAGCCCGCAGGAAAACTGCTGTCACTTTCATCATCATTTGTAACCGCTTCCAACGCAGTTCGTTTCTCGGCGAGTAAGGCTTTGTGGGCATCGCTTAATTCTTCATCCTTAATGAGACCAATCTTACGCATATGGGTCTCGAGCACTTCGCCAATCTCAGCGATCAGGCTGGGCATAAACTTCCCGCCTTTCTTGAAATACCCCCCCTGAGGGTCAAATACCTGCTTTAGCTCCTCTGCAAGAAAAGTAGAGTCACCACCCTTACGAAAAACTGCGCTCAATACGCGAGTGAGCGCTAATATCCATTGAAACTGATCCATATTTTTGGAGTTGATGAAGACTTCAAATGGATGTTCCTGTTCATGTTCAGTACCAATATTCAGCACGATGTCGTTGATGGTGATGTACATGGCATGGTCGTTCTGGGGCGTTTTGATTTTATAGGTGTAACCCCTTAATTCATCAGGACGTTTAATTTCCTCATGCATCAACTCCCTTGTTGCTACTTCCGGTGTGTTGTCTTGTGTTTCGTCGTCTTTCTTAATGCTGTAACCGACAATGCTTTTATCGATTTTTATGGACATTGTGCTTTACCTGTCTATTTTCTGTTGTTATGAACAACCGATAGATATGTTCTGTCAATACTACTGTATATAAATACAGTAACAGTTAATGGTCATTCTGTCTATGGGATATGCTAAAACTTACCGTAGTAGCCTTCTTTCATCGCATCAAAGAGGTTTGCTGCGGAGTGCAACTCACCATCGTATTCGATTTCTTCATTGCCTTTAACTTCCACAACCTCGCCATCATCTAAGGTGAACTGGTATGTGGTGTTTTCTAGATCCTCATCCTTGACGAGCACTCCCTGGAATACTTCAGGATTGAAACGGAATGTCGTGCAGCCTTTAAGCCCCTTATCGTAGGCATAGAGATAAATATTCTTAAAGTCCTCAAAGGGATAGTCTGTCGGTACGTTAGCTGTTTTGGATATCGAGGAGTCAATCCATTTTTGTGCTGCTGCCTGAATATCAACATGTTGAATCGGACTGATATCGTCAGCCGTGATGAAATAGTCGGGAAGTTGTTCTTCCTCAATTTCGGTATAGGGTTGTGCGCTGGGATTTACCATAGAGCGGTAGGCCAGCAATTCAAAGGAATAAACATCAACTTTCTCTTTTGACTTTTTTCCTTCTCGAATGACATTACGAGAGTAATGGTGGGCAAAGCTGGGTTCAATTCCGTTGCTGGCATTGTTCGCCAGTGACAGGCTGATGGTTCCTGTGGGCGCTATCGAGCTATGGTGTGTAAAACGGCATCCAGTCTCCGCCAATTCCTCAATTAACGTTGGGTTTTCTTCCGCCACTCTTTGCATGTAGCGGGAGTATTTAGCATGTAGGACTTTGCCTTTTACTGTATCTCCAATTTCGAAGCCATCCTCCACCATTTCTGGCCGAAGACGGAGCATCTCGCCGGTGACCGTAAACTGCTCCTCCATAATGGCGGCAGGACCTTTCTCTTTCGCGAGTTCAAGGCCTGTTTCCCAGCCTACCAGGGCGAGTTCTTTAGTCACTTCTTCAGTAAATGCTATTGAAGCTTCGTCGCCATAACTCATGCCCATCATTGTGATGGTTGAGCCTAGCCCAAGGTATCCCATCCCGTGACGACGTTTTCGCATGATCTCGTCGCGTTGTTGCTCCAGCGGTAAGCCATTGATTTCGACCACGTTGTCGAGCATACGGGTGAAAATTGCGACCGCTTTGCGGAATTGATCCCAGTCGAATTCCGCATCAATACTAAATGGTTTTTGTACAAAGCGGCATAAATTAACTGAACCCAACAAACAACTGCCATAGGGAGGTAATGGTTGCTCACCGCAGGGGTTTGTCGCCCGAATATTCTCGCAAAACCAGTTATTGTTCATCTCATTGACCTTGTCGATCAAGATGAATCCTGGTTCAGCAAAATCGTAGGTCGATGACATGATTAAATCCCAGACTCGTCGGGCTTTTATAACCTTTGAGATTCGACAGGCTACGAGGCCCTGTTCATTACTTACATAGCGTTCCTTCGCCGGAAATTCTCGCCATAGGACGGAGTTTTCGTCCTGAAGATCAATGTCGTCAGATTCCAATTCCGCCGGTGTAATGGGAAAACTCAGAGGCCAATCCTCGTCCTGTTTCACGGCTTCCATGAATTCTTTGGTGATTAATAGTGATAAATTGAACTGTCGTAGTCGTCCGTCTTCACGCTTGGCGCGAACAAACTCAAGGACGTCGGGATGGCCAACTTCAAAGGTCGCCATTTGTGCACCGCGGCGACCACCTGCGGAAGATACGGTAAAACAGGTTTTATCGTAAATATCCATAAAAGAGAGTGGCCCGGATGTGTATGCGCCTGCCCCCGATACATAAGCCCCTTTGGGACGCAATGTGGAGAACTCGTAGCCAATGCCACAACCGGCTTTTAAGGTTAATCCCGCCTCGACATTCTTTTTCAGGATGTCTTCCATGGAGTCGTGGATGATGCCCGAGACAGTACAGTTAATGGTGGATGTGGCAGGTTTATGTTCCTGGGCACCGGCGTTTGAGATTATCCGCCCGGCTGGAATGACCCCCTGACGTAGTGCCCAGAGGAACTTCTCATTCCATTCTTCGCGTTTGTTTTCGTCTTCTACGTCACTTAGCGCCAGGGCGACCCTTTTATAGGTTTCGTCCATGTTTCCGTCGACCCAGTCACCTTTCTTGGTTTTTAGGCAGTACTTACCTTCCCAAATATCTAGTGATGTTTCCTGAAACTTGATTTCGTTTACGTTTGCCGGAATGGCCTTTAGGTCGGGTTTTTGCGCCGTTGAATCCATATCGTTCCTGCCGTGTTCATTGTTTTATTATTGTTTTTATTACTATTTTTGCTACGTTTTTATCTTCTAATCCCGTCGTTTTGAAATTGATGTCAATTCTAGGACAACAAACAATTACCGACGCCAGGAACTAGATATTGTGCCCAATGGGTTTTACAAACACAAGATATTGTTGGTTTGTCTTTCTGTAAAATGGAGCTTTAATGGAAATTTGGGGTCAGGTCTTGCAAAAATCAAGTTCATTAAGTTGGCCTGATTCTTGTTGGGTATTTCTGGTCGCACGGTACCGACGGTAACTTCTGGGTATTCATTTTTAGTACGCGGAAAGGATTCAGTTAGAATCATCCTTAAGAATTTGCTGCTAAATTTGGTGCTCGAACTATTAGCATGCCTTGACCTAGGAGAATGACGAGTGGTTGCAAGATATCTGCGCGCCGTGAAGCTGTTCAGCAGTTTACACCGTTCTACGCACTCTGGCCTGAATTCCCGCTCACCAGTACAATAGGCCATGCGAATGTTGCATTGGCTAGTAAAGGCCTCAAGCTATAGAAATTGGTCGTTAATCCATACATAAACAAATCATAGCAGGCGAGGATGAAATTATGGGCAAATCAGGGATGGATGCTTTTTGGATGCCGTATACGGCCAACCGACAATTCAAGAAGACACCAAGAATAATCAAAGCTGCTGAGGGTGCCTATTATATTACCGATGACGGGCGTCGAATATTTGATGGCTTGTCTGGTCTTTGGACTACTGGTGCGGGGCATAACCGCTTAGAAATACGCGATGCAGTCGCTCATCAGCTAGGTACTCTGGATTACTCGCCAGCTTTTCAATTTGGTCATCCGCTTGCATTTGAACTGGCGGAACGTATTGTTGAACTTGCTCCTGACACGCTTGATCACGTGTTTTACACTAACTCCGGTTCTGAATGCACGGATACCGCGACCAAAATCGCCAGAGCCTATTGGCGACAGATCGGTCAACCTGCAAAGACCAAAATTATTGGCAGAGTTAAGGGGTATCACGGTGCTAGCTGGGGTGCTATCAGTTTTGGTGGCATCCCGGCCAATAAAAAACTCTGGGGGCAGGGCGTCGATTCTGATCATATGGGGCACACGTTGATCCCTGGCAACGAATTTACCCGGGGCCTACCCCAGTCTGGTGCAGAACTCGCTGACGAACTGGAAAGCATCATTAGGTTGCATGACGCCAGTAATGTAGCGGCAGTCATCGTTGAACCGATAGCGGGTTCCGCAGGTGTTGTCGTGCCACCGGCTGGCTACTTGAAGCGCATGCGTGAAATTTGTGATAAACACGATGTGTTGTTGATTTTTGATGAGGTCATTACTGCCTTTGGACGCATCGGGGACTGGTTTGCTGCAACTGCGTTTGACGTGGTGCCTGATATGCTCAATGTTGCCAAACAGATTACAAATGGTGCGATTCCCCTGGGTGCAGTGCTTGTCAAGGGCGACATTTATGATGCGTTCATGGAAACAGGTGGTGCCGAGTACAATATCGAACTTCCGCACGGCTATACATACTCCAGTCATCCCGTTGCCTGCGCCGCGGGCATGGCATCTCTGGACATTTTAGAGAAGGAAGGGCTGATCGAAAGAGTGGCAGCGCTGGCACCAACCTTTGAAACAAAAATTCACCAACTTCAGGGCTCTCCGCATGTCAGCGATATTCGAAATTATGGATTTGCTGCGGGGATCACACTCGAACCGTATCCGGGTGAGCCTACGCGGCGACCCATGGAAGTAGCTTTGTCATGCTGGGAAAAAGGTTTTTATGTGCGTTATGGTGGCGACACCATACAGTTGGGGCTACCTTTTATTACGACTGAAGCAGAGATGGACGGTGTCATAAATGCTATTGGAGAATCGCTGTAGCCCGGTGCTAAAGATCCGTTAGCATCTGGGGTTCATTATATAGATGTACCTTTCCCGTCATGGCATGTTCCAGATGGGAAATGGTTTCATCCAGGCTTTCGCTCATAGTAGAACGTTCCAACAGTTCTATGGCGAAATTGGGAAAAATTCGTATTTCATCAATCAGTCTGGCGTGAGTGTACAAATATTCAATCAATAGACGGTGATGTTCATTTGGAGCATGGGCGAGGGCTTCGACTAAATCGCCAATTCTCGCCTTACAGGGTTCGAGTAAGTGTCGTTGTTCGGTGAGGTATTCCTTGCAGCGCATTGTGTCGCTTTGCATTAGTAAGCTCAAGGCGTGCCTGATAATCTCAAGATAAGCATCCTGTACGTCATCAATTGCACTGACCATCTCTACCTGATCATCTTGTTCAATGATGTCCAACACCCTGCTGATATGTTCGATCATGGTTAGCTGCCGCGTAACAGATTGGCAGGGGAGAACTGATCCGTTAACGGTCTGACGTCCTCATGCCAGTCTCTGTCCCGTTTCAAAAAGGGCAAGAAAATGCGCATATCTACCCCGTAGTTACTCAGTTGTGCTTCGAGCTGCTGGGCGCGTTCATGCATTATTTTTGGTGTTGGTAGTTCATTTCTGGAGGCAATAATCACACGATTTCCGGTATTTGGCATCTTAAAGTTGATGAATTCAGGGAATACGGTGTTGTAGGTAACGGATTCATGGTCGTACAAAGCGCTGGTTGAAAACGTATTAGCGACCAGAACACCACGTTCAGACAACAAACTGGCAGTTTCTGCTACAAATTCAACCGTCATTAAATGTTCAGGAATGTAGTCTCCCGTGAATGCGTCCAGTATTATCAGATCGTATTGGATGGCGCGGATTCCAGCGCGTTTAATGAATACGCGAGCATCTACTACATGAACGTTGGATTGCCCTGAATCAACGTAATTGAAATATTTTTTTGCAACGGCGACCACAGCCCGGTCGATTTCTACTACGTCGATGGTGGTATTGGGATAGAGTTCACTTAGCGCGGTAGGGATTGTGCCCCCGCCGAGACCAATGACCAGGATGCTTTCGGGGTTCGGGTTAGCGAGCAGTCCGGCGAAGGTCATCCTAGCGTACGGGAAGACGACCTTACGTGGATCCCGTAAATCCATGCAGGTCTGATTGCGATCGCCTTTTTTGACTGCAAAGACCAGGCAGCGACGGTTGCCGGATTCTTTCACTTCGATATTACGATATAGAGATTTTTCCTCGTGGATGACCTCTGCGGACGCGATAATCGGCGTCATTACAAACAACAGAGTAAGGAATCTATTCGCTTTCTGATTCAACATATTTATTTGCCATGATGGCGCAGCTTCCCGCTACGAGTAGTACCGCCAACATCGTGGTTAAGATTTGATTGACCTCAAAATATAACACCAGATAAAAGGAGGTCGCCAGGGTGCCAGTGGCGCTACCCAGCGTCGAAACAAAATATAGACGTCCAGCGACATGGCCGCTATGTTGAGCAGTCTCTATCAGTAGGCGGACAGAGTAAGGGGATATCATGCCAAGGATTGCTGTCGGCAGAAAAAAGATGAGTGCGGACGCCAGCAGTGACCCGTAGCGTGGATCTTCGAAATGGACGAATACGGTATCCAGGATGTCATTCCCGAATAGGATTGTGGGCGCCAGTGTGATTGCAGCGAAAATAAAAAATAGTCCGTAGCGGCTAAGATTTGCATGATACAAAGAGAGCTTCCCACCGATCAGGTAGCCGACGGACAAAGACATCATAAATACCGTAATGATACTGCCCCAGACATAAATACTACTGCCAAAGTAGGGCGACAGGATTCTCCCGCCAAGTAACTCAACGCCCATAATAATAAAGCCGCTGATAAAGGCCAGGGTGACTATCAGCAACTTGATGGAAAGCATTTTTTGCATGTGGAATAAGTCGTGCTACGATTTTGTAGAGTATACATGAACGCATTTTGTGCGGTTACGCTCAACTTCGTTACCTGTTTATGACATAATGCGTTTTCGGACCTGACCCTACTTTGATTTTTTCGTTTAGCTTTTTGTCTCGGACTATTATTTCAACGAAAAGGCTGTAGTCGAAACCTCGTTGTTGTACCAGCTTACTTGGACATTTACTTTTGAAATCGCTAGCACGCCTGATTCCTGTTCTCTCGCCGTATAGGTGGGTGATTGCGAGCGGGTTTGCCACGTTTTTTGTGGCCCGTATTTTTGAAGTTTCGACCTACTACCTAGTGGCCCAGGGAGTAGACTTAATCAATACACTGATTAATCCCTCGGTCTCGAACGGTTTTTTGTTGCCTTTTAACCTCTCCGAGGTCGCGCTCGCTATCGTTGCTTGTGTTTGTCTGCGTTTTGTCTTCATTGTGCATGCTAGGCGCGCTGTGCGACGCGCCGGGATGTCTCTCGCCTATGATTTGCGGCAGCAGGTATACGCCACCGTGCAGTTGCAGGGCAGCAGATTTTTCTCACGAATTGGCGTTGGCGACGTGATGACCCGGGCTATTCAGGATATTGGTGTGGTCGAACGCCTTATTTCCCATGGGCTTGTTCAACTTATCATTATGGTCTACGCCCCTGTGTTTGGATTGAGTGCAATGCTCATGAAATCGCCTTCGTTGACGCTATTGATCGTACCGTTATTGCCGGTCCTGTTTGTTTATGGTTATTACATGTCAGCTGCAACGAAGCGAGCTGCCCGTGATTTGCAGGCTCGGCTTTCTCAGCTGTCGCAGCATACCCAGGAAAATCTGTCAGGTATTCGTACCGTCCAGGCCCAAGCTCAGGAAGAAAATGAGATCAAGCGATTTTTGGTAACCAATGAGGCCTATGCGGAAGCGTTCTATGAGCAGTCGCGTATTAATTCGCTGATGACGGCCTGGACGCCGTTTTTTGCCTCAATCGCACAGCTCATTATTCTTATGTATGGCGGGCACCTTGTGATGACAGGCGAGATGTCTGTAGGCGATCTGGTGTTTTTCTTTACCTGTCTCAATATGCTGTTACAGCCTATTCGTATGGCCGGATTTTTTATCACCACTATCCAAAGGGCGGTGGTTTCTACTAATAGGTTGTATGAAATATTCGATCATCCACCGGAGATCACGGATGCACCCGCAGCTGATGTGCCGCGGGAAATTCGCGGTGAATTTGATCTGCGTAATCTTTGCTTTAGTTATCCAGGTGCTGAAAAACCTGCATTGACTAACATCAATTTACATATTGATGCGGGAGAATCTATCGCCATTGTCGGGCGTGTAGGATCAGGTAAATCCACATTGCTGAAACAGTTTACAAGGATGGTGGATACCAATCCTGGGCAACTTTTTCTAGATAGGCGAGATGTCCTGGATTATCCGCTTGCGCAATTACGACGAGATATATCACAGGTATTACAAGATCCATTCTTGTTCGGAGAACCGCTTAAGTACAACATCAGCTATGACGATCCTGGTCGTGAAATGGATCTAATATGGGATTCAGCCGATGCGGCAGCCCTGAGAGCATCGATCATGGAATTTCCCGCTAAAATGGAAACAGTGGTCGGTGAACGTGGTGTCACGCTTTCTGGTGGAGAGAAACAACGAACGACGCTTGCTCGCGGCCTGATCCGTAGTGCGCCGGTGCTAATTCTTGACGATTGTTTTAGCAGCGTAGATACCGAGACAGAGGAGCATATTCTTAGCCGATTGAAAGCATTGCGTCATAGCCTGACTACAATCCTGGTTTCTCATCGAGTCTCGACGCTACGCCATGCGGATAGAATTGTGGTACTGGATGAGGGCGAAATTAAGGAAGTAGGTACTCACGAAGAATTGCTGCGATTAAATGGCATGTATGCAGATCTGGAGCGAGCACAGACGCTCGGCCCCCCGTGGGAGGCGGTTTCTTTATGAGTGATCAGAAGCCACATCAGAAGCCCAGACCTGATCATTCGATGTTTGACTCGGACCTGTCAGGTGCGGTTCTGAATTTGCACCTTTTCGGCCGGATTATGCACTGGATACACCCATACCGGATTATGTTGTTCATTAGTCTGGTGCTCATATTAATTGCCAGCTACCTTACTGTAATCCTCGAAATCATGATCTCTCGTGTACTTGTGGACTACATTATTGTCGGTGAGGCGGAAAGTCCCATGCCCGACCTCTATATGATTGATGCCACACAGTGGGTTGAGCAGCAATTGGATATCCCGGCAATTTATGCGGCGGGCCTAATCTTCTTCGTGGTGACGGTCGTGTTTACATTTTCCGGACACGCGCATCGCTTGACCTTAATCTCGTCAATTGTGAAGGCATTGCGTGATCTTCGGCAAGACCTTTTTGCACACATGGAGACCAGGCCCAGCTCGTTCTACGACAAGGTAGCGGTCGGTCGCATCATGACAAGAGTGACCAACGATGTAGAGGCGCTCTACGAGATGCTGCGAGGCATGGGTAGTTTGGTTGGTGAATTTGTGCCGTTTTTCGTTGCCTTGATTGTTATGTTCTCCACCAGTGTAAAGCTAACCCTTGTCCTGCTTATGCTGGTACCCATCGTTGGTATTGCAACGTATTTTTTTCGTGAAGCGTCAAGGGAGGTTTTTCGCCTGGTACGCAATAGCGTATCGGCGCTTAATCAAAATCTGCAGGAGAATCTCTCGGGAATGCAGGTGGTTCAACTGAACCTCCGCGAGCAAAGAAATCTAGACACCTATACCAACATCAACAAGAAAAATCGCCGTTTTGAATTTCGGTCAATCAACCTCAATACGATTTACTCAGCATTTAACGATTCGCTGGCGTCCATTGGGCTTGGCATTATTATTTGGTATGGCGGCGGCGAAGTGGTTCAAGATGAGATGACGTTAGGCGGTGTAATCCTGTTTACCCGTTTTATGAACATGCTTTTTACGCCTGTCGTTACGCTCGGTGAACAGCTGAATGTTTTGTTCCGCGCGATGGCAAGCGGTGAAAGAATATTTCAGGCGTTAGACTGGGATGAGCAAATTCATGAACCAGAGAATCCTGTCATGCTGCCTGAAAGGCTGCAGGGTAAAGTTGAGTTCCGTCACCTAAGTTTTAGCTATGCCGAAGACAATCCAATTCTTAAGGATGTGTCTGTAACGATTGAGCCTGGCGAAAAACTTGCAATTGTGGGGCCGACTGGTTCCGGCAAAAGCACCATGATTCGACTGTTGGGCAGGTTTTATGATTTTCCACGGCACATGATCTTTCTAGATGACGTGGATATGAATGATTTGCATAGTCGAGATGTTCGCAGGCGTATTGGTGTAGTGCTTCAAGATTTCCACATATTTTCTGGCAGCATTCTAGACAACATTGTCCTCGGTAATCCAGAGATTACCCGCGAGCGTGCAATAGAAGCCGCCAAAACCGTAAATGCGCACGGATTTATTACGCAGTTACCCCTTGGTTATGAAACCCCCCTTGTGGAACGCGGTTCAAATCTCTCCCAGGGTCAACGCCAGTTGCTGGCATTTGCCAGGGTATTGGCAGCCGATCCGGAAATCCTGGTGCTTGATGAAGCCACTGCCAGCATTGATACCGAAACTGAATTACTGATTCAGGATGGTTTGCGAAAACTCATGAAAGACAGAACCTCGGTGTTAATCGCACATCGTCTACAGACCATTCAAGAAGCAGACAAAGTGTTGGTCCTACACGACGGTGTTGTCAAGGAGGTAGGCTCTCATGAAGAACTGTTGGCACAGAAGGGTCTGTATCACACATTGTACGAATTGCAGTTTCAAGATGTCAGCATTGATGATGACGGACATCCGTTGGAATCTGATTAGTGGTTGACCTCGGTTTTTTCTAACCAGGCGTCCTTCACAATAAATCCTCTTGAAACCTCTGTGCCCTGTTCATCGAGGACTGCAACGAGCGTTGCCATTTGTGCTTCTGGTAAATTTAGTAGCGTTGAAATGCCGGAGATTGTTTGTCCTTCAATATCTTGCTGTACAGGTGCGAGCCAGTATTGTTTGTGGAGGATCGCGTACCGGCGAGTATCATCAAGATGTGTTGTAAGAGATGTCAGTGGCAGCCACCAGCCTTTTTCGTGGCCGGGATTTACTATGTCAGGAAAACAAAAATTACCTGCTACAAATTCGGAATAGGGGTGGAACAAACGTCCTTTCACAAAGCACAGGGTTGTCTCGACGGAGATATCCATCTTATTGAGTAGCGTTACTGCGGCAGGATTCCGAGACAATTGCAGTTGGTGCTCGACAAGTTTGGTGTATTTACTACCCAGAGAGTCACCGGGATTGG
>JAQWMV010000030.1 GCA_029246605.1 Pseudomonadales bacterium | reverse complement strand
AAATATGCGTCGTATCACTGCCTGGCGACCGTTTGCAATGACCTCAATCACGGATTTATCGATGAATACGCGAAGCTGCAAGCGTTCGCCTTCTCGCAAGGTGAACGGACCAGCCTCTACATCTTTCGGTGTGTCCTCGGGTCCTGA
Organism: Pseudomonadales bacterium; assembly: GCA_029246605.1. Taxonomy (GTDB): domain Bacteria; phylum Pseudomonadota; class Gammaproteobacteria; order Pseudomonadales; family Azotimanducaceae; genus UBA7455. The sequence goes on along the minus strand of JAQWMV010000030.1, from coordinate 11,640 downwards.
TTTTCGTGTATCGACTGTTAACATGCCTTGCGCAGCATCATAGAAAATTGCCGTTTCCTCGGTGCCATCGGGAGAAACGCAGACCTTGACGCCATAAGCGGATGCGTCGGATTCCATCTCGATGGATAGCTCCAGGCTGTTGCCACGGATGTCTTCGATCACGAGGTCGGTGCCGGGTTGCACATTGAAAGCCTCCTTATTAAAAGCATTGTAGCGAAGCGCCTCGATTTCTTCGGGGACGTCCATTGCCAGCTCGCCATCGTCACCAAGAGACAATACCCGCGGCAGACTCATGGTACCGGACCAGCCGCCTTCCCATCGGGGACCGAAGCCGTTTTTGTCCAGAAGCCAGGCCCACATGATCCTTCGGCCCTTGTCGTCCAATAGACTTTCCGGGGCAAAGAACGAGCGGTCGACCCAACTCATTTGTGCGTGAGACTCGGGATAGAATTGCTCGTTTTTCCATTCTCCCAGGTAATACCGGCAACCAATTTGGTGACTGATACACAGCAGGACATCTCTGTTACCCAACCTAAAGAGGTCGGCGCAGGATATATCCTCGTCCAGAGAAACTCCCTCTACGCCATGCGCGAACAGATCGCCAACGTATTGCCATTCATCGTCTAGTGTGTGGGACTTCGCGATCCCTGGTCGCTGGCCGCCAAAAATGGCGTAGTAGGTATCGTTTTCAACCCATCCGAATGGATCCCAGGATCTGTACTTGTTGTGGTGTGCATCGCCTGGCTGGGTGCTGGGCGTAATAGCGTCCAGTTTCTGCCAGTTATTCAGGTCGTCATCGAGAGCTACAGCCATAGCATTTCCGGCCCCAACCTGGTGGTAACACATAGTAGGAATACCGTCTTTATTGAGAAAACAGTTACCGCTATACATGCCGTCGAGCAGAAGCGTGGGATGGTGACGCCAGTGAAACAAGTCAATGCTCGACACGTGGCCCCAGTGATCACTCTTCTTACCCAGTCGCATATCCTGAAAGATGTAAAACAAATGATAGCGACCTTTCCAGTAGATGGCGCCATTGGGGTCGAAGGGTGAGCCAAAGCCCTCCGGCATGACGAAGTGATAGCCAGGTCGGTGGGGGTCGGAAAGGATCTGTTCTCGAAAATCACGGCTGGCCCGTGCCCAAGCTTCCATAGTAGCCTTTCGCTTCCTGGAGTCATCGTCCAGGAGTATGTTTTCCCAGTCTATTGTCTGGGTGAAAACGAGACGCCATGCATTATCCGCTTCTTTTTTCAGCGTATGTGTATAGGTGATGTGACCCTTGGAAGTCGTGTGCGTTACCGGTGTGACAAATGCCCTGTCGCCATCGATGGCTGCCTCCGCAGCGCTCATGTCGATTATTCTTGAACCACCTGCAATGATCGTGTCCTTCAAGCTGTCTTTGTCCGCGCCTTGATTGTTCTGCCAATCTTGCGAGTAGTAGGAAAGTAGCGTGTCAACGTCACCGACCATCATGGTATCGCTGTGTTCCCTCATGATTGCCAGTACTTCAGCCTTGGCGTCGGTGTTCTGTGGTGTGTTCATTGATATTCCTCCTGAGCTAGACAACATAAAGAAACCGCTCACGGGTCACAAGTGTCTGATATAACGCATTTGTTTTTTTATTGCTCTTGACGCATTCTATGGGCAACTTTATTAAACAAACGTTCATGGAGGGGAAATTAATGACCTATGACATAGTTATTCGGGGTGGATCCATCGTAGATGGTACTGGTAGCGAGCCGGTACAAGGTGATGTTGCCATCAAAGACGGCGTTATTGTCGCGGTCGGTACCTTTGCAGGAGAGGGCACAAAGGAAATTGATGCCACCGGCCAAATGGTTACACCTGGCTTTATAGACATTCATACCCACCTTGACGCGCAGATGGGCTGGGATCCTGACATGACACCCGTATGCTGGCATGGTGTGACGACTGCACTGATGGGTAACTGCGGCATGACATTCGCCCCCTGCCGACCGGAGCATCGAGAGCTACTCGCCGGCATGATGGAGACCGTCGAAGATATTCCTAAAGAAGCCATACTGGGTGGTCTCGCCTGGGACTGGGAACACTATGGAGACTATCTCGCTTCCGTTGAAAAACTGGGTACTGCCGTCAACGTGGCTGGCCTCGTCGGTCACGCAGCAATTCGTTACTACGTGATGGGTGATCGCTCCTTCGCAGAAGATGCGACTGAAGCAGAAAAACAACAAATGGCAGATATCGTCAGCGACGCCATCGACAGTGGTGCTTTCGGTTTTTCCACCAATCGCTTCGAACCACATAAGGCCCCTGATGGACGCTCCATTCCGGGAACCTACGCAGACGTCAGTGAGCTTGTGAAAATTGCCAGCGTTGTTGGACCTAAACAGGGTTTGATGCAGTCCGTCGGTGCAAACTTCGACATCCTAAAGGCGATTGCAGATATAGACGGTAGTCGAGTGCTGTTTAGTTATGGTACGAGCCCTGAAGCAGGTGCGGGCGAAAAAGCCGCGAAGGCACTGGATGAATTAGCAGTAGGTCGAGACGTTACTGCTATATCACACGTCCGTGGTTCTGGCCTCCTGTTTGGGTTGCAGTCACTACTACCGGTTGGATCGGCTGCCTGGTTGGAAATCAGCAAACTTGATCTCATTGGGCGTCTGGCAGCAATCAATGATGCAGAGACTGCGATCCGGCTGGTAGATGAAGCTAAATCTAACACTACTTTTCCCGTGGGGCAGGTATTCTACCTCGGCTCAGGTGACACTCCTGATTACGCCAACCGGCAGAACCTCAAAGATCAGGCGGCAGCTGCCGATGAACACTGGTCAGAAACATTTCTGCGGCTATCTCGAGAAAGCAATGGTAAGGCGCTCTTTACCTTTCGCATGTTTACATCCAGCCTGGAGCAACAAGCTGACTTGTTCAAAAGTGAACACATCTTCCCTGGATTAGGAGACGCTGGTGCCCATGTGTCACAGATCATGGACGCAGGCTGGTCAAGCTTCATGTTGTCCTACTGGCATCGTGAAACCGGGTACTACTCAATGGGTCAGGTCATTCAGAAAATGACTTCTGGTCCGGCACGGGTCGTTGGCCTTGAAGATCGTGGCTTGATAAAAGAAGGCATGCGAGCCGATATTAACGTCTTCGATGCCGACAAGGTTTCTGAACAGCAACCTGAGCTAGTGCACGACTTCCCCGGTGGTGCGCCACGCTACATCCAAAAAGCCAACGGTTACAAGGCGACCATCGTCAATGGTCAAATCAGCGTGCTTGATGGTGAACTGACTGGTACTCGGGCCGGACAGGTACTCCGTAGCGCGTAATTTTTCGGGAAACTATGGTGCGTTGAATGCTGTCTCAAGTTCACCTGAAACAAATGCGCTACATCTTCTGGTGGAAAGCCTGCAGTAGTTAGGCAATGAATAGAACTTACTAGAGTGCGGACCATTACCCAACCTGGGTGAGGAATGTACTCTTTAGATAACAATAAGAATCAAACGGAGAAAACTATGAATGACTTCAAAGACAAGGTCGTAGTTGTCACCGGTGCCGGCGGTGGACTCGGTAAGGCACACGCGATCGAGTTTGCCAAACGTGGCGCCAAGGTCGTGGTCAACGACCTAGGTGGCGCCGGCGACGGTACTGGAAAAGGCGATATGGCAGACAAGGTGGTGGAAGAACTCCTTGCGCTTGGTGCGGAAGCAATCGCCAATAAGGCATCTGTTTCTGACAAAGCAGGCGCGCAGTCAATCATCGATGATGCGGTGAGTGCTTTTGGTACAGTGGACATCCTCGTCAACAACGCTGGCATCCTAAGAGATAAAAGTTTCAAAAATATGGACATGAGCGACTGGGATTTAGTGATGAACGTACACCTCAATGGCAGCGCTTATGTCACGAAGGCGGCCTGGAAGATCATGTGGGAAAAAGCTTACGGTCGAATCGTGTTCACTAGTTCCACTTCGGGTATTTTTGGTAACTTTGGTCAGGCCAACTATGGTGCTGCTAAGATGGGTATGGTCGGATTTATGAATGTACTTGCGATCGAGGGCCTGGCTAAGAACATACGCATAAATACTCTAGCACCCGCCGCGGAAACTCGCCTGATAGGCATGATTCCTGGCGTCGAGGTTAATCCAGACGACCCGGACCCCATGCGTCACCCTAAACTCGTTAGCCCGGCAGTACTGTTGCTTTGTAACGATGACGCCCCTACTAACAGAACCATCCACGCGGGTAATGGTCAGTTTCACTCCAGTGCAACGTTCATCAATTCGTCACTTGAGTTTGGCGCCGACGTCACCTACGAAGATCTGTTAGAGCGTAAGGATGAACTGCTCGACATGAGTACCGTTGAAGAAATGAACGGGTTGATTCGAGTCCAAAGGATGCAGGAGCAACAGAAAAGCAGTGATTGATGATGAATTGAAGCACGCGTGATCATCCGGGAACGTCAAGGAACTGCAAATCTTTTGCTTCGTTCCGGTTTTCGAGTCGTTAGAACTCGGCTATCTATGTAACAATGCCAACTCGGCTGAAAATAATCAGCGAATTGCAGAAATGGAGAATGATATGTCTGACCTTGAACCCGTAGGTGAATTTGGATCGGCTGAATGGTGTGAAGCCTGTGGCAAGGCAGGTGCCAAGATGCTGCAGGACGCTAATCTTCCGGTAGATACCGCCTGGGGATTTACAGAAAACTATCTCTATCCACCAGAAAGAATGCTGGCCGGTGGCCGTGAGAAAGCTGCCTTCTACTTTATGGTGAATGACGGCGTATGTTCTGGTGGCGATGGTGCACCGGAAGAATGTCTTGCTTTGGACGGTTTCCATATCGAAGCAGTATGGGGTTCCATTTGTAACCAGTCGCGGGCTATTTACGACAGCTCTAAACAGCGTGGCGCCGATGAGGCCGTCATGTATAAAGACATCATGGAGTACATAGGCAGGAAGGATTTGTGGGAGAAAGGTAAAGGTGGAAGCGCAAAATCAATGAACTGGCCACCCCTAATTGGTGCCGCTGTCACGGTGGCCCCAGGGTTTCACAATGTTGCCGCCAGCATGCAAATGCCATCGCCCGAATACGCAGAATTGCCTGTTACCGAGATGCTGGTACCCATCTTTTCAGAGATGACTGATGAACAGAAAAAATCTTTTTTGAAATTATTGGCGATTGATCTGTAGTTCAGATAATAAACGGGTGAACTCACTATAGGTACCTATTGCCTGTAGTAGGCCATCTGTGAATAATGTGCCTCTCTTTTCAGCCGGTACTTCCCATGGCAGAAGATCTAATTGTTTCCCTTGACAGCCAGGTAGATTCGCTCGAAATCGTAGGCGGTAAGGGCCGTTCTCTCGCAAAACTCACCAATGCAGGATTCGACGTTCCCGGCGGGTTTCAGGTGACCACACAGGCCTATCGCCAGTTTGTTACAGAACACGATCTGCAGACCAAAATTCTTGAACTGGCGAAACCGCGGATCGTGGAAGGTACCTGTTCTTTTGAGCAGGCTTCAACCGACATTAACAGCTTGTTCCAAGAACATGACCTCCAAGACGATATAGCCCAAGAGATCGCCAAGGCTTATGAGGGTCTAGAGGGTACACCAGCGGTTGCTGTCAGGTCGTCGGCCAATGCGGAGGATCTGCCGGATCTGTCCTTTGCCGGCCAGCAGGAGACTTACCTTAATGTGAAGGGTGCCGATGAGGTGGCCGTTGCAGTGAAAAACTGCTGGGCATCCCTGTGGACGGCTCAGGCCATCAACTATCGTCATGAGATGGATATTCAGCAGGACGTGGTCGCGATGGCTGTGGTGGTACAGATTATGATCCCATCAGAAGTATCCGGCATATTGTTTACAGCTAACCCTGTCACCGGTGATCGCGATGAGATGATCGTGAATTGCAGCTTCGGGTTGGGTGAGGCAGTTGTCAGCGGTCAGGTTATGCCAGACACTTATATTGTCGATCGGCAAAGCCTTAAAGCTAAAGAAACCATCATTGGTGCCAAAGACCAGAGGATAGTCTCTGATGGTAATCAGGGTACGCGAATGGAGGACGTCACTGAAGCGCAGAAGTCGCAATCGTCCCTCAATGATGCTTCCTTAAGCGAACTGGCGTCAGTTGCCCTACGAATCGAGAAAGAATTTGAGAGTGTTCCTCAGGATATTGAATGGGCGATTTCTACCGGCAAACTCTGGCTACTACAGTCACGCCCCATCACTAATCTATCAGCGCCTCCTCCTAAGGATGTTAGCTGGCCCGAGGTCCCTGACGCACAACTACTGAAACGTCAGGTGGCAGAAAACATGCCTGACCCGTTGTCGCCCCTGTTCCAGGATTTGTATCTCAAGGGGATTTTTGATTCACAGAAATGGCCGGAAGGTTGGAAGTGGGAAGGTATCAATACCAGGAGTTGGCTGAAGAACTTTGTGGTTACCACCGTAAACGGCTACGCCTTTCAACCCATCTATCATTCTAATTTTGATGAATGGAAGGGCGTTATGGACAAGCTCGAGAAGACGCAAAAGGCCCAGTCCTGGTACAAGACACTTAAGGGTGCACTTCGCAATAAATATCTTATTGATCAGCTCAAAGGTGGTCCCTTCCATTTCGTCTATCTAATCGCCAAAACTTATCGTTCGTTCAAACCCTATCCTGTGCTCAGATACTGGGCTGATGTTCAGTTACCTGAGTATCTCGGCCGTATTGAGAGATGGGACAAGCTTGATCCCACTAAGGCAACCGGCATAGAACTGCTGCAATGTCTGAGAGATTTGAGCTTGACCGAAGCGAAGTACTGGCACGCACTTCGGGGCGTCATTGGTACTGCCAAGGCAACCGACGGTGGTTTTCAGCATTTCCTGGAAGAAAACGCCCCTGACGAAGGCATGATAAGCGGTACCTTCCTGACAGGCTTTTCATCTAGGACGTTAGATGCCGAATTAGAGATGCGGTCGATAGCTGCAGGAATACGTGAAAACCCCTCGCTCTATGAACTGACCATTGTGACACCCGCAGCAAGACTTCTTGGTGCACTGGGTAATCATCCGGCAGGCAAAGTCACAAAACATGCCATTGACCAGTATCTTCATGACTACGGCAGGCAGGTTTTCAATCTTGATTTTGTCGAGGCTACGCTGGAAGAAGCCCCCAAGCCTTTTGCAATGAGCCTCAAAGCCATGGTGAGAAATCCTGGTCGGGATCCTGCCGTCAGACAGAAAGAAATGAAAAAAAATCGACGCGCCAAATTGTGGCAGGCGATGAAGTTCTTCAAAGGTGGAAAGCGTATGGAATTTTTGCAGACCTACTGGACGGCACGCGTCAATTACCCCACCCGTGAAGAGGCTTTGTTCTATTTAGGACTCTCCTGGTCAACGCTCCGACCCAGGGCGCTGGCGCTGGGTGGACTCCTCGTGGAGATTGGAACATTCAATCAACCCGATGATATCTTTTATGTCAGCAGCGAAGATCTTGAAGCAGCCATAGCCGCGCGTGCCAACGACAAAGCACTACCGGCGCTGGGCCAGCAGGCACAGGAACAACGGGAATTGCGAGCCCTGCGCCTGCGTATGGATCCGCCACCAGCCATACCGCCATTGAAAGCATCCCAAACGGAAAGCGCATTGGCCACTATCCATAGCAACGATGATAGAGAGGGAATCCTCAAAGGATTTGCCGTATCGCCAGGCAAGGTGTCTGGCAGAGCCAGTGTCATTATGAGCCCCAATGATTTCGACAAGATGCAACCGGACACCATACTGGTTTGCCCGCTGACAACGCCGGCATGGACTCAGTTGTTTCCCCATGCCACGGCGCTGGTAACAGACATCGGCAGCATCCTGGCGCATGGATCCATCGTCGCCCGGGAATACGGCATTCCTGCGGTACTCGGTGTCGGAAATGCTACCCAGCATATTAAATCTGGGGACATGCTGGAAGTTGATGGCGACCGCGGCACGGTGAAAGTTATCGATTGACACCTACCTACCAATAGCCGCAGTCTGTAGATTACACCACACCTGAAATTACATGAGGGGATCTAGAGCGGCATGAAAATCAGTTATTTGGCCTTTTGGACCAGGATGGACGACGAGTCGGAAGCGCAAGCCTACGATGCCAGCTTTGAAGAGATCCGCGCAATGGACGAGGCAGGATGGGATACTGTTTGGTCCGGGGGTGTGCCACTACGGACCATGGTGCCGAGTATCCTTTTGCTGGCCGCTGCGATTGCTGCCCGAACCCATCGCATCAAGATCGGGACTGCTGTTCACCTGCCAGGTCTCAAGGCACCTAGTGAGGAATTCACGACCAAAGTGAAGGAAGGTGGCTCTCCCATCAATCGTCGTGGTGGCAACGCCGAAAAATTCGGCTGGGTCTTTGACCACTTCTCACCAGCAAATCCACTGCAAACGGCAGAACAGATCGCCATGCTTGACCAGCTAAGTAATGGTCGGTTCATTTACGGTGCCGGTGGGGACACAACTGGTGATGAAAGACGCCAGCGCCAATTTCACGAGTATCTGGCGGTTATGCGCCAGGTCTGGACGGAGGAGGAATTCTCCGGTTTCGACGGTGAGTTCTACAACTACCCCGCACTCCCTGAAGGTGCGAATTTCCTGCCAAGGTGTGTCCAGAAGCCCCATCCGCCGATTTTGTTGCCCCTCGATAGCCAACAGGGTTTCGTGCCTATGGGTAAGCTGGGCTACCGGATCGCGATTGGCGGCGGCGGCCTGCACAATGTGCGTGGTGACGCGGTGTTGAAGGAGGATGTTAAGAATTACCGGCAGGCCTGGGTGGATGCTGGACACGGGGGAGATCCGTCAGTGTCGATCCGCATGAGCACCCACGTGGTGGCGACACAGCGGGAGGCCGACCGCATCCGGGAAGCCTCCCAGAAGACGCGGGTGGAGCACACGCTAAAGGACGGGGGCTCTGCGGAAGAGCCGGAGCGTTCGAGCGACCTGTTTGGCACACCAGAGGAGGTTGTGGATCGAATTCACCAACTGCGCGAAGACTTCGGCGCAGATGAGATCATCTGCACGATGATCGGTTGGTCGGGCTCTCGCGAGGATGTACTGAAAGGCATACGATTGATATCGGAAAAGGTAATCCCCAAGGTTAGTTAACGTCGGCCCGCACGGTCCCAAATAAAAACAGCATAGGGAGAATGAGGAACATGTCCAAGCCGCTAAAAGTCGGTCTCGTTGGCACCGGAAGTATTTCCAAATTCCACCTGTCCGCCTATCTGGAGCACGCCGACCGGGTGCAACTTACAGCCGTATGCGACATCGACCCGCTGATGGCGCAGGCGTTCGCGAGGGAAGCAGGCATCGAAGCCGTCTACCTGGACTACGACGAGATGCTCCGTGAGGCGGACATCGATGCAGTGGATATCTGTACGAGTCATAACCACCATGCGCCCCAGGCGATAGCTGCCGCTGCAGCCGGTAAACATGTGATTGTCGAAAAAGCGATGTCGAATACCCTACCGGATTGTCAGGCGATGATTGAGGCGGCCGACAAGGCTGCTGTCACCCTAATGGTTGGGCAGCATCTGCGTTATTCACCGGAAGCCTATGCCGTGAAACAGCTCATAGACGACGGTAAACTGGGCGAGATTCAGGCGGCCCGAACCCATGTATTCAGGGAAGGCCCTGCTGAGAAATCCTGGTATACCGACGGCAAAGCGGGTGGGGGTGTGCTACAGCTAAACACCGTGCATTACATAGACCTGCTGCGTTACTTTATTGGCAACGTCAAAAGGGTGACCGGTGTCTGCCGGTCGGTGCAGCCACAAATGACCAACGGTGCAGATGATTTGGTCGCGGCAACCCTCGAATTTGAAAACGGGGCCATCGGTGATCTGTTTAGCAGCTGGACCACTTATTTGGTGCCAGAAGCGTCGTCCTATATGGTCCTTGGTAGCAAGGGGTCCGTTCATTCGACGCCACCGGAAACCGCCAATGACGATAGCCCAATTCGGCACTTTGGCAATGTCATGTTCGCGGAAAAGGAGGCTGCGCCCGACCGGGAAAGGCAGATGAATCCACCATTCGAGCCCCTTGATACAAGTGACTTCGTATTGCCCAACACGAGCTTCTTCGTCAACGAGATCCTGGACTTTGAGGAGTGCATCAGAACCGGCGCCGAGCCCTTAAGCGCCGGTCGGGACAACATCGAAACGATGAAAGTGGTCATGGGTATTCTGGAATCGTCGCGTATCGGCAAGCCCGTCGATATGGTTGATCTATAGCAACCAGGGAAGCAGCCATTTATCTCGTACTATTGAAGCGCAATTTTACCTATACTTCACATCTGAAATAATTCGTTTTGTAGTCGAGGAAAACCAATGGATCTTTCATTAAACGACGAACAATTGCTCATCAAGGATAGTGTAGAGCGGTTTGTTCTTAATGATTACGGCTTCGACCAACGTCAAAAGTGCGTCGCAGAAGCCCAAGGTTATAGCGCTGAAAATTGGGCGACGTTTGCCGAATTGGGCTGGCTGGCTATTCCTTTTAGCGAAGAGGACGGTGGTCTCGGTGGTACGGCGATTGAGTCAATGGTGGTTTGCGAGCAATTCGGCAGGGCCATCGTCGTTGAACCGTTTGTGCCGACAGTAGTCCTTGCTGGTGGTGCGATTCGCTTAGGGGGATCATTGGAACAAAGAAAGCGCTACTTACCCCCGCTTATTGAGGGTAAATTGCAGGGTGCGTTGGCATTTGTCGAACCGCAGGGTCGATTCGACCTGCACGACCTGACAACTACGGCGACGGCCAAAGGCGATGGCTTCGTCATCAATGGTTATAAGGCCGTTGTCTTAAATGCACCGGCGGCCGATTTTCTGGTGGTGTCGGCGCGTACCAGTGGTGCCCAGCGTGACACAGATGGTGTTTCACTGTTCGTGCTTGATGCGAAACAGGCTGGCATTTCCCATCATGACTTTACAACTGTGGATGCAATGCGTGCATCGGAAATCACCTTCGAGAATGTTGAGGTGGGTGCGGATGCCTTACTTGGTGAAGCCGGGCAAGGACTGACGGTATTGCAACAGGTGATCGACGAAGGAACTTTCGCTGTTTGCGCAGAAGCCGTAGGCTGTATGGAAGTGTTGTATAAAGACACCGTGGAATACAGCAAAGTCCGCGAGCAATTTAGTCAGCGTATTGGCAGTTTTCAGGCGTTACAGCATCGCATGGTGGATATGTTTATGGCCTATGAGCAATCCAAATCACTGCTATATATGACAGCAGCCTACCTGGAAAAAGGCTATAACGAGGAAGCGCGAAAATACGTGGCGGCATTAAAAGTCCAGATTGGTAAAGCGGGTAAGCTTGTCGGCCAGGATGCAATTCAAATTCACGGTGGTATGGGGCTGACGGATGAACTAAGCACTACTCACTACTTTAAGCGTGTGACTGTCATAGAAAATATGTTCGGCAACAGCCGCTTTCATCTCAAACGCTTTGCTGCGCTGGCTGGATAACGGGAGACAAACGACATGGATATTACATTTACTGACGAAGATTTGGCATTCCAGCAAGAGGTCAGAGACTTTCTTGACGAGGCGTGGCCGGAAGAGATGCGCCTTAAATACAGCCGTACTGCATTAGACCGGACCAACCGGGAAGATCAGATGGGCTGGCAGCA
>JAQWMV010000026.1 GCA_029246605.1 Pseudomonadales bacterium | reverse complement strand
AGTACTTATCGTCGATGACCAGCAGCTGGTAAGAATTGGCACTTCTCGGCTGCTGGAGGACGTAGAAGGGCTGGAAATAATCGCGAATGCCGATAGCGATGAACAAGCCATAGAATTCGTGCAACAGCTATCCCCTGATGTGGTTCTTATGGATGTGCAAATGCTCGGCATTGGTGGGTTGGAGGCAACCAGAAGGTGTTTGCGCATTGATTCGGATGTGAAAATTATTGCCGTGACAATGCATGAAGATGATCCGTACCCATCGAAACTATTAAAAGTAGGGGTAAGTGGCTACATCACTAAAAAAGCTAATATGGAAGAAATGGTCCGTACCATCAGAAAAGTTATGGCTGGGGAACGTTACATCAGTTCCGATGTTTCCCAACAGTTGGCCCTTCGTCCATACAATGACAGACCAGCGTCTCCTTTCGAACAGCTGTCCAGTCGTGAAATGCAGATCACGCTAATGGTTATCATGGGGCACAAAGTCAATGAGATCTTGGAATGTCTGTCTTGATCTCCCAAGACCATCATCAGCTACCGTTACCGAATTGTTGAAAAACTGAACGTGAATAACGACGTCAGTCTCACGAAGCTCGCCATCATGCAAGGCATTATCGATGCTGAGGTTGCCGCTTAGAGCTTTGAGTGTGCCAATAGCCATGTAAACTAGGGTGCAACCGTTCAACCGCGACCCTGCACATGACTAAGCTGATCGATTGCACGCGATGCTGTGTACTACAAAAACAGTTTCGTGTACTGCGTAAAGATTTTCCCGATTACTGGAACAAACCCGTTCCAGCCTCCGGTAACAAAAACGCGCCCCTGATGATAGTTGGGCTCGCACCCGGGAAACATGGTGCCAATCGAACTGGCATCCCATTCACCGGCGATGCCTCGGGTGATTTGCTGTTCCATACACTACAAAAACTTGATCTCGTCGATCGTGTGATGATCACAAATGCAGTCAAATGCATGCCTGTGCAAAATAAGCCCAGTATGGTCGAAATCAACAACTGCCAGCGACACCTTAAACCGGAAGTGCTTGATCATTGTGAACGGTCCCAGGCGGCTTTTCTGGCACTTGGCCAAGTCGCACACAACGCACTGCTCAAGGCATTCGGCTACACCTTGTCGCATTACCCGTTTGCCCATGGCGCGCAACATAAATTATCAGATCATGTCTCTGTAGTTGATTCATACCATTGCAGCCGTTATAACACCCAGACTAAACGCCTCACACCAACCATGTTCGAGCGCGTTGTCGCCAAGGCGGCAATCACTGCCGGCATTTCTTAATTTAACCGGATCTGTAGTGACTGATTTCGATAGTACAGCGCTCCTGAAGCAACTGACCACAAGGCCGGGCGTCTATCGCATGTTTGATGAAGCAGGCAATATTCTCTACGTAGGCAAGGCAAAGAACCTTAAGAACAGAGTGTCCAGCTATTTCGGTTCTTCAGCGTTAGATGCAAAAACCCTGGCACTGGTTAGTCGCATTCAAGCAGTGGAAACAACCGTTACAGCCAGTGAAACAGAGGCGCTTTTACTCGAACAATCGCTTATTAAGAACCTTAAACCGCCATACAACATCGTGTTTAGAGATGATAAATCCTATCCGTTTATTTATCTCTCGAGTGAGGATGAATATCCAAGACTGGCTTTTCATCGTGGCGCACAGCATAAAAAGGGGCGGTATTTCGGACCTTATCCGAGTGCATATTCAGTTCGTGACAGTTTAAACATACTGCAAAAGGTCTTTCTGGTGCGTCAGTGCGAGGATGCTTTTTTTCGAAACCGTACACGACCCTGTCTGCAATATCAGATCAAACGCTGCTCTGGCCCATGCTGTGATCTTATCAGTAAGGACGACTATGCTGACGATGTAGCGCATGCAACCATGTTCCTTGCTGGTAAGAACCGTGCGGTCATCGAAGATTACGCCAACAAAATGGAACAGGCATCGAGCAATCTGGAATTTGAACGCGCCGCACGCTACAGAGATCAAATAACTCACCTGAGAAAATTCCAGGAACAGCAATACGTAGTAGGGCAAAATGGCGACTTTGACGTCATCGCAGCAGTCCTTAGTTCTGGTGGGATCTGTGTTTTGGTGACCTACATTCGCGGTGGACGTATGCTGGGTAACAAGACCTATTTCCCAAGTCCTAAACTCAATGAGGGTGCGCGTGAGGTTCTCACCGCATTTATCCCACAGTTTTATCTAGAGGGGCAGGGCAGTCGTGAAATCCCCCAGGAAGTCATCGTTAACACCGGCATTGAAGAAAAAGCAGTATTGTCTGAGGCGCTCTCGGCAAAAGCCGGACGTAAAATTGATATCTCCGACCATGTACGAACACAAAAAAAGCGCTGGATTACGTTGGCGGTGACCAATGCCGAACAGGCCCTCGGTGCACATCTGGCGACTCGAAATAATATGCAGCAACGATTTGACGGTTTGCAGAAAGCATTTGGCCTTGAAGCCATACCGGCACGCCTGGAATGTTTCGATATTAGTCACAGTTCCGGTGAAGCAACCGTTGCTTCCTGTGTTGTGTTTGACCAGAACGGACCCGTCAAATCAGACTATCGTCGCTTTAATATTGATGGCATTACACCAGGAGACGACTATGCTGCCATGTCACAGGCGCTACGACGGCGCTACACTCGCATAAAGAAAGGAGAGGGCCTGTTACCGGATATTCTGTTTGTCGATGGTGGTAAGGGTCAGTTGCACGAGGCAGAACGTATCCTTGAGGAGTTACAGATTGTTGGCATAACGGTCATTGGCGTCGCAAAGGGGCCAACTCGGAAAGCAGGTCTGGAGAGCCTTTTCGTCAGTGGTGGACCGGAAGTAAACTTATCTCCTGACAATCCTGGTTTGCATCTCATACAACACATTCGTGACGAAAGTCACCGATTTGCTATTACCGCTCACCGTGGTCGACGCAGTAAAAAACGCAAAACCTCGTCGTTGGAGGGTATTAACGGGGTAGGCCCGAAACGCAGAAGAGCTTTATTGCGCCATTTCGGCGGCGCGGCACAAGTACAGAGCGCAAGTACTGAGGAATTGCAAAAAGTTGAAGGAATTAGCAAAACATTAGCAGAACAGATTTATGCAACCTTACACAACGGTTAGAATACCTAGATGAAATTTCCACTTAGCATGCCAAACCTGTTAACCAGTATGAGAATTGTCTTGATTCCTGTACTGGTTGTCGCTTTCTACTTTTTGCCTGTGGACTGGCGATATATGGCATCCAGTATTATCTTCAGCATTGCAGCGCTGACAGACTGGCTGGATGGGTATTTGGCGCGTCGCCTCGGGCAAACGACGACTTTTGGGGCCTTTTTAGACCCCGTCGCCGATAAACTGCTGGTGGCGGTAGCACTCGTGCTGCTCGTTGAAGTACACGCCAGTGCAGCGCTTGCCATTCCTGCAATTGTGATCGTTGGTCGAGAAATCGTTGTTTCTGCGCTACGAGAGTGGATGGCACAGTACAGTCAGATGCGCAGTGTGGCCGTGTCAAATCTTGGCAAGATCAAGACTGCCTTTCAGATGATCTCAATTATTGTGTTGTTATGGTGCGGGCCAGGCCTGGATAGGCCAGCAGTTATCTTTGGCTACGTATTGCTCTATGGTGCAGCCATTCTCACCATGGTGTCGATGTACCAGTATCTTAAGTTATCTTGGCCTGACCTTTCATCGGGTATGACGACACCGGGTATTGACCATGAAGACCAATAATAAACATCTATAAACCCCTG